>NZ_JAKFGN010000002.1:625607-938411 GCF_021502575.1 Bradyrhizobium sp. G127
TCGCGCTGCCCGCGTCCCAGGGATTTGGCAGCACGAAACATCCGCTCGCGTGCAATGTCCGGAAGTCCGCGCATTTTTGCTGTGTCGAAATCGGCATCTGTTTCCTCCGGCCAGTCTTTTCGTTGTGCAGTCACGATGCCGGTCGCGAGCGGCGAAATCAATCGGCCGGCGCGACGTCCGGTTGCATCTATCGTTAACAAGGGCCAGACGCGGAAAAGGCAATCATAGCGTGGGTTTTTCAGCGAACGGCGTGGCGCAATTCACGGCCCGGCTCACCGCGAAGACCGATTCGTGCAACAATCCGCTGTTGACAGCACAGCGCAAAAATTGGCGTAATTCGGCGCGCTTATGCGCTTTGTTTTCTCGATTTTCCAAGCAGGTGCTTCATGTTTCGCTATGGCCTCGTGGCATTTCTTGCGCTATCTCCGATCGCGGTTCCCGCGGCCGGCTGGGCCTACGATATCAAGCCGAAGGTGCCCGAGAGTGCCTTTTCCGGAAAGCTCCAGCCGGACATCGTCGGCCTGTCGAGCAATACCGAGGGCAGCAAGGCCGCGCCGATTTTCGAGTCCTATCTGAAGGATCTTCCCGGCGTGAAGCCGGAGACCGCGCAACAGAAATTCGGCGGCACCAACGTGACCTATGTCACGGCGATGAAATTCACCCTGTTGCCGACCAGCACCCACCCCGGCGAGTCGATGATTGCGGTCTTCTCGTCGCCGGCGAGCGCCAACCGCGCCTATTACATTGCACGCATGCTGGGCTTCGCCACCAACAAGCAGCCTCTGAAGTCCGAGATGATCGAGCGCGTGACGGCGAAATACGGCGCGCCGACCGCAATCGGCGATGGACGCCTGTATTACTTCTACAAGGCGGGCAAGATCATGTCGGTGAAGCAGAAATACACCCCCGCCACCGCGCTGGAAGCGCTCAACGCCCCCATCAATCCCAAGATCGCCGTGGCGCTCAACGACGCCAACGGACGCGGTAGCTGTGTCGCCGAATTGAAACGCGTGCAGGCGCTGGAGAAAACCCTCGACAAGCTCGTCACCGAAGCCAAGGCCGCGAACTGTGACGGCCTTGTGTCGGTCGAGATCTTCCCGGGCATCACGCCGGATCGCGTCAGCAAGGCTGAATTCACTCTGATCGATTTCAAACAGATCGCCAGCGCAACCAAGATCGACGCCGACGCCTTCGCGGCCGAGAAGAACGAAGCGCTCAACAAGACGCCGCTCGGCAACGCGCCGAAGCTCTGAGAGCGTTCACGTAACCACACGAAGTGTTGACGTCACCACTTTGTCATGACGCCATCTTTGGCTGATCTTTGATTTCGGGGCCCACGGCGCTAAGAGTGCCGCAGAAATCCGGGAGAGATTCATGACGCGACGTTTGGCGCTTCTGTTTGCTTCATCGCTGCTCGGCTCGGCGCTGCTGACCGTGCTCCCGCTTGTCACCGCCCACGCGCAGCAGCCGGCCGCCGCGAAGGAGCCGTACGGCATCGGCCTCGAAGGCTTCGCCTATCCCTACCCGGTCCACATGCTGCCGCTGACCAACGAGGGCGAGCAGGTTCGCATGGCCTATATGGATGTCGCGCCCGCGGCGCCGAACGGCCGCGCCGTCCTGCTGCTGCATGGCCGCAACTTTCCGTCGAGCTACTGGGCCCCGGTGATCAAGACGCTGACCGACGCCGGCTACCGCGTCGTGGTGCCGGACCAGATCGGATTCGGAAAATCCTCCAAGCCGGCGTTCGATCTGCATTTCGATATCCTGGCGCGCAACACCGTCGCCCTGCTCGATCATCTGCAATTACCACAAGTGGATGTCGTGGCGCATTCGCTCGGCGGCATGCTCGGCGTGCGCATCGCCCGCGCCTATCCCGACCGCGTCTCGCATCTGCTGCTCGCGGCCCCCATCGGGCTTGAAGACTACCGGCTCTATGTGCCGCCGACGCCGACCGAGAAGATCATCGAGAACGAGGACAAGCTCACCGCCGACGGCTATCGCAAGCAGCTCGTCACCAACTATTCGCTGAAGCTGCCACCGGACCAGATCACGCCGTTCATCGACGCGCGCTTCAACATCAAGGGCTCGCCCGAATATCCGCGCTGGCTGCGCGCCTTCGTCAGTTCGGCGCAGATGATCTACCGCGAACCGGTGGCGCACGAGATTCCGCTGATCGACCGGCCGACACTGTTCATCATGGGGGCGGACGACCATAACGCGCCGGGCAAGCCGAACGCGCCGGAAGCGCTGCGGCCGAAGATGGGGCAGAATGCCGATCTCGCCAAGGCGTTGGCGGCCAGGATGCCTAACGCCAAAGCAGAGGTGATTCCGAACGTCGGCCACCTGGTGTTTCTCGAAGCGGAGCCGAAGTTCAACGAGTTGATGCTTGGATTCCTCGTTTCAAAATAGATCATGAACGCCACGTTCGGTATGAAGGATTGAGATGAAGGCGCTTCTCGCAACCGTTGTTCTCGGCGCCGCGCTGCTGGCAGGCAATGGCGCGGAAGCCGCGCCGCACCCGCGCCTCGCCGTCGATCCGCCCAATGCAATCGTCAGAATCAAGGACGGATGCGGCGTCGGATTTCATCGTCTGTCCAGCGGCGTGTGTCGCCCGGAGCCGAAGGGCCCGAAGCTGATGCGAATGTTCGCGCGCAAATGTCAGCTTGGCTATCGCCGCAATCTGCTCGGCAAATGCGTCAGGGACTAAAACCGATCTGCAAAACAAAGCCCCGGCTTCGATACTCGAAACCGGGGCTTTTTGATTCTATGCGCGCTGCTTACCAGCGGTGGTGACGGCGGCGGTGCCAGTAACGGCGGCGGCGGTAGTGCCGGCGGCGCCAATGCACATTCTCCGGCGTGGCACGGGCGAGATCGTCCTGATCCGCAACCGCAGGCTTCGCGGCGATGTCCGGCTCCTTGCGCGGCGTCAGATCGTTTTGCGGAGCAAGCATCGGAGCAGCGGTGGCGGCCGACGCAGCGGCGGCGATGGCGCCCGCGCCGGCGGCGACGCCAAACGCAAATCTCAGGAATTCACGACGTTCCATCAGGATAGTCCTCCGTGTAAGAGCAGTTTCAACGATACGAGTGTTTCGCATTCGTGATGAACACGGTGTGAACCCGATTGGTTCCGTCAGATGCGGTTAATTACCGTGAAGCTGTGTCGCAGCTCTTACGAGTTCTGATGATCGCATGAAAACCGGCCTCCTTGCCTCAGGCCCAAGACCTCGGGATTCGTCGCAAGCGGACCACATTTGGTTCATCTTGTGTCAATCTTCCCGCGACTAATGTGCGCGCGCCGGCCAGCAGGCCGGCGACTCAATTCAGTTTTGCCGGCCATCCCCTGGCCAATGTCGAACGCACTGCAAAACCATCTCAGGAAGGACACATCCCATGAAAGCCCTTTACGCAGCCGCATTCCTTGCCGTCTCCGCCGCGGGCCTCGGCGCGGCCAATGCAATGCCTGTAGCGCCCGCATCGACCGCCAGCGATGTCATTCATGTTGCGCAGGGCTGCGGTCCGGGATTCCATCGCGGTCCCTATGGCCGCTGCCGCGCCAACCGTGTCGTGGTCGTTCGCCCGCCGGTTGTGCGCAAGTGCCGTTACTGGGGTCCGGGCCGCCGCGTCTGCCGCACCTGGTGGTGAGCAGCGCATCCGCGCACAAAATGCAAACCCCGCTTCGGCGGGGTTTTTCTTTGCGGTCATTCCTGCGATCACGGATCTGTGTGTGATATGTCCGATGCAACCATTGCCAGTGCGACGCGAACTTTACGTCCGCAATGCATCGCGCTGCTTTCGCAGCGCCTTCGTGCGCACCCGTTCGCACTGCGCCCTGTCATTGCGCTCAGGCTGCTTCGGCCCGACCACCCTCACCCGCGATGTCATCGGCTGCGGCCTGTCGCGGCCATCGTCGAGAGGCTGCGTCCGCATGGGCGATGGTTTTTTCTTGCGCATGAAAACATAACGCGCACCTTGCCTATTTGTTTCGCAACAGGTGTGCGCGCAAACGACGCAAGCGCAGACGTGCGAGATCATCCGCTGCGATCGAGGGCGCGGATGACCCTGTCCCGTTTTCATTTCTTCTCAAGAAGAAATGGAGCGCCGGGAGGCGCCAGAGTGCTTGCGAGGCACCCTTGTGACGCACCCTGGCGAGGGGTCCGTCCGCGAGCCTGACGAGAACGGGTTGCGAATCCGTCTCGCGAGGCGCGCGCGTTCTGCAACGGAAAGGTTTGCGAGGCCTTCCGTCCGAACGCAGCGCCTCCCGGCGCTCCACCAGCCACACGCCCCGCGTCCGGGGTGGCCGCTGCGGCTCCTGCCCCTCCGCGTCATGAGCGCGGCGGGCAAAAGCGAAATAGGATTATATTCCGATACGGCAAAAGTCAAGCCGGCGGCCAAGCATCGAAGGCTCAGTGCGGGCCTTCGCGCTCATAGATGAACTTCGGCATTTCCCACTTGTAGCGGATCGCCAGCAGGCGGAACGTCAGGCCGAACGCCACCGAACCGACCACCACCGCCACATGCTCGGTGCCGAAATGCGTGCCCGCGACATAGATCGCGCCGGTCACCAATGAGACGCTGGCGTAAAGCTCGCTGCGGAACAGCAGCGGCACCTCGGTGCAAAGAATATCGCGCAGCACGCCCCCGGCGCAGCCGGTGATCATGCCGGCCACCACCACGATGGTGAGCGGCTGCCCCATCTTCATGGCGACGCTGCAGCCGATGATGGTGAAGACCACGAGGCCGATCGCGTCGAGCACGAGAAAAAGAGTGTGAAAGCGATGCACCACGCGCGCCAGCGCGATGGTGAGCAGCGCCGCGCCGCCGGTCAGCAGCAGCAGCATCGGATATTTCACCCAGAGCAGTGGATAATGCCCGAGCAGCACATCGCGCAGCGAGCCGCCGCCGAGCGCGGTCACGCATCCCAGCATCGCGACGCCGAACCAGTCCATCTTGCGCCGCCCGGCGGCAAGTGCCGCCGTCATGGCCTCGGCGACCATGGCGAACAATCCGAAAAAGAAAAGAACCGATTCGGCGGGCTCCATGGCGAAGACGTAGCACATTCCGCCGCTGCTGCAGCGCGGGAGGCAGCCGCAACAGAGCCAGCCGCGCGCCCCGCGCGGCCATGCCGGCCAAAAATATTTGCAGGAGGATGCAACCTTTTGCGGTTCCGGGGTTGGTAGATGATGGCAGAGAGCCTGATCACCCGCCACGCCACTAGCTCGCGCGCAGCCGGTGCGCCCATGTGATCGAGCGCCTCGGGCTCGCCATGGCGGGCGCATCATGCGGCCTGTTCGTCGCAACCCATATCGCCAGCACCCGCGTCGAAGCCTTCGGCTCGGTGGCGCTGGTGCTGTTCCTGATGATGCTCGGCGCCATCGGCTTCTATCTCGGGATCGACATTCCGCCTCACCGCACCGGCAGGGCCACCCTCCTGCCGAGCGGCGACAGCGCCCTGCCCACCGATCCGGTCGAACTGCTCAGCTCCGCAGGGACATTCCTCGCGGCGCTGGCCGCGCTGCTGTCGGTTTTCAGTATCGTGTTCGACGCAGCACCGGCATTGACGTGGAGTCTCTTTCTCGGGGCCTGCTGGCTGTTCGGCGCGCTGCTGCAGATCGCCGCCGGCGCAAGCGCGCGGATCTGGCGGGCCTGAAGGCGCGCGAGAAATCAGCAGCTACCCCGATGATGTGCCGATACGTGGCGATCGCTTGCGCGAAGCGGGCGGCGCGACACCTAATGCAGAACACCGCAAAAGACCGGATTTTGCTTCGCTGCATCCGGACGATAGGCCTACCCCGCGTAGGCCTCGGCCTGCACCAGAATATCGCGCGTGCGTTTGATGCCCGGCCAGTCGCGGTCGAAATCGCGGATCAGCCGCTTCATCTCCTCGCCGCCCGCGGCGGCATCGAGCGACGCACGGTCCGGGAATTCATACATCGCCAGATGCACGGCGGGATCGTTGGCGAGCCAGTAGCGCCACGCGCGCTTAGAGCCGAACGACTTCACGGCGTCGGGAAGATGCTCGCGCGAATACCACGCATCGAACGCAGCGCGTTGCGATTCATCGGGGACAGTGGCGCGGACAACGAGGATGTGGGGCATGATCAACACTACGTAGCGACAACTCCACCTTCAGTTGTTGAAGATGGCTTGTACTCGATCTGCGGAACTTCGCCCCTCCACTTTTCGATAAGTTCAATCCCCTTCTCCAAATTCTTCGCAGTACCAATTACATGACTTGTTCCAGCCTCGACAATAGCGAGCGCTCCAACCAATGCGGAAATCCCAACGGCGGCGCGCTTGAGAAAGCCACTCTTAGTTGAAGTCGCTATAGTCGCGGCCTCTTTTTGGATGGTTACATAGGTGGCTGACGCCACTTCCCAGACTTTATCAACACCAACAGATTGAAAGTTCTTCAAAAGGAATAAGAGCTGCGAAATCTGAGAAAATAGTATGCCCCTGACTTTCAAAGGAAGATCAGACGAAGACAACTCCTCTAAAACATCTTGTAACTGCCTCGACAATTCGTCGATGTCCCGATCAATGGATTCATGCAGATCGTCGCCAACCTTTAGAGCATCGTTTAGATACGTCAAAGTATGGGCATGCCGGTCAATGAGTTCGCTTCGCGCCGTTTCAAAACTCTGAAATAATCTTGGATAATGGACGATAGCGGATAGCGTTCCAATATCCTTTAGGTATCGCCGCTTCGCGTCATTTTCGATTGAAGATAGCCTAACTTGAACTAGTAGGCGCTCGAAGTTATCCATCTGCGTGTACAATAGCAGCTGCATCTCCGCGCTATTCTCCTCGATGGAGAACGCCTCACTTATCGCTTTCCGAACATTACGAGAGCCCCCAGAGCCAGACGGCAATCGATCAAAAAAATTCTTCAGACTTTTGGCTAACGACAATTTCGACATAAAATATCTCGTTCGTCATCACAGCGGAATGTTGTCGTGCTTCTTCATCGGCACGTCGACGTGCTTGTCCTTGAGCATCGCCAGCGCACGCGCGATGCGCTTGCGGGTCGAGTGCGGCATGATCACGTCGTCGATATAGCCGCGCTCGGCGGCGACGAACGGCGACAGGAAGCGGTCCTCGTATTCCCTGGTGCGCGCGGCGATCTTCTCGGCATCGCCGATGTCCTGCCGGAAGATGATCTCCACCGCGCCCTTCGCGCCCATCACCGCGATCTGCGCCGTCGGCCAGGCGTAGTTCATGTCCGCGCCGATCTCCTTCGAGGCCATCACGTCGAACGCGCCGCCGTAAGCCTTGCGCGTGATGACGGTGACCAGCGGCACCGTGCACTGGCTGTAGGCGAACAGCAGTTTCGCGCCGTGCTTGATCAGCCCGCCATATTCCTGCGCGGTGCCCGGCAGGAAGCCCGGCACGTCCACGAAGGTGACGATCGGAATGTTGAAGGCGTCGCAGAAGCGCACGAAGCGCGCGGCCTTGCGTGAGGCGTCGCTGTCGAGCACACCCGCCAGCACCATCGGCTGGTTGGCGACGAAGCCCACCGTCTTGCCCGCGATGCGGCCGAAGCCGGTGACGACGTTCTTGGCGAAGGTATCGGCGAGTTCGAAGAAGTCGCCCTCGTCCACCACCTTCAGGATCAGTTCCTTGATGTCGTAAGGCTGGTTCGGATTCTCCGGCACCAGCGTGTCGAGCGACATGTCCACGCGCTCGATGTCGTCGAAGCTCGGCCATTCCGGCACGCCGTCGGTATTGTTGCCGGGCAGGAAGTCGATCAGCCGGCGCATCTGCAACAGCGTCTCGACGTCGTCCTTGAATGCGCCGTCGGCAATGGAGGACTTGGTGGCGTGCACGCTGGCGCCGCCGAGTTCCTCCGCGGTGACCACTTCATTGGTCACGGTCTTCACCACGTCCGGGCCGGTGACGAACATGTAGCTGGTGTTCTTCACCATGAAGATGAAGTCGGTCATCGCCGGCGAGTAGACGTCGCCGCCGGCGCACGGCCCCATGATGACGCTGATCTGCGGAATCACGCCCGAGGCGATGACGTTGCGGCGGAACACATAGGAATAGCCCGCCAGCGCCGCGACGCCCTCCTGGATGCGCGCGCCGCCGGCGTCGTACAGCCCGATGATCGGCGCCCGCGCCTTCAGCGCCATGTCCTGCAGCTTGGTGATCTTGAGCGCGTGGGTCTCAGACAGCGAGCCGCCGAACACGGTGAAGTCCTTCGCGAATACGAAGATGGTGCGGCCGTTGACCGTGCCCCAGCCGGTGACCACGCCGTCGCCCGGAATCTTGGTCTTGTCCATGCCGAACTCGACCGAGCGGTGCTCGACGAACATGTCGAATTCCTCGAACGAGCCCTTGTCCAGCAGCAGTTCGATGCGCTCGCGGGCAGTCAGCTTGCCGCGCGCGTGCTGCGCCTCGATGCGCTTGTCACCGCCGCCCTTCTTGGCTCCGGCGCGGCGTTCATCGAGTGCTTCGAGGATGTGCTTCATGGATCTGGCCCCACCTGCGGCGGCACGCGCCGCCCTGCTCCGGAATGTGTGGCCCGCTTTCTAGCACGCTGTTTGGGCAAGGGAAAATGCCCCAGCCAGAGCGGACTATCGGCGCACGGCTGCCCCGCGCGGCGTGATAAACTGCGATTTTACAGGGGATTCGCGGCCATGAGCGATATACCAGCGACAATGCCGGCCGGGGCTGCAACCGGCGGGGTCCGCACCCTGCTGCGGCTGGAAGGCGCCGCCCTCGCCATCGCCAGCATGGTGTTCTACAGCTATTTCGAAGGCTCGTGGGGGATGTTCGCGTTGCTGCTGCTGGCGCCGGACCTGAGCTTTCTCGGCTATCTCGGCGGCCCGCGCGCGGGCGCCGCCACCTACAACATCGCCCACGCCGCCATCCTGCCGATGCTGCTCGGCATCGTCGGCATGGTGATGCCGTCCGCGCTGGCGATGCACCTCGCGCTGATCTGGAGCGCGCATATCGGCATCGACCGCGCGCTCGGCTACGGCCTGAAATACGACGCGGGATTTGGCTTCACGCATCTGGGGCGGATCGGGAAGAATGCGGCGGGTAAGTAAGCCCTCATCCTGAGGAGCGGCCCCTTTGGCCGCGTCTCGAAGGATGAGGAATGTTATTGACCTCATGGTTCGAGACGCGCGAAGACGCGCTCCTCACCATGAGGGAATCTACTTCGCCGGCCGGCTGGCGACGAAGTAACTCGACTTGCTGACCACCTTGCCGTCGCGCAGGGTGATGACGTCGACCAACTCCATCGTCACAGGTGTGCCGTCGGGCTTGGTCGCGGTGAGAATCGATTCCGAGACGAAATGATCGTCGCTGCCATAGAGCGCGACACCCTCGAAGCGCAGGCCCGGCAGGCCGGAGAAATCCTTGCCGAACTGCTCGGCGACGGCTTCCTTGCCCTTGTACACTTTCGGGCTGCCGTGGCGCTGATAGCTGGTGTCGTCGGCATGCATCGCCATGATCGCCGCAACGTCGTGCGCGTTCCACGCCGCGTTGTAACGTGTGGCAATGTTTTTCCAGGCCGATGCTGACATGCGTGGTCTCTCCCTGCTTTTCTGGTTGGCGCCAGACTAGCGACTTTGCGACAGGAATCCACTGGCCGACCCGGCCGCAGGCCCGTCATGCAATGGCCGACAGGCCAGCGGCCTGCCGGATCAGATCGCGCCGATGTCGCGCAGGCACTGCTGCGCGATGGTCATGCGGCTGGCGGTATGCTTCGGTTCGCGAATGTCGAGGTTGAGCGCGAACACGGTCTGCGCGCCGCCCTTCTCCGCCCAGCCCACCAGCCAGCCGAGGCTTGCCTTGACCCCATCGATCGCGGTCCGGTCATCGACGCCGATCAGTCCGGTCTTGGCGCGGATGATGCTGTCGCCCGCTTTGGTGACGGTGAGAATATCGCGGGTCAATTCCTGCGCGCGCTTCAAGGCCGGCAGCACGCCGCGCCGCAGCTTGTCGACAAATGCGATCTGCTGCATCGGATTGATCCGCAGATCTCCCGTCAGCCAGAACCGGTCGATGCCGCCGCCGATGTTGCGGTTGCCGTAGTCGAAGGCATCGACATATTTCTGCATCCGCTCGGCGCCGATCCGCCGCGCGATCTCCTGATAGACCGGCACGGCGGAGACCGCGATGGCGGTGCGCAGGGTGTGGTCCTTGTTCCATTCGGGAATGCTGCGCGTCACGCCGTCCCACTTGAATACGTCCTTGTCCGGATCGGCGACGACGCCGGTGTCCAGCGCAATGATGGAATTCGGAATCTTGAAGGTGGAGGCCGGCAGGATTGCGCTTCGGGTGCGCGTTCCGTCGCTGACGATCAATTTCTTGTCGTCAGTCTTGAACGCCGCAAACGTACCGGCAGTGCCCTCGTCGGTGAAATGCTTCAGCAGGCTTTTCCGAACTTCCGATTCGGGCGCCGTATCGGCAAGAACGCGCGATGGAATGACAGCGGCGGCGGCAAGGAGGCCGATGGCGTGGCGGCGGTGAATCACGGGATACGCTCCGGAGCAATGAGGGCCAGACAAATTGCCGCGTTTCATGTTGAAAGCATGGCCGCGCTTGGACCTGCATGGATGAATCCGCTACCGTCGCAAAAAATCAGGGAGAAACATTCATGGACAGCGGCAAGGCGGCAGGGATCGCCGAACAGTATATCGCGGCCTGGAACGAGACCGACGATACCAGGCGCAACGCGCTGCTGACGCAGTGCTGGGCCGATAACGGCGTCTATGTCGATCCCAATGTCGAAGTGACCGGACGGGAGGCGCTGTCCCGGCGGATCAAGGAGGTTCAGGGCGGTCGTCCGGGCGCCTATCTCGAATTCATGAGCGGCACAGACGCACATCACAATGTGCTCCGCTTCCTCTGGCGGCTGGTGCGGGCCGACGGAACCGCTGGCGACATATCGATCGATATCGGCGAAACCGGCCCCGACGGCCGCCTGACCAAGATCATCGGCTTCTTCGGCCCACCGCCCGCGCGCTAGCGCAGCCGGCCCGACAGCCGCATCACGAAGATCAGGACTTCCGCGACACCCTTGTAGAGCTCGGCGGGAATTTCGTCGCCGAGTTCGACATTGGAGAGCGCGCCCGCCAGCACTTCATTCTCCTCGATGGGAATGTTGTTTTCCTTGGCAATCTCGATGATCTTGTCGCCGAGCGTGCCCTTGCCCTTGGCGACGACGCGCGGCGCGCCTTTCTTGTCGTAATGCAGCGCAACTGCCAGCGTGTTTCTGGTCTCCGAAATCATAGCGCGCGATCCAGAAAATGCCCGGCCGGCGGCGGCGCAGGCTTCGGCGGCGCGCCGTCGCCGATCACGATGTCGCCCGGCTCAAGGGCTGCTTCGCGCAAAGCATGCGACAGTTGCGGCGCGTTGATCCGCAATTGCGCCGCAGTCGCGGGCCGCTCCGCCCACATCCGCACCGACGTGCGTCCGCCGCTGAGCGACACCAGCGCATGCACCGGCCCGTTCGGCTCGACATCCAGCGAAAACCGCGCCCGCCAGACACGCGCGGCTTCGGCCTCACCGTTGCCTCCGCCGTCGCGCGAAATCTCGAATTGCGCGATCGCCGTGCCTTGCGGGGTGGCAAACGGGATTTCGAAATTCCAGCGCGGCACGGCAGGATCATTGCGTACACCGGGAACATCGACGGGCAACGACGCTGCCTGCAACAGCGTCTGCCGCGCCAGCGCGGCGTCTGTGTCCTCGATCAGGCGATGCGCCACCGTTGCGGGTGCGTCGTCCGGCGCAAGCGACGGCAGCGCGACGGATTGCGCGGTGGTGTCCGATCCGCGAAACGGCGGCGCCGGGATATTACTGCGTGCGAATGCCGGTTCGCCCTCGCCTGCCGCGCGCGGCATCTCGCGTCCTTCGGCATCGAGCACATGCGCGACCGCATCGCTGACGCCCTTCGGCAATCCCTGCAAGATCTCCTGCAACTCGGTCAGTCCAGCGCCCGCCGCGGCGGCGCGGTTCGCCGCCGTCGGCAGCGGTTCATTCGGCGCGTAGATCTGGACCTTGCCGGCCGGTTCGGCAGCCTCATCGGCAACATGCAGCGGCCCCTGCGGCAGCAGGATGTCGCCGGCTTCGATCTCCGGTGACAGCGGCGGCGCTGACAAGGACGGCATGGCCTGTGGCTGCGGTGCGGCGCTTGCAGCGGCCGGCGTGTTGCCGAGCCACGATGCCACGGTCTGACGGAACACGATCAGCGCCGTCTTCAGGTCCGGCGTGTTCGATCCATTGGCGAGATTTTGTTCGAGAAAGAGTCCCGACTTCTGAAACGCCGTTTTCAACGCTTCGCCGCTCAGGTTCTCGCTGAGCGGTGTGCGCTGCGCCAGCAACTGCGCGGCAGCCTGCTGAAGCGTCTGCGGCAATGCCTGCGACGACGCAGCGACATTCAGATTTGCGAACAGCGGTGACAGGCTGCCCTGCCGGGCCGCGGCGGTCTGCACGGCGGCCGAGACCGCCAGCGCTTCGAGATTGGTCAGCACCCGGCCGGACGCGGCGGCCTGCACCGGCGCATCGGATTTCGGAACGCTGAGGGCATCGATCACAGCACCGTCTCCGGCAGCCGCCGCCTGCGTCGGCGCGCCCTCGCCCGGCACGATCTGAAGCCTTACGCCTTGCGGTGTCTGCGACACCGCAAGCTGCAATACCTGACCGGACCGCAACGGCACTTCGGACAGCACTTCGATGGTCAGGTTGGCGATGGCGATACGGACCAGATTGGCGTCGAGCTGTTTCAGCACCGTCGCCTCGATCATCGTGCCCGGCTGCAGGACCGCGCCCGCCGCCACGCCCTGGGCGGCAACGACCGGAAAGACGGGATTGATCGCGATCGACATTCGGGGCGCTTCCATAAGTCCGGACCATGATGTTGTCCGAAAACCGCTACACACGTTTCGGCATCAAGCTCGCGGGGAAGCTAGCCCAGCGTCGTAAACCTTCTGTTAACTGAATGGTCCCGGTAGGAGATGTGGAATTTACAATGTCGTCCCGGCGAAGGCCGGACGACACGAGTTCTACCCGTCATCCTGAGGTGCGAGCTCTTGCGAGCCTCGAAGGATGACATTTAGTCAAGCCGTCGCCCTTCGAGGCCTCCGCTTCGCTTCGGCACCTCAGGGTGACGGCACATCGCGCCAAATAATATTCATGCCCTCAACCCAGCGCCTTCAGCACCAGCGCCGCCGCTTCGAAATCCTTCTGCCGCTGCACGCGGCGGGCCTCGACCTCGTCGTCGATGCCCCACTTTTCCCGGTTCCAGTCCTCGTCCACATGGGCGGCGGCCCAGACCTGGGCTTCATCCAGCGTGCGATGCTTCAGCGCCAGCGCGAGCAGCGCCGAGCCGGTGATGGTGGTGACGACATGAAATGCACCGACCGGCCAGGCATCCGCCGGCAGCGCCGCGCGCACGGCGGCGACCGCGGTCTCCGGCTGCTGCACATGGATCACACCCTCGGTCAGAATAAAGTGCGCGCCGAGATCGTCGGCGGCCCAGCGCAGCACCGGGTCCCAGTGCTCCGCCTGCTTCGCGATCAGTTCTTCGGGAAAGCCCGCCCGATAGAACAGCAGATCGGTTTCGAAATACTTCGCCGCATCGTCGGCGACCGCCTGCACGTTTCCGGCGACGCCGTCGATTACGCTGTTGGCAAGCCGCGTCAGCGGCATCGCCATCGGATCGATCATCTCCGGCTGTGCTTGCCATTCGGCTGCCATCGCCTCGGCGAGTTCGCGTGTCGGCGCGGCCAGCGGATTCCTGCCCGGGGTGCGGACGGGCTTGCCGTCGAGCGTCACCGCGAAGCCATCCGGCGCTTCGACCACTCCCGCGCTGGTGTAGAAGCGCTTGCGGAGCGGCGTGCGCGACGATTTGCGCGACGCCTCGCGGGGATCGAGCGGAGACTTGCCGGCGACTTCATCGAACAGTTCACGCATCGTATCGTCAGCCTTCATATTTTCCGGGCATGACCTTTTCCGAAAACCGGTGTCCACTTTTCGGGGTCACGCCCTACTGGTTGGCGCAGGAACGCGAATAGGCCGCGCGCTGGTTGGGGTTCAGCCCCCATGCCGCGCCTTCATCAAGACAGCGCGCAACGCGGTCGCTGAACGACGGCTGGCGCTGACGTTTGAGCACCTGCTTTGGCGGCGTGTCCTGCGTCACGTAGCCCGGCGTCGTGTTCTGCAAGGCAAAGGGCGGCGGTGAATTCATCTGCGGCACGGTCGGCACCGTGATCGGCGGCGGTGGAGGCGCAGCCGGTGCGGTCGGAAACGGAATCACGGGCTGCGCGCCGACACCACCCGGCGGATAGAGTTGCGCGGATGCGATGCCCGGCACGAACAATGCGATCAGAACTGCAAGGACGGCTTTTTTCATTACCGGCATATCGTCATCCCAAGGCGCGACGGCAAGAGCCTCACTCCTCCGGTGCGTTCTCGATCGGATCGAAACGGTCGGCCTCAAGCCCCAGCAAGTTCCACGATTGCAGCATATGCGGCGGCAATGGCGCGGTCACATCGATAAAGCCGCCGCGCGGATGCGGGATCACAATCCGGCGAGCCAGCAGATGCAGGCGCTTCTGCATGCCGCCGGGCAGATCCCAGTTTTCCTTGTTGAAGTATTTCGGATCACCCACGATCGCGTGATCGATATGCGCCATGTGGGCGCGGAGCTGATGGGTGCGGCCCGTCACCGGCTTCAGCGACACCCAGGCCAGCTTTTGCGCTGAGGCTTCCACCACCGCATAATAAGTCACCGCATGGGCCGCGCCCTCGTCGCCATGCGCCGCGACACGCATGATGGAATCTTCCTCGCTCTCGTCTTTGGCGAGATACGTCGAGATGCGCCCCTGCTTCGGCTTCGGCACGCCCGCCACCAGCGCCCAGTAAATTTTCCGCGCCGAACGATGGCGGAACGACCCCGTCAGCGCGGTGGCGGCAAAACGTGTTTTCGCGATCAGCAGACAGCCGGAGGTTTCGCGGTCGAGACGGTGCACGAGGCGCGGCTTCTGGCCCTTGGCGTCGCGCATCGCTTCCAGCATCTGGTCGACATGCTTGGTCATGCCGGAACCGCCCTGCACCGCCAGACCGGCGGGCTTGTTCAGCACCATCACGTCGGCATCCTCGAACAGGATCATTTTGCGCAGTTCGTCGAGCGTCTTGGTCGCGGCTTCGGACAGTTCACCGCCGGCCTTCGGCGCGTCGAGTTTCAGCGGCGGAATGCGGACGCTCTGGCCCTCTTCGAGGCGGTCCTTGCTGTCGGCGCGCTTGCCGTTGATACGCAGCTCGCCTTTGCGGACGATGCGTTGGATGTGCGAGAATGACAGGCCGGGAAAGCGATGTTCGAGGAAGCGATCAACGCGCATGTTGTTCTCGTCGGCGGTGACGACGACGGTCTGCACTTTCGTCGGCAACGGCGGCGGCGCGGGCTTCTCGTCCCTCACGGGTTCAGGGCGCGCTTCCCGAAATGGCTTTGCCGAGCGCGAAAACTCCGGGGCCGGCCGGCGCGGCGGAAACTTGCCGGCGGTCGATCTGACCGGGCCTCGCTCGCCGTCGCGTTTGTCGAACGCCGGCTTGTCGGAGCCACGCTTGTCTGACGCGCGCTTGGGACCGGCGCGCTTTCCGGCGTCACGAACAGACTTTTTGGCAAGAGGCTTTCTGACACGGCGGCTCATGATGATCTGTCTTTTCTCAGCTTGGCCCAGTAGTCGAGCCGCTTGCGAATCTCACGCTCGAAGCCGCGGTCCGGCGGATTGTAGAACGTCTGGCGGCCGAGCGCCTCCGGGAAATAGTCCTGCCCGGAAAAGCCTTCCGGCGTATCGTGGTCGTATTGATAGCCCTCGCCGTAGCCTTCGGCCTGCATCAGCTTGGTCGGAGAATTGAGAATATGTTTCGGCGGCAGCAGCGAGCCGCCCTCCTTCGCCGCGCGCTTGGCCGCGCCGAACGCTTTGTAGGCCGCATTGGATTTCGGCGCAGTGGCGACGTAGATCACCGCCTGCGCGATGGCGAGTTCGCCTTCGGGGCTTCCGAGAAAATCGTAAGCATCCTTGGCGGCGTTGGCGATCACCAGCGCCTGCGGATCGGCAAGACCGATGTCCTCCACCGCCATCCGCACCACGCGCCGCGCCAGAAACAACGGGTCTTCGCCGGCATCCAGCATGCGCGCGAGATAATACAGCGAGGCGTCCGGATCGGAGCCGCGCACCGCCTTATGCAGCGCGGAGATCAGGTTGTAGTGGCCATCGGCGGACTTGTCGTAGATCGGCGCGCGGCGCTGGAGAATGTCCTGCAACTGCGCGGCGTTGAAAATTTCGTCCTTCCGCGCGGCACGCCAGACTTCTTCCGCCAGCGTCAGCGCGGCGCGGCCGTCGCCGTCCGCCATCCGCACCAGCACCGCGCGGGCCTCCGCATCGAGCGGCAGCTTCTTGCCCTCGACCTCTTCGGCGCGGGCATAGAGCTTTTCAACCGCTTCCGCATCAAGCGAGTGAAACACCAGAACCCGCGCGCGCGACAGAAGCGCCGCATTGAGTTCGAACGATGGGTTCTCGGTAGTGGCGCCGACCAGCACCACGGTGCCGTCTTCCATCACCGGCAGAAACGAATCCTGCTGCGCGCGGTTGAAGCGATGCACCTCGTCCACGAACAGCAGCGTGCCCTTGCCCATCTCGCGGCGTGCGCGGGCGGCGTCGAACACTTTCTTCAGGTCCGCGACGCCGGAAAACACCGCCGAGATCTGTTCAAAATGCAAATCGGTGGCATCGGCCAATAACCGCGCCACCGTGGTCTTGCCGGTGCCCGGCGGGCCCCAGAACACCAGCGAACCCAGCGTGCGCGTCTCCAGCATGCGCGTCAGCGCGCCGTCGGGCCCGAGAATATGGTCCTGCCCCACAACATCGGCGAGCGTGCGCGGCCGCAGCTTGTCCGGCAGCGGACGCGGCGCGTCCTGCTCCAGGCCTGCGGCGGCGAAGAGATTCGCTGATGGCTGTGGTCGCTTCGAATTCATCCGCCCAACACAACGGACAATTGCTGCCCCCCGCGGATCACCGTGATGCGCCAGAGCCGCGAGGTCTCGCGCGTCGCCTTCTCAAGGTCGCCGGTCCTGGCGATCTTCTGGCCGTTCACTTCCAGAATGATATCGCCTTTCCGGAATCCGACACCGGCGGCCGGTGCATTGTCGGCCAGATCGGTAACGACGACGCCCTCGACGCTGGAGTCCAGCTTGAGTTCATCCGCCAGCGCCGGCGAGATGTTGGCGACCTTCGCGCCCTGGAACGGAGAACGCGACTTGATGACCATCTCGTCGCGGCCGGTGTCCGGCGCGGTCTCCAGCGTAATCGTGAGTCTGACCGGCTTGCCGCCTCGCATCACGTCGATCTGCGCGGTGCCGCCGAGCGGCCGGGTCGCGAAGCGATAATCAAAAGCGTTCGGATCGTCGATGGCCTGACCGTCGATCGCCACGATCAGATCGGACAGCTTGAGTCCTGCCTTCGCGGCGGGACTGCCGTTCGCCACATTGGCCACCAGCGCGCCGCTCGGCCGCTTCAATCCGAGCGTCTCGGCGATTTCCGGCGTCACCGCCTGCAGGCGCGCGCCGAGCCACGGACGCTTCACAGCATTGCCGCCGCTTTTTGCCGATGCCACCACGACGCGCACCATGTTGGCCGGAATGGCAAAGCCGATGCCCTGCGAACCGCCGGAGCGCGAGAAGATCGCGGTGTTCACGCCGAGCAGCTTGCCGGTCATGTCCACCAGCGCGCCGCCGGAATTGCCGGGATTGATCGCGGCATCGGTCTGGATGAAGAACTGATAGTCGGTGATGCCGACCTGCGTCCGCGCCAGCGCCGAGATAATGCCGTGGGTCACGGTCTGGCCGACGCCGAACGGATTGCCGATGGCGATCACGACGTCGCCGACCAGCGCATCGTCCGAATTCGAGAACTCGAGAACCGGAAACTTTTCTTTCGCGTCCTTGATCCGCAACACGGCGAGATCGGTGCGGCTGTCCTTCAGCACGATCTCGGCTTCGAACTCGCGTTTGTCGGCCAGCGAGACCTTCACCTGATCTGCGCCCTCGATGACATGGTTGTTGGTGACGACGAGGCCGGAGGAATCGACCATCACGCCCGAGCCGAGCGAGCGCTGCATCTGTTCAGGCTGATTGCCCGGCACGCCGAAGAAGCGGCGGAACACCGGATCATCCAGCAGCGGGTTGCGGTTCTGAACGATCTTCGCGGCGTAGACATTGACCACCGCAGGCTGCACGCGCTGCACGATGGGAGCATAGGACATGCGCAACTGCCCCGGCGACGCCGGCACAACGCGATCCTGCGCCAGCGCAGGCGCGGCAAGGACGATTGAGGCGAGAAGCGCGGAAAGCGCACGGACAACGATCATAAAAACAATCCTGAACCTGATGCCAAAGATAAAGTCGTGCCAAGACGGCGAAAGACGTGACGATTAAACCGGCTGGGGCTGCCGCGCGGGACGCGGCGCGGCGTCCGGTTGCAGCCTGGCCTTCTTTGCCCCCGCGGCTTTGCTCCGCGACGCCGCATCAAGCCGGGCGCGATTGTCGTCGCCCCACGCCTTCAGCGCATCGATCACCGGCCGCAGCCGCTGCCCCGTCTCGGACAGCTCATAGTCCACCCGCGGCGGAACCTCCGCATACACCTTGCGGATGATGAGGTCATCCTCCTCCAACGCCCGGAGTTGCTTGGTCAGCATCCGCTGCGTGATGTTGGGAAGTCGTCTGCGCAGCTCCCCGAAGCGGAGCCGCCCCTCCTGCAGGTGGTAGAGGATGACCCCCTTCCACTTGCCGTCGATCAGATCGAGCGTCACCTCCACGGAGCAGCCGGGGGCGCAGCCGAAATTCTGCCGTTTCATTGAGGAAAATCCATTGGTATCCGAACGGTCACTATATCCCTAAAATGACAGTACTTGCAAATGCGCAGCGATCGGGACACGTAAATGCGCCGGCCGGAACGGTCGTGAATGGAGCAAGAACGATGAAAGCCGTGGGTTACAAGAAATCGCTGCCGATCGACGCGCCGGACGCCCTGATCGACTTTGAAACTGCCAGGCCGGACCCGGTTGGGCGCGATATCCGCGTCGCGGTGAAGGCGATCTCCGCCAATCCGGTGGATTACAAGGTCCGCAAGCGCGCCGAACCTCCTGCCGGTGAATTCAAGATTCTCGGCTTCGACGCGGCCGGCGTGGTCGATGCCGTCGGTCCCGACGTGTCGCTGTTCAAGCCCGGCGACGAGGTCTGGTACGCCGGCTCGATCCTGCGCCAGGGCACCAATTCAGAATTTCATCTCGTCGACGAACGCATCGTCGGCCACAAGCCGAAGACGGTGTCATTCGCGCAGGCAGCCGCCCTGCCCCTCACCTCGATCACCGCATGGGAATTGCTGTTCGATCGGCTCGGCGTTGCGCCGGGCAAAAGCGTCGATCCGCGCACGCTGCTGATTATCGGCGGCGCCGGCGGTGTCGGCTCGATCCTGATCCAACTGGCGCGGCGACTCACCGGCCTCACCGTGGTTGCGACGGCGTCGCGTCCGGAATCCAGCAAATGGTGCATCGATCTCGGGGCGCATCATGTCATCGATCATTCCAAACCGATGAAAGAGCAGATCGCCGCGCTGGCTATTCCGCCGGTTGCGCTGATCGCCGCCCTCACCAATACCGAAACGCATTTCCCGGCGCTCGCGGACATCATCGCTCCCCAAGGCAAGCTCGGGCTGATCGACGACCCCGCCTCGCTCAATGTCAATTTGCTGAAGGGCAAGGCCGCGTCGCTGCACTGGGAATCGATGTTCACGCGCTCGTCGTTCCAGACCGCCGACATGATTGCGCAGCACAACCTGCTCGAGGATGTCGCCAGCCTGATCGATACCGGCGTGCTGCGCACGACGCTGGACAAGGTGCTCGGCAAGATCAACGCCGCGAATCTCAAGCAGGCCCACGCGCAATTGGAAAGCGGCCGTTCCACCGGCAAGCTGGTGCTGGAAGGCTGGTAGGAAGCCGCCCGGAACGGAATCACCGGCGCGCGATCCGGTCAATAAAAAACCTCCGGCAGGGCATTGCCGGAGGTTTTGGAGATTTCAGGCTGAAAACGTGCTGCGAAACTCCTCGCTCGAAAACGGCGGCATTGCTGCCGCTTCGTTCTGAACCATGCCGCCATTACCTTATTTAGTCAACTAATTGCCGGGCTCCGCATTTCACGATTGCGTGCAGCGCAGACCGACTGGAGCAACTCGGCGAAAGAAAAACCCCGGCAGCTCGGCTGCCGGGGTTCGTTTGCTCAAATTGTAATCGCCGTCAGGCGATTACCAGGTGCGGCGGACGCGGAGCTGACCGGAGAACATTCCCTGGTCCTTGAACTGATAGTTACCAGCCGGCTTGAAGGCACCGGCATTGCCGGCAGCAGCGACAACGCCACCGGTGCTGGAAGTTTCAAGCGTGGTGTACAGCAGTTCGCCCGAGAACGTCAGGTTCTGGACGGGGGTCCACGCTGTGCGCGTACCGACCTGCCAGATATTGAAGTCCGGATTGTAGTTGCTACCGGCCACAAGGAAACCAGCCGGCAGAGAGCCACGAAGGATTGCCGTCGCGGTGTCGTTATAGTCGACATTCACGTAAGCGCCGAACACGCTGGTCTGCCAGTTCGGCGACCAGTTGTGCTCGTAGCCACCCTGAACCGCCCAGACCTTGGTCTTTTGGATCGAGCCGCCAGGGTTGTAGACGCCGTCAAGCAACGCTGCGGAAGCGAAGTCCTGGTAGAACGCCGGATCCGCACCACCGCCGAATGCGCTGAAGCTGTTGCCGGTGGTGCCGCCGATCACGTACTTCGGCGCGCCCTCAGAGTAGATCGCGCTGATCGACAGCTTGTCGCCGGGTCCCGTTGGCAGGTTCTTCAACTGGATGCCGCCCTGGACGGCGAAGCCCCACTCGTCGGTCGGGTGACCGGTTGGTTCGCTGGCTCCATAGTAGGAAGCGTGGATGTTATGGAGGCCGCCCGAGAGTTGCGCGGTGAAGGCAGCCTGATCGACGCGGATGTTGCCGACGAAGTCAGGCGAAACGTTGCCACCGGACGAGTTGGTGTAGGCGCCCGAGAAGAAGTTGGCCGCGGAGATTGAACCAACGCCCGTGCCGTTGAAGATCGGAGCACGGTTGATAATGCGGTTATCTTCCACACCGATCTGGGCCGACACGCCGTTGCCGAACTGCCAAGTGTAAGCAACCTGAGTGATGCCGGTGGAGTTGTCGTATCCGCCGAGCAGGTTGGACGTGTTCACGCCAACCGGACCGCCGCCCCAGGGAGTCTGGAACGCAGAGATCGCCTTACCGAAGGTGAAGCCGGCGAACTGGACGAACGCAAGGTCCGTGGTGAGAACGCCGGACGACGGACCGTCGCCGGAGGTGTGCTGGAAGTTGCTCGACCAGTAGGTGCGAACGATACCGTATTCGCTCGCGGTGCGGGTATCGATGTTCAAGTTCACACGCGAGCGGGTGACGAAGTAATCCGAACCGCGGTTCTGCTGACCGATGGTGCCGCTCCAGGCCGGCTGGCCGTGGGCGGTGCCGTTGATGGTCGCGTCAAACTGAGCATAGCCGCCCAGCTTGATGCAGGTCTCGGTGCCGGGAATGTAGTAGAAACCTGCTCCATACAGCGAACAGATCTTCACGTACTGGACCGCTTTCGCCTTGACGGGAAGATCAGCCGCCTGTGCTCCTGCGATCGCAGCCAAACCTGCTGCCGATCCCAGAATAAGGCTCTTAATCTTGCTCATAACACCTCCAAAATTTTCCAATTGAGGAAAGGTCCGGTCCCCTGTGACGCAAGCCACACCCAAGTCTCAGCCCCTTAACCCCGCTCACCGTCGGATGAAAAGCGACTCTGCGCAAACCATCGAACGGGACACCCGGGTGATCCCGGGAGTCAGGCCACAATGCCTCCACTATTCGGATGAGTTCAATAATTGATTTAGTCATGTATTTATTTGAATGTGCGCGTGTGCTTTCCCTGCAACGCGCCCAAGTGCCGCATGCCACGATTGCATTAGTGTCATGACTGCATTAAATTTCCCGCGCGCTTCACAAGGTTGAAATAAAAATGGCCGGAAAAGCCGCCGCGAAGAAAAATTCATCCGGCCGTCACAAAACAATCATACGCGGTGCAGGCGGATTAGGCCCGGACGACGCGCTGGTGCGCGAGTTCATCTGGGACATCATTTCGGTGAACACTCACCTTGAGGAAATCCGATCCATCTGGGCGCGCGTTCTCGACATCACCTGCCCGCAGTGGCTGATTCTGATGGCGGTCAACGATCTCGATCAGGGCAAGGGAATTTCGGTCAGGGAGGTGTCGACAAAACTTCATGTCGACCCCTCCTTCGTCACCACACAAACCAAGAATCTGGAGAAGCATGGCTTCATGCGCCGCGTCGCCTCCAAAGAAGATGCACGCGTGGTGCTGATGTCGCTCACCGAGAAGGCGCACAAGCAGATCGCCAACCTGTATTCGCATCAGGTCGTCGCCGACAATCTGGTTTTCTCGGACTTCTCCGATCAGTCGATGCGGGATCTGAACAACAAGCTCTCGACCATCAAAGAGCGGCTGTCGAAAGCGGCGCAGGTGATCGCCGTCGAGATTTGACCGTCACGACGCCCCAGCGGATTGAGACACACCGAGGCGGGTTGCAATCCAGTCAAAAACAAACTCGTTGCCGATCGTCGGGTTGTCGGCCTGCGCATGCGACGCCGCGGTTTCGTCGGTGGAGAACACCTTCAGGGTCACATCCGCGCCCGTTTCCCGCAAAACCCTGCACATCTCGATGGCGTGAACAATGTCCAGCCAATCGCGCTCGCCGAACGTGACAAGCGTCGGGCACCTGACCTGCCCCAATCCGCCATGACGCCCCATTCTCCGGATTTCCGCTGCGATGGCGTCCTTGCCGTCCTTGCCGGACATCCACGTCATCCTGGACACGCGTTCGTGCATATCCCAGATGCCGGCATCAGACACAGACACGGCAAACCGGTCGTCCAGATTGGCGGCTCGCGATGCAAAGGCCGCGCCCAGACCGTCGCCGAAAATGGCGATCCGCCGCTCATCGACATCGCCACGCGCAATCAGATAGTCGACGCAGCAACTGATGGCGGTCTCGACCTCATAGCGCACACTCGCCTTGTTTCGCGGCGAAGCCCCCTGCCCCGGCAGATCGACCAGCAGCAGTGACAGTCCGCGCGCATGAGCCTGCCGCAGCAGTGTGTGCAGGTGCGCATCCTTGAAATGGCCCTGCCCGCCGACACAGACGACGACAGGCGCAGGCCCGTCACTTCCCGGCGCACGCAGGAAATAGGCTTCAACGAAGCCACCCTCGAAACACGGAATCCGGACCCGCTCACCGCCCAATGGCTGGTGCATGACAACAAGATCCGAACAGGCGCGCATTTTTTCCAGCACGGCCGTGCGCCGGCGGTCGTCGAGTTTCAAGAAAATCTCCGAGGTCCGGTAGTAGTTGGACGCGCGCAACCAGTTGCTGCGTGCCGAAGTGAGATTGTCCGCTGCACGCGCAAGGTCGCCGCGCGCCTTGTTGGCGTCGGCGATGGCATTCCATTCGCGATACCAGCTCTCGTCATCGCCCGGCACGATACGGGACGCGGTCAGGAAGCATTCCGAAATCGTGCTGCTGCCCTCCTGCGCCGCGCCCAGCACCCTCATGAACTGAAGGCTGTAGTCCTCATTGTCGGGCCAATGCATCCAGCCGCCCGCCTCAAAACGCGGAGGCGCGACGGTGATCGAAGAGCTATCCAAAAGGGTCGTACACACGAATTAATCAGCCGATCATCGGGAAGCTGCAACCTGGCCACACTGATATGAAGCTGCGGATGTCGCGGACAAGGTGAGCGGCTATGTTGCATCGCAGCCATGCTGATGGCATCGCATAGATGCGACAGACGCATTACAGAGATATGACAACGCGCCTGTTCGCCGGGTTTAGGCGTGCGACACGACGTCACGATCATCCCGATGAGCACGGGACATGGATCAAAAAGCGGCGCATCCGGCAATTCCCTGCCGACGTCGGCAGCGGTCAGGCAATCGTCTGGAGGATGCCGCCTTCGGCCCGCAGCGCCGCCCCGTTGGTGACCGCCGCCTCGCGCGACGAGACGTAGACCACCATGTTGGCGATCTCATCGACGGTCGCGAAGCGCTGGATCAGCGATGTTCCGCGATGCTGCTTGACGAACTGCGAGGCCGCTTCGTCGACCGACTGGCCGTTTTGCCTGGCCAGATCCTTCACGAAGGCCTCGACCCCTTCCGACATGGTCGGTCCTGGCAGAACCGAATTGACGGTGACGGCGGTGCCCTTCGTCATCTCCGCGAGGCCGCGCGAAATCGCGAGTTGGGCAGTCTTGGTCATGCCGTAATGGATCATCTCCGTCGGAACGTTGATGGCCGATTCCGACGAGATGAAAACGATGCGGCCCCAGTTGCGCTTGAGCATTCCCGGCATGTAGGCGCGCGACAGGCGCACGCCCGACATCACGTTGACTTCGAAGAACCGGCCCCAGTCCTCGTCGGGAATATCGAAGAAGCTTTTCGGCTCGAAGATGCCCGCATTGTTGATCAGAATATCGGCGTCGGGCACGGCCTTGACGAGACTGGCACATCCTCCCGCCGTGGACACGTCCGCGCCGACACCCCGCACCTTGGCTCCCGGGATGGCCTTCACGATGGCCGCAGCCGTGGCATCAGCCTTGGCCTGCGTCCGCCCATTGACCACGACGCTTGCGCCCGCCCCTGCGAGACCTCTGGCGATGGCAAGTCCGATACCGCCGGTCGAGCCGGTGACGATGGCCGTGGTGCCCGAAAGATCGATCTTCATGGAAATGCTCCCTTGCTGCGAGAGTCCATATGGCTGCTGATGCAGCGGATACCAGCGCAACGGGGAATAAAGCCGGACGGTCAGGCTGCGGCTTTGACCTTGGTGTCGGCGGCGCGGACGATCACGCCGTACCAGCCGAGGCCTTTATAGGTCTCGTAGCCAGGCGTGGCGTGAAACGCCACCAGCGCGCCCGATGCGTCCTGGTAGTAACCGCTGCTGCGTCTGTCCACGGCGAGCGGCAGGCGCTCCGTCAGCAGGCCCTTGCCGTCCGACGATGCGATGACGCGGAAGTTGGCGTCGACCAGCAGCACGCGGGTCAGATCATCCTCCACGCGAATGCCCTGCACGATGGCGCGGGCCTGCGCTTCCCAGTCGAAATGAATGGCGAGAATTCCGAGCGGCCGTCCGTGCGACTGGCCGCCGGCTCGCACGCTGGCGCAATAGGTCGCGACCTGCGCATCGCCCAGCATCGGCTGACGCTCGACATCGGCGGCGACATAGTCGTCGCCCGATTTCAGGGCCTGCGCTTCGCGAAACCACGGCGCGTCGGCGACGCTGCGCCCCTTCACATCGAACTTGTCGGCTCTGCCGTTCGCCAGAACGATCCCATCAAGACTGCACAGCCAGATATCCAGATAGACCGTGTAGGCGCCGAGGATTACGCCGAGTCGCTGGGAGGCATGGGCCGCCGTAGTGGCATCCGGCACCGTTGCGCATTCGACCACGGCCGAATCGGTGGCCCACCAGCGCACATCGCAGGTCCGCTCATAGAGATTGCGGTCGATCAGTTCGATGGCATTGAGCGAAAGGTCGACCATGCGCTCGCCCAGCGCGCGGCCGGTCATCTGTGCGATCGACTGCATCAGGTCGCCGGTCCGCTTGACCAGTTCGGATTCAAGTTGCCGCGCGATCGTCTCGATGCGCTGGCCGACATCGCGCACTTCCTGCGCCACCACGGCGAAGCCGCGGCCCTGTTCGCCGGCGCGCGCGCTTTCGATCAGCGCGTTCAGCGCCAGCATCTTCATCTGGCCGGTGATCTGCTGGATGTTCTTGGTCTTGTCGCAGGCGATCTGATTGACTTCAGCCGTCAGGCGCGCGGTGAGCGCCGAAATATCGGATACATCCTCGGTATCCGCTGTCGCTGCGTGATCGGCCCGTAACATGAATGGATGACTGTCAAAATTGCCGGGATGTCCGTAATGGAACCAGCACACCACAGTGTGGTTACGGAGAAATTAATTCGTGCCATGGCGGCGGGCAAATAGCTCCATTGCTCAAAATATCAGCACGAAATCGGCCGTCGTTGTTCGCGTGACGTTGCGCCAAACAAAAAAGCGGCGCACGAGGCGCCGCTTTTCTGAATTCCGTAAGTCCGGGATCAAGCGGCTTCCGACGCCTGCTCCTGCACCGGACCCGAATCCAATCCCTTGGCGTCGACGTCACGATCGACGAACTCGATCACCGCCATCGGCGCGTTATCGCCGTAGCGGAAACCAGCCTTGATGATGCGGGTGTAGCCGCCCTGACGATCCTTGTAACGCGGCGCCAGAACGTCGAACAGTTTCTTGACCTGATCCTTGTCGCGCATCTCGCCAATCGCCTGACGGCGCAGCGCGAGGCCGCCCTTCTTGCCGAGCGTCACCAGCTTCTCAACGATCGGGCGAAGCTCCTTCGCCTTCGGCAAGGTGGTGACGATCTGCTCGTGCTTGATCAGCGCGGCGCACATGTTGGCGAACATCGCCCGGCGATGCTCGGCGGTGCGGTTGAGTTTGCGGTGAACTTTTCCGTGACGCATTTGGTAATCCTCAATCTCTTTGCCGCGACCGTTCGTCGGACATGCTGTTCAGGTGGGCTGCCTGCGTTCGCCCTTTTTATTCCTGTCATCCTTCGAGGCTCGGGCTTCGCCCTCGCACCTCAGGATGACGGAAACATCGCTCTAAGCCGTCATCCTGAGGTGCCGTCGCTCTTGCGACGGCCTCGAAGGATGGCGGCTTAGTCTCAGTAGTGATCCTCGAAGCGCTTGGCCAGTTCGTCGATATTCTCCGGCGGCCAGCCGGGCACTTCCATGCCGAGGTGCAGACCCATCTGGGCCAGCACTTCCTTGATTTCGTTCAGCGACTTGCGGCCGAAGTTCGGGGTGCGGAGCATTTCCGCTTCCGACTTCTGCACGAGGTCGCCGATGTAGACGATGTTGTCGTTCTTCAGGCAGTTGGCCGAACGAACCGACAGTTCGAGTTCGTCCACCTTCTTGAGGAAGGCAGGGTTGAAGGCGAGATCCGGAATGATCTCGGCGGCAACCTCCTTGCGGGGCTCCTCGAAGTTCACGAACACGTTGAGCTGGTCTTGCAGGATGCGCGCCGAGTAAGCGAGCGCGTCGTCCGGCGAGATCGCGCCGTTGGTCTCGATGGTCAGCGTCAGCTTGTCGTAGTCGAGGATCTGGCCCTCGCGGGTATTCTCGACCTTGTACGACACCTTGCGCACCGGCGAGAACAGGCTGTCGACCGGAATGAGGCCGATCGGCGCGTCTTCCGGACGGTTGCGCTCGGCGGCGACGTAGCCCTTGCCGGAGTTCACGGTGAACTCCATGCGGATTTCAGCGCCCTCGTCGAGGGTGCAGATCTGAAGGTCGGGGTTCAGCACGACGACATCGCCGACGGTCTGAATGTCGCCTGCGGTGACGACGCCCGGGCCCGACTTCTTCACGACCATGCGCTTCGGGCCTTCGCCCTGCATCTTGATCGAGATATCCTTGATGTTGAGCACGATGTCGGTCACATCCTCGCGCACGCCGGCGATCGAGGAGAACTCGTGCAGCACGCCGTCGATGTGGACCGACTGCACGGCAGCGCCCTGCAGCGACGACAGCAGAACGCGGCGCAGCGCGTTGCCGAGCGTCTGGCCGAAGCCGCGCTCGAGCGGTTCAGCAATGACGGTTGCGAAACGGGTCGGATCCGAACCGGGCGTCACGTTGAGCTTGTTCGGACGAATGAGTTCTTGCCAATTTTTCTGGATCGTCACTTGTTCACCCATGCCATCAAAATCACTGGCGTTGGAGGTTCTGGCGGCGCGGCATCGTTTTTCAAACAATGGTCCGCGTCATCGCAACTTGAAACAACGCGGGCACCCTGCCCGCGGCAGTCAAACAATCAGACGCGCCGGCGCTTGCGCGGACGGCAACCGTTGTGCGGGATCGTGGTCACGTCGCGGATCGAGGTGACGGTGAAGCCCGCGGCCTGCAGAGCGCGCAGCGCCGACTCACGGCCCGAACCCGGACCGGCGACTTCGACTTCCAGCGTGCGCATGCCGTGTTCCTGCGCCTTCTTCGACACGTCTTCGGCGGCAACCTGCGCCGCATACGGAGTCGACTTGCGCGATCCCTTGAAGCCCATCGTTCCGGCCGACGACCAGGCAATGGTATTGCCCTGCGCGTCGGTGATGGTGATGGTGGTGTTGTTGAACGACGAATTCACGTGCGCGATGCCGGAGGCGATGTTCTTGCGTTCACGGCGGCGGACGCGTGTGGCTTCTTTACCCATTGGTCTCTTCTCTTCCTTCAAGCGCGTCCGTGATTCCAGACGCTGGGGAAATTCAGGTGATCATCCGGCCGCCAGACGACAGCCGGATCGGTCGATGAAAAACGAAAGTTACTTCTTCTTGCCGGCGATGGCCTTGGCCGGACCCTTGCGGGTGCGCGCGTTGGTGTGGGTCCGCTGACCGCGCACCGGAAGGCCGCGGCGATGGCGCAGGCCGCGATAGCAGCCGAGGTCCATCAGGCGCTTGATGTTCATGCCCACTTCACGGCGAAGGTCGCCCTCGACGAGATAGTCGCGGTCGATCATTTCACGGATCTGCAGAACTTCCGCGTCGGTAAGCTGCGAGACGCGGCGGTCGGCCGGAATCTTGAGCTGCTCAACGATGGTCGCGGCATTCTTCTGGCCGATGCCATGAATGTACTGAAGCGCAATCAGAACGCGCTTGTTGGTCGGAATGTTGACGCCTGCAATACGGGCCACGGTCTTCGCTCCTGTCGCCGTCCATCGTGGACAGCTTGTCTTGTTAGGTCTTTGGCGTCGGGCGGGTGTTCACATACGCAAACACGACGCCCTCCCCATTTTTCTTTCGGGGCCCGGCATCGTCTGAACTATCCGACTGGATGCGGGCTTATTAATGTATTTAGCGGCGTTTCGTCAACCGCTTGGCGGCCTTGGCGGGCCTTTTCGCAGCCTTTTTGGCCACTTTCCGGGTCTTGTTTCGGGTCTTGGCGGCCTTGGCTGCAACCGTCCGGCTTTTGGCCTTCTTGGCTGCCTTTTTAGCCCCCCTGGCAGCCTTTCCGGCTGACTTCGGGGCCTTTTTGGTCGTCGCGGAACCCGCCTTGGCAGACTTCTTTGCGGCTTTGGCGGCCTTTTTGGCCCCGGTTTTCGCGGCCGGTTTGGCCTTCTTGGCCGCCCGCTTCGCCGTCTTCATGCCGGACGGCGCCGCCGCCCTGGCGGACGATTCGGGCTCGATCAGAGCCGCCAGTACCCGGTTGATGGCCGAGGTCACCTGCTCGATGGTCATCATGCCATCGATGGTGATGAGCTTGCGCTTCTCCGAATAGTAGTGAACCAGCGGCTCGGTCTGGGCGCGGTAGCTGGCCAGGCGCTTCGACAGCACCTCCGGCGTATCGTCGATCCGGACCTCTTCGCCGCGCTCGCGCATCTGCGCGACCCGGGTCTCCACCCGCTCCAGCAAGGCGCTCTCGTTCACGCGAAGTTCGACAACCGCGTCGAGCTTGAGGTGCTTCTTCCTGAGCAGTTCGTCGAGCGCTTCGGCCTGCGGCACCGTGCGCGGAAAGCCGTCGAGAATGAAACCCTTCTTCGCGTCGGGCTCTTCAATGCGATCGGCGATGATTCCGACCACCACTTCATCCGGCACCAATGCGCCGCTGGCCATGATGTCCTTCGCTTTGAGGCCGATGGGCGTTCCGGCGGCCACCGCGGCGCGCAGCATATCTCCGGTGGAGAGCTGAACGATACCGTGCTTATGAACCAGTCGTTGCGCCTGCGTTCCCTTGCCCGCCCCCGGCGGCCCGAGAAGAATCAACCTCATTTACGGCGGCCCCTCAATTTGGATTTCCGGATCAACCCTTCGTACTGGTGCGCCAGTAGATAGCCCTGCACCTGGGCGACCGTATCCATCGTCACACTGACGACGATCAGCAGCGACGTGCCGCCAAGATAGAATGGCACCGACGCGTAGGAGATCAGAATCTCTGGGATAAGACAAACCACCGCGAGATAGATCGCGCCGATCACCGTAATGCGCGAGAGCACATAATCGATGTATTCGGCGGTCCGCTCGCCCGGACGGATGCCGGGAATAAAACCGCCATGCTTCTTGAGATTGTCGGCGGTCTCGGTCGGGTTGAACACGATCGCGGTATAGAAGAACGCGAAGAACACGATCATGCCGAGATAAAGCACGAGAAACAGCGGACGACCGTGGCTGAGCTGCGTGGTCAGCCACTGAAACCACTCCGGTCCCTTGCCGGCGTTGAACTGCGCGATGGTGGTCGGCAGCAGCAACAGCGACGAGGCAAAGATCGGCGGAATGACGCCCGCGGTGTTGAGCTTGAGCGGCAGATGCGAAGACTGGCCCTCGAACATCTTGTTGCCGACTTGGCGCTTTGGATACTGGATCAGCAGACGGCGCTGCGCGCGCTCGACGAACACGATCAGCATGATGACCGCGACCGCCATGATGATGATGGCGAGAATCAGGAACGTAGACAGCGCGCCCTGACGGCCCAGTTCGAGCGTGCCGGCGATAGCCGACGGCAGTTCGGCGACGATGCCCGCCATGATGATCAGCGAGATGCCGTTGCCGATGCCGCGCGAGGTGATCTGCTCGCCGATCCACATCAGGAACATGGTGCCGCCGGTCAGCGTGATCACCGTCGAGATGCGGAAGAACATGCCGGGATCGGAGACGACGTTGCCCGCGCCTTCAAGACCGACGGCAATGCCGTAGGCCTGGAATGTCGCCAGCACCACGGTCAGATAGCGCGTGTACTGATTGATGATCTTGCGGCCCGACTCGCCCTCTTTCTTGAGGGCTTCGAGCTGCGGCGACACCGTGGTCAGCAACTGCAGGATGATCGATGCCGAGATGTACGGCATGATGTTCAGCGCGAAGATCGCCATGCGGTGAATGCCGCCGCCGGCGAACATGTTGAACATGCCCAGGATACCGCCGGCCTGCGACTTGAAGACCTGCTCCCAGATATTCGGGTCGATGCCCGGCAGCGGGATGTAGGTGCCCAGCCGATAAACAAGCAGCGCACCCAGTGTGAACCAGATGCGCTTCTTGAGTTCGTCAGCCTTCGCGAATGCCGAGAAGTTGAGGTTTGCGGCGAGTTGTTCTGCTGCAGACGCCATAATCAGGTCCCGATCCTTCTACTCGTCATGGCCGGGGAGACCCCGGCCGTCCACGATTTTACGACTTCGCATGACCATATAGGAAGCCGGATCGCGGATGCCCGTCACAAGACCGGGAACGGCCGAACCTTACGAGGCCTTCTTGTTCGGCTTCTTGGCGGCAGCCTTCTGAGCGGCTGCATCCTTCGCCGGTGCCAGGATCTTCACCGTACCGCCGGCCTTTTCGACCGCTTCGATTGCCGACTTGGTCGCGCCGTGAACTTCGACGTTGATCTTCGCCTTGATCTCGCCACGGCCGAGCAGACGCACGCCGTCCTTCGAGCGGCGCAGCAGGCCGGACTTCACCAGCACTTCCGCGGTCACGGTCGCCTTGGCGTCGAGCTTCTTGGCGTCGATGGCTTCCTGAAGACGGTCGAGATTGACCTCCGTCAGGTCGAGCCGGAAAATGTTGTTGAAGCCGCGCTTCGGCAAACGGCGATGCAGCGGCATCTGGCCGCCTTCAAAGCCCTTGATGCGCACGCCGGAACGCGCGGTCTGGCCCTTGCCGCCGCGGCCTGCCTGCTTGCCCTTGCCGGAGCCAATGCCACGGCCAACCCGCATGCGCTTCTTGCGCGAGCCGGGATTGTCGGCGATCTCGGTGAGCTTCATGTCTCTCTTCCCTCTTTCTTCGTCGTCCTGAGGTGCGAGGGCAAAGCCCGAGCCTCGAAGGGCGGCGTTGTCATCCTTCGAGGGCCGAAGACGGCCACCTCAGGATGACGTGAACTTACTTCTCGTCGACGACGCGGACGAGGTGCTGAACCTTGGCGATCATGCCGCGAACCGCGGGCGAATCCTGCAATTCGGACACACGGCCGATCTTGTTGAGACGCAGACCGATCAGGGTCTCGCGCTGCGAGCTGTGACGGCGGATCGGGCTGCCGGTCTGCTCGACCTTGATGGTTTTCGTTGCGGCCTTGGCCATTGTCTTAACTCCAAAACGGCGCGTGAATTATTCCGCGACAGCTTCCGCGTCGCCGCCGACGCGGCGGGACTGCAACGTGGACACCTTGATGTTGCGGCGAGCCGCAACCGAACGCGGCGAATCCTGATGCTTCAGCGCGTCGAAGGTTGCGCGAACCATGTTGTAGGGATTCGACGAACCGATCGACTTCGCCACCACGTCCTGGATGCCGAGCGTCTCGAACACGGCGCGCATCGGGCCGCCGGCGATGATGCCGGTACCGGCCGGTGCTGCGCGCAGATAGACGCGTCCGGCGCCATGACGGCCGGCGATGTCGTGATGCAGCGTGCGGCCGTCGCGGAGCGCAACGCGCGTCAGATTGCGCTTCGCCGACTCGGTCGCCTTGCGGATCGCCTCGGGCACTTCGCGCGCCTTGCCGTGGCCGAAACCGACCCGGCCCTTCTGATCGCCGATGACGACGAGAGCCGCAAAGCCGAAGCGCTTGCCGCCCTTGACGACCTTCGCCACGCGGTTGATGTGGACGAGCTTGTCGACAAACTCGCTGTCGCGCTCTTCCCGATCTCGCCGCTGGCCACCGCGTTCGCGTTCACCTGCCATGATATCCAATCCTCAAGAGGCGCCTGCCTCTACCTTCGTGTTCGTTAAACTTAGAAGCTCAATCCGCTCTCACGCGCGGCTTCGCCGAGCGCCTTGACGCGGCCGTGGTAGAGATAGCCACCACGGTCGAAAACCACTTCCTTGACGCCGTTCTTCACAGCGCGCTCCGCGAGCAGCTTGCCGACCGCCTTCGCCGCATCGATGTCGGCGCCCGTCTTGCCGGTATCGCGCATCGCCTTCTCCAGCGATGAGGCGGACGCGAGCGTCTCGCCCTTCAGGTCGTCGATGACCTGAGCGTAGATGTGCTTCGACGAGCGGAACACCGACAGGCGCGGACGCCCGTTCGCGGTCCGGCGCAGCGCGAGACGTACGCGCTGCTTGCGCCGGGCATTCGTGACCTTGAGTTTCGACATGACCGGCTCCGTTACTTCTTCTTGCCTTCCTTGCGGAAGATAAATTCATCGGCGTACTTCACGCCCTTGCCCTTGTAAGGCTCCGGCGGACGATAGCTGCGGATCTCGGCGGCAACCTGGCCGACGCGCTGGCTGTCGTTGCCGACAATGGTGATTTCCGTCGGCTTCGGCACCGTGATCGTGATGCCTTCCGGGATCGGATAGAGAACGTCGTGGCTGTAGCCGAGCGCGAGCTGCAGGTTCTTGCCCTGCAGCGCGGCGCGATAGCCGACGCCGGTGATCTCGAGCTTCTTCTCGAAACCCTTGGTGACGCCTTCGACCAGGTTCGCGATCTGGGCGCGCGCCGTGCCATAGAGCGACTGCGCGCGCTTGGTCTCGAAACGCGGCGCAACGCGGATCGCGCCGTCCTTCAGCTCAACCGAAACGTCGTCGTGCACGACAAACTGAAGCGCGCCTTTCGGCCCCTTCATCTTGACGGTCTGCCCTTCGATGTTGGCGGTGACGCCGGAAACGATCGGAACGGGCTTTTTGCCTACGCGTGACATAATTCTTCCCTTCCTCAGAACACCGTGAAGAGAATTTCGCCGCCCACGTTCGCGTCGCGCGCGTCGTGGTCAGCCATGATTCCCTTCGGCGTCGACAGCACCGAAATGCCGAGACCGTTCCTGACGCGCGGCAGGTTCTTCACCGAGGCGTACACGCGACGCCCTGGCTTCGACACCCGCTCGATCTCGCGGATAACCGGCTCGCCATCGAAATACTTCAGCTCGATCTCAAGCTCGTTGTGGCCGCCGGCATGCTCGACCGCCGCATAGCCGCGGATGTAACCCTCGGCCTTGAGCACTTCGAGAACGTTGGCGCGCATCTTCGAGCCCGGGGTCGAAACCTTGGACTTGTTGCGCATCTGCGCGTTGCGGATGCGGGTGATGAGATCGCTGATCGGATCGTGCGTTGACATGACGACCTCCCTTACCAGCTTGACTTGACGAGGCCGGGAATCAGGCCCTTCGAACCGTAATCGCGGATCGCGATGCGGCTCATCTTCTGCTTGCGGTAGACCGAGCGCGACCGGCCACTGATCTCGCAGCGGTTGCGGATGCGGGTCGCCGACGAATTGCGCGGCATCTCGGCGAGCTTGATCGTCGCCGCGAAACGCTCTTCCATCGGCTTTTTCTTGTCGGCGATGATCGCCTTCAATTTAGCGCGCTTGGCAGCCGCGTTCTTCGTCATCCGCTGACGCCGGTTATTCTTTTCGACAGAACTCTTCTTCGCCATAGAGTAGTCTCCATACCTTTCCGCGTTTGAGACGCTAAATCAGTGTCTCACTGCCGGAACGGAAAATTGAATGCGGTCAGCAACGCGCGCGCCTCGTCATCGGTGGCCGCAGTGGTGCAGATCGTAATGTCCATGCCCCAGGTCTCGCCCGACTTGTCGTAGTCGATTTCCGGGAACACCAGATGCTCCTTGAGGCCGAGGGAGTAGTTGCCCTTGCCATCGAAGCTTTTCGGATTGAGGCCGCGGAAGTCGCGAACGCGAGGCAGCGCGATGTTCACAAGACGGTCGACAAAGTCGTACATCTTGGACTTGCGCAGCGTCACCTTGGCGCCGATGGCCTGGCCTTCACGCAGCTTGAAAGTCGCGATCGCCTTGCGCGAATGCGTAACGATCGGCTTCTGGCCGGCGATCAGCGCGAGATCGGCGGCAGCCAGTTCGACCTTCTTGCGGTCGTTGACGGCCTCGCCGATGCCCATGTTGAGCACGACCTTGTCGAGCGCCGGCACCTGCATCGCGTTCGTGTAACCGAACTGCTCAACCAGCTTGCCGCGAATTTCTTTGTCGAATTGCGCGCGCAGGCGCGGAACGTATGCGGTCTCAGCCATCGATCTCTGCTCCCGAGCGCTTCGCAATGCGCACCTTGGTGCCATCTTTCTGAATCTTGAAGCCGACGCGGGTCGGCTTGCCGTCCTTGCCGACGATCGCGATGTTCGACAGGTGGATCGGCGCCTCTTTCGAGATGATGCCGCCCTCTTGCGCCTGGGTCTGCTTCTGGTGACGCTTAACCAGATTGACACCACGCACCAGCGCCTTGCTCTCGGTGGGACGCACCTCGAACACTTCGCCGGTCCGGCCCTTGTCGCGGCCGTTCAGAACGATGACCTTGTCACCCTTGCGGATCTTGGCAGCCATTACAGCACCTCCGGCGCAAGCGAGATAATCTTCATGTGGTTCTTGGCGCGAAGCTCGCGCGGCACCGGCCCGAAGATACGGGTGCCGACCGGCTCGGACTGGTTGTTGATCAACACAGCCGCGTTACGGTCGAAACGGATGACGGAACCGTCGGCCCGGCGGATATCCTTCCGCACGCGCACGACGACGGCCTTCATGACGTCGCCCTTCTTCACCTTTCCACGCGGAATGGCTTCCTTGATCGAGACGACGATGATGTCGCCCACCGTTGCATAGCGGCGCTTGGAACCTCCAAGAACCTTGATGCACATGACACGGCGCGCGCCGGAATTATCGGCCACGTCGAGGTTGGTCTGCATCTGAATCATTGATGCACCTCGTCCTCTTTCTGATGCGCGAAGTTGCGCTTAAGCTGTTTTCGTCTCGGCCTGAACAACCGTCCAGCGCTTCAACTTCGAGAGTGGTTTGCTTTCCTCAATTCGAACCGTGTCGCCCGCCTTGAACTGGTTGTTCTCGTCGTGCGCATGGTAGTTCTTCGAACGTCGGATCGTCTTCTTGTAGATCGGATGGGTGAAGCGGCGGTCGACACGCACGACAACGGTCTTGTCCTGCTTGTCGCTGACGACGACGCCCTGGAGAGTACGCTTCGGCATCTGTCTACCCTTACTTCTTCTTGGAGTCGGCAGCGCGCTTCTGCGCAGCGACAGTCTTGATGCGTGCGATATCGCGGCGAGCCTCACGCAGGCGCGAGGTGTTCTCGAGCTGCCCGGTGGCGCGCTGGAAGCGCAGGTTGAACCGCTCCTTCTTCAGATTGAGGATCGTGTCCTCCATCTGATCGGGGCTCATCGCGCGAATGTCTTCGACTTTCAAATCGGCCATGGTCGTTTCCTTACTCCGCAATGCGCGCAACGAAGCGCGTCTTGATCGGAAGTTTGGCGGCGGCGAGCGTCAGCGCTTCCTTCGCGGTCTGCTGGGTCACGCCGTCGATCTCGAAAATGAGACGGCCGGGCTTGACGCGGGCAACCCACAATTCCGGCGTGCCCTTGCCCGAGCCCATTCGCACTTCGGCGGGCTTCTTCGACACCGGCAGGTCCGGGAATACGCGGATCCAGACGCGGCCGGCACGCTTCATGTGGCGGGTCAGCGCGCGGCGGGCGGCTTCAATCTGGCGCGCGGTGATGCGCTCCGGCGCCATCGCCTTCAGGCCGAACTGGCCGAAAGACAACGTCGCGCCCGACGAGGCGACGCCGTGGATACGGCCCTTGTGCGCCTTGCGGAACTTTGTCTTCTTTGGTTGCATCATGGCTTACGCCCTCAAACCTTCTTCAAATTTCAATCAGGCTGCATCGCGACGCGGACGGCCCGTGTCGCCTTCGGCCATGCGCTTGTCCTGGGCCATCGGATCGTGCTCAAGGATTTCGCCCTTGAAGATCCAGACCTTGACGCCGCAGGTGCCGAACGTCGTGAACGCCGTGGCGACACCGTAATCGACGTCGGCGCGCAGCGTGTGTAGCGGCACGCGGCCTTCACGATACCATTCCATGCGCGCGATTTCCGCGCCGCCCAGACGACCCGAGCAGTTGATGCGGATGCCTTCGGCGCCGAGACGCATCGCCGACTGAACGGCGCGCTTCATGGCGCGGCGGAAAGCGACGCGGCGCTCAAGCTGCTGCGCGATCGATTCCGCGACCAGGGTCGCATCGAGCTCCGGCTTGCGGATTTCGATGATGTTGATCACGACGTCGGAGTCGGTGATCGCGGCAACCTGCTTGCGCAGCTTGTCGATGTCGGCGCCCTTCTTGCCGATCACGACGCCCGGACGGGCGGAGTGGATCGACACGCGGCACTTCTTGTGCGGGCGCTCAATCACGATGCGGGCGACCGCCGCCTGCTTCAGTTCCTTCATCAGCATGGCGCGGATGCGAATGTCCTCGTGGAGGAGCTTCGCATACTCGTTCTTGCCGGCGAACCAACGGGAATCCCAAGTCCGGTTAATGCCCAGACGCAGCCCGATTGGATTGATCTTCTGACCCATCGTTCTCTCCTGCGCTGTTAAGCGCTCGCCTCCGCCTCGACCTGACGAACGACGATCGTCAGCTGCGAGAACGGTTTGAAAACACGACCCGAACGGCCACGGCCGCGCGGTGCGAAACGCTTCATCACGATGCCGTTGCCGACATGCGCCTCGGCGACGACAAGCGCGTCGACATCGAGGTCATGGTTGTTCTCGGCGTTCGCAATCGCGGACTCCAAGCACTTCTTCACATCGCCGGCGATCCGCTTGCGCGAGAACTGCAGGTCGGCGAGCGCAGACGATGCCTTCTTGCCGCGGATCAACTGCGCAACAAGGTTCAGCTTCTGCGGGCTGACGCGAAGCATGCGGGCTACCGCCTTGGCTTCGTTTTCCGGGAGAACCCGTTCGCGCTTTGGTTTGCTCATGACTAAGTCCTCAAGCCCTTACTTCTTGGCTTTCTTGTCGCCCGAATGGCCGTGGAAGGTCCGCGTCGGCGAGAACTCGCCGAACTTGTGACCGACCATTTCCTCGTTCACCGCGACCGGAACATGCTTCTGACCGTTGTAGACGCCGAAGGTGAGCCCCACGAACTGCGGGAGGATCGTCGAGCGGCGGCTCCAGATCTTGATAACGTCGTGACGGCCGGACGAACGCGCGGCATCTGCCTTCTTGAGCAGAGAGCCTTCAACGAACGGGCCTTTCCAGACTGAACGAACCATGTCCGGCGATCCTTACTTCTTCCGCTTGTGGCGGCTGATGAGAATGAACTTGTTGGTCGACTTGTTCGACCGCGTCTTCTTGCCCTTGGTCGGCTTGCCCCACGGCGTAACCGGGTGACGACCGCCCGAGGTGCGGCCTTCGCCGCCGCCGTGCGGATGGTCCACCGGGTTCATGACGACGCCGCGGTTATGCGGACGCCAGCCCATCCAGCGGGTACGACCGGCCTTGCCGATCGAGGTGTTCATGTGATCCGGGTTCGACACCGCACCGATGGTGCCGACGCAGCGGCCGTGAACCAGGCGCTGTTCGCCCGAATTCAGACGGACGATGACGAAGTCATGGTCGCGACCGACGATCTGGGCGTAGGTGCCGGCGGAACGGGCGATCTGGCCGCCCTTCCCGATCTTGAGCTCAACATTGTGCACGATGGTGCCGACCGGCATGTTGCCGAGCGGCATGACATTGCCCGGCTTCACGTCGACGTAGCTGCCGGCGACAACGGTGTCGCCCACGGCCAGACGCTGCGGCGCCAGGATATAGGCCTGCTCGCCATCGGCATACTTGATCAGGGCGATAAACGCGCTGCGGTTCGGATCGTATTCCAGCCGCTCGACCTTGGCCGGAACGTCGACCTTGGTGCGCTTGAAGTCGACGATGCGGTAGGCCTTCTTGTGGCCGCCGCCGCGGAAGCGCACGGTGATACGGCCCGTGTTGCCACGACCGCCCTTCGAGTGCTTGCCCTCGGTGAGCGCCTTGACCGGCTTGCCCTTGTAGAGCGCCGAACGATCAACCAAGACCAGCTGGCGCTGGCCTGGAGTCGTGGGGTTGAATGTTTTCAATGCCATCGTCGTTCGCCTTACAGCCCGGTGGTCACGTCGATGCGGTGACCTTCTTCGAGGGTCACGACAGCGCGCTTGGTGTCCGACTGAGAACCGAACTGGCCGCGGAAGACTTTCGTCTTGCCCTTGCGGACCAGCGTGTTGACGTTCTTAACCTTGACGTCGAACAACTTCTCAATCGCGTCCTTGATCTGCGGCTTGGTCGCCTTGGCCGCAACCTTGAACACAACCTTGTTGTGCTCGGAGGCGATGGTCGCCTTTTCGGTCACGACCGGAGCGACGATGATGTCGTAGTGGCGCGAGTCCTGAGTGCTCATTTGAAGCGCGCCTCCAACGCATCCACTGCCGCCTTGGTCAGAACCAGCTTCTGACGGCGCAGAATGTCATAGACGTTGATGCCCTGGATCGGCAGCACGTCGATGTGCGGAATGTTGCGGGCCGCGGTTGCGAACCCGGTGTTGACCTCGGCACCGTCGATGATCAGCGCGTTGGTGATTTCGAGACCCGAGAAGTGGCCGATCAGAGCCTTGGTCTTGGCGTCCTTCAGGTCGGCGTTCTCGATCACGATGAGACCGCCGTCCCTGGCCTTCGCCGACAGGGCATGCTTCAGACCGAGCGCACGAACCTTCTTCGGCAGATCATGGGCATGGCTGCGCACGACCGGACCGAATGCACGGCCACCGCCGCGGAACTGCGGAACGCGAGCCGAACCGTGACGCGCACCACCGGTGCCCTTCTGCTTGTACATCTTCTTGCCGGTGCGCCAGATTTCGGCGCGGCCCTTGGCCTTGTGGGTGCCGGCCTGACGCTTGGCGAGTTGCCAGTTCACGACGCGCTGGATCAGATCCTTGCGCGGCTCCAGACCGAAAATTTCGTCCGAGAGCTGAACCGAACCTGCGGCTTTACCTTCGAGGGTTGTGACCTTCAATTCCATCACGCGCCCTCCTCTGCCGGTGCTGCTTCAGGCGCAGCATTGTCGCCAGCCAGCTTGAACTTGCCGGGCTTCGGCGCATCCTTCGGCAATGCTTTCTTCACGGCATCGCGCACGGTGATCCAGCCGCCCTTGGAGCCGGGAACGGCGCCTTCGATGAGCAGCAGACCTCGCGCCACGTCCGTCTGGACGACGCGCAGGTTCAGCGTGGTGATGCGATCAACGCCCATGTGGCCAGGCATCTTCTTGTTCTTGAAGGTCTTGCCGGGATCCTGACGTCCACCGGTCGAACCGATCGAACGGTGCGAGACCGAGACGCCGTGGGTGGCGCGCAAACCGCCGAAATTCCAGCGCTTCATGCCGCCCGCGAACCCCTTACCGACCGAGGTGCCCGTCACGTCGACGAACTGGCCGACCACAAAATGATCCGCCTGGATTTCAGCGCCGACCGGGATCAGCGCATCTTCCGAGACGCGGAATTCCGCGACCTTCCGCTTCGGCTCAACCTTGGCGACGGCGAACTGGCCGCGCTCGGCTTTGGGCAGATAGACGGTCTTGCGCGAGCCCGAACCGAGCTGCAACGCGACATAGCCGTTCTTCTCGGTGGTGCGATGGCCAACAACCTGGCAATTGCCCAACTTGAGCACGGTCACAGGGATATGTTCACCGGTCTCCGTAAAGACCCGCGTCATCCCGACCTTTTGTGCGATCACTCCGGAGCGCATCGGCGTGCTTCCTGTTCTTTCTGTCCCGAAGGACTAACCAATTTACTTTGTGAGCAAGACCCGATCCGAAAACCGGTGCCCACTTTACGGGGTCTTGCTCAGAGCTTGATCTCGACGTCGACACCGGCGGCTAGGTCGAGCTTCATCAGCGCGTCCACGGTCTGCGGGGTCGGATCGACGATATCGAGAAGGCGCTTGTGCGTGCGCATCTCGAACTGCTCGCGGCTCTTCTTGTCGACGTGCGGCGAACGGTTGACGGTGAACTTCTCGATGCGGGTCGGCAGCGGAATGGGTCCGCGCACCTGTGCACCGGTACGTTTTGCCGTGTTCACGATCTCGCGGGTCGACGTATCGAGAATCCGATGGTCGAACGCCTTGAGACGAATGCGAATATTCTGGCCGTTCATTGCCGTTTGTCTTTCTTTAAGAGCGAGTAGTGAGTGGCGAGCAGCGAGTGGACATCCACTCGCTACTCTCTATTCGCGTCTTTATTCGATGATGCTGGAGACGACGCCCGAACCAACGGTGCGGCCGCCTTCACGGATCGCGAAGCGGAGCTTCTCTTCCATCGCGATCGGCACGATCAGGTGCACTTCCATCGCGATGTTGTCGCCCGGCATCACCATCTCGGTGCCTTCCGGCAGATGAACCACGCCCGTCACGTCGGTCGTGCGGAAGTAGAACTGCGGACGGTAGTTGGTGAAGAACGGCGTGTGACGGCCACCCTCTTCCTTGGTGAGGATGTAAGCCTCAGCCTTGAACTTGGTGTGCGGCTTGACCGAACCCGGCTTGCAGAGAATCTGGCCGCGCTCGACTTCCTCGCGCTTGGTGCCGCGAAGCAGCGCACCGATGTTGTCGCCGGCCTGGCCCTGATCGAGCAGCTTGCGGAACATTTCGACGCCGGTAACGATGGTCTTCTGGGTGTCCTTCAGACCGACGATTTCGATTTCCTCGCCGACCTTGATGATGCCGCGCTCGACGCGGCCGGTAACGACGGTGCCGCGACCCGAGATCGAGAACACGTCTTCGACCGGCATCAGGAACGGCTGGTCGATCGGACGCGCCGGCTGCGGAATGTTTTCGTCAACGGCCTTCATGAGCGCCAGAACGGCGTCGTGGCCCAGCTTCGGATCCTTGTTCTCAAGCGCTGCGAGCGCCGAGCCGCGGATGATCGGAATGTCGTCGCCCGGGAAGTTGTACTTCGAGAGCAGCTCGCGAACTTCCATTTCGACCAGTTCGAGCAGTTCCGGATCGTCGACCATGTCGCACTTGTTCAGGAACACGACGATCGCGGGAACGCCGACCTGACGGGCGAGCAGGATGTGCTCGCGGGTCTGCGGCATCGGGCCGTCAGCGGCGGACACAACCAGGATCGCGCCGTCCATCTGGGCTGCACCGGTGATCATGTTCTTCACGTAGTCGGCGTGGCCGGGGCAATCGACGTGAGCGTAGTGACGGTTCGCGGTCTCGTACTCAACGTGAGCGGTCGAGATGGTGATGCCGCGCGCCTTCTCTTCCGGCGCCTTGTCGATCTGGTCGTACGCCGTGAACGTTGCACCGCCCGTTTCAGCCAGAATCTTGGTAATCGCTGCGGTCAGCGATGTCTTGCCATGGTCGACGTGACCGATGGTGCCGATGTTACAGTGCGGTTTGTTACGTTCAAATTTAGCTTTAGCCATGACGTTCTCCGTTCAACTTTGACTCGCGTCAAAGAAATCAAGCAAACTTCTTCTGGACCTCTGCCGACACGTTGGCCGGCGCTTCAGCGTAGTGATCGAATTGCATCGTGAAGGTCGCGCGGCCCTGGCTCATCGAGCGCAGGTTGTTCACGTAACCAAACATGTTCATGAGCGGCACCATCGCGTTGATGACGTTGGCGTTGCCGCGCATGTCCTGACCCTGGATCTGGCCGCGGCGGGAGTTCAAGTCGCCGATGACCGAGCCGGTGTAATCTTCAGGGGTCACGCACTCGACCTTCATAATCGGCTCGAGCAGCACAGACTTGCCCTTTTGCAGCGCGTCACGGAATGCCGCACGCGATGCGATTTCGAATGCGAGCGCCGACGAGTCGACGTCGTGGTACGCGCCGTCCACGAGCTGGACATGCACGTCGACCACCGGGAAGCCCGCGACAACGCCTGACGTCAGCACGCTGTTGAGGCCCTTTTCGACGCCGGGGATGTATTCCTTCGGCACCGAACCGCCGACAACCTTCGATTCGAACACGAAACCCGAACCCGGCTCGCCCGGCTCGACGATGAACTTCACGCGCGCGAACTGGCCGGTACCGCCGGTCTGCTTCTTGTGCGTGTAATCGACTTCCGCGCGCTTGGTGATCTTCTCACGGAAGGCCACCTGCGGCGCGCCGATGTTGGCGTCGACCTTGTAGGTACGGCGGAGAATGTCGACCTTGATGTCGAGATGCAGTTCGCCCATGCCCTTGAGGATGGTCTGGCCGGACTCGTGATCGGTCGACACGCGGAAAGACGGATCTTCCGCGGCGAGCTTCGCAAGCGCAACGCCCAGCTTTTCCTGATCGGCCTTCGACTTCGGCTCGATCGCGATTTCGATGACCGGCTCCGGGAATTCCATCTTTTCAAGGATGACCGGATGGTCGGGATCGCACAGCGTGTCGCCGGTGCGAGCCTCCTTGAGACCGGCCAGCGCGACGATGTCGCCGGCATAGGCTTCCTTGATGTCTTCGCGGTTGTTCGCATGCATCAGCAGCATGCGGCCGATACGTTCTTTCTTCTCGCGGGTCGAGTTGACGACGCCGGTGCCGCTCGACAGGACGCCCGAGTAGATACGGCAGAAGGTGATGGTGCCGACAAACGGATCGTCCATGATCTTGAACGCGAGCAGAGCCAGCGGCTCCTTGTCGTCCGGCTTGCGAAGAACCTCATTGCCGTCCTCGTCGACGCCCTTGATCGCGGGAACGTCGAGCGGCGACGGAAGATAGTCCACCACCGCATCGAGCAGCGGCTGCACGCCCTTGTTCTTGAAGGCCGAACCGCACAGCACGGGATAGAATGCGCCGGTCAGCACTGCCTTGCGGATAAGCCGCTTCAGCGTCGCTTCGTCCGGTTCATTGCCATCGAGGAACGCGGCGAGCGCATCATCGTCGAGTTCGACGGCGGCTTCGACGAGCTTCTCGCGGTATTCCTTCGCCTTGTCCTGGAGGTCCGCGGGAATCTCGACCACGTCGAACTTCGCGCCGAGCGCCTCGTTGTTCCAGATGTAAGCCTTCATGGCCACGAGATCGACCATGCCCACGAAATTGCTTTCGGAGCCGATCGGCAGCTGAATCGCAACCGGCTTCGCGCCGAGGCGATCGATGATATCCTGCAGGCACTTGTAGAAGTCGGCGCCGGTCTTATCCATTTTGTTGGCGAAGACGATGCGCGGCACTTTGTACTTGTCGCCCTGGCGCCAGACGGTCTCGGTTTGCGGCTCAACGCCCTGATTGGAGTCGAGAACGCACACGGCGCCGTCGAGCACGCGCAGCGAACGCTCGACTTCAATGGTGAAGTCGACGTGGCCGGGGGTGTCGATGATGTTCAGACGCTTGCCGTTCCAGTACGCTGTGGTCGCAGCGGACGTAATGGTGATGCCGCGCTCCTGCTCCTGCTCCATCCAGTCCATCGTCGCGGCACCTTCGTGCACTTCGCCGATCTTGTGGCTCTTGCCGGTATAATAAAGGATGCGCTCGGTCGTCGTGGTCTTGCCGGCGTCAATATGCGCCATGATACCGAAGTTACGGTAATCAGCGATGGGGTGTTGGCGCGCCATGGGGTTCGTTCCTTATGTCCGTTCAGTTCGCCGTTACCAGCGATAGTGCGAGAAGGCACGGTTGGCTTCCGCCATCTTGTGCACGTCTTCGCGCTTCTTGACCGCGTTCCCCCGGTTATTCGACGCATCGAGCAGCTCCGCAGAGAGCCGTTCGGTCATGGTCTTCTCGTTGCGGCCGCGGGCGGCCGTAATGATCCAGCGAATGCCCAGCGCCTGACGGCGCACGGAGCGAACCTCAACCGGCACCTGGTACGTGGCGCCACCAACGCGGCGCGAGCGCACTTCGATGGTCGGCATGACGTTTTCCAGCGCCTGCTCGAACACCGGCAGCGGGCCCTGCTTGGTCTTCTGCTCGATCATTTCGAGCGCGCCATAGACGATGCTCTCGGCGGCAGATTTCTTGCCGTCGTACATGATCGAATTCATAAACTTCGTGATGATGATGTTCCCGAACTTCGGATCCGGGTTCACTTCACGTTTTTCAGCAGAATGGCGACGCGACATCGATCAGATCCCCGATTACTTCGGACGCTTCGCGCCGTACTTCGAACGGCGCTGCTTGCGGTTCTTGACGCCCTGCGTATCGAGGACGCCGCGGAGAATGTGGTAGCGCACGCCGGGCAAATCCTTGACGCGGCCGCCGCGGATCATGACCACCGAGTGCTCCTGAAGGTTGTGGCCTTCACCCGGAATGTAGCCGATGACCTCGAAGCCGTTGGTCAGGCGCACCTTGGCGACCTTACGAAGCGCCGAGTTCGGCTTCTTCGGAGTCGTCGTATAGACGCGCGTGCAAACGCCGCGCTTCTGCGGCGACTGTTGCAGCGCCGGCACCTTCTTGCGCGACTTCTGCGCTTCGCGTGGATTCGCGATCAGTTGGTTGATCGTCGGCATCGTTCACCCTTGTTCGCGCGAAACCTTGTCGGTCCCGCAAATTCGTTCGGGGCTTCCGCCCCACCCGCTTCACGTCAGCAACCAGTCCCGGAACACCGATCCCGCACCGCGCGTTTCATCGCGCAAAACGAAATCGCGCCATCCATTCATCGCTGAATGGAAAGCGCTTGACCGCCACAGAGGACCGCAGCTCGCCTAGAGGGCGGACCGAGGTCATGCATCCGAAACCAATCTCAAGAGCATCCGCCCGAGAGACCAAGATCGTCCTGGCATTGCCTGGCTAGTGCCGACAGCGTTTGAGCGACATCCGTCGAGGTTGGTGCCGATCCATCCCGGTTGAGAACGCGGGCTGAAAAGGTGATCCGTTCCGACGCAGGGAAGCTCACCGCCTGTCGTGAAGTGGCCGGGTTTTATAAGCCATGCCTTGCCAAGTCAAGACTAAACGACATGGCAAAAGTGCCCTTGTTGCAGCCGTTTCTTGCGCTCGCCTTGTCCGTTGGACAAGGCATTTGCGGCTTTGCAAGAGAATCGTTTGCGACCGGCCGAATCCCGCGCTCCGATCAGCGTCCCATCGCCCACACCGATGCGGCACGCGCCCGCCGGATACCTCATGAACGCCTGACGAACAGGGTTCATCAAAAAAATCTCTTTGTTTATCAGCAGTTAACTAGAATCGCGACGAAACTGCCGGTGGAGCGGCATTTCCCGACCTCTATGGTGTCATCTTAAGCGGGAGCCATCGATGATGAGCGCCCCGGCTTGGCACCGGTCTTGCTAATTCTCAGATAGTTGATCGAGAGCAATAGAATGCGACCCTATTTTCCTGAAACGGCACAGTTGTGTCCGCCGACAGCCCTGACCTTCGACAGACCGACGGGCTTGCTGGCGGGATCGACCATGCGCGAAGCGCTGCTGGTCCACGCCCTGCGGGCGGGAGCACGGGTTAGTTCCGCCTGGTCGTACCGGGGGTTCGCCGCGGGTTGCCGGGTACTGCAGACCGTGGCCCCGGATCGCATGATCGAGGTCCGCCTCAATGACGATGCGCTGTTCTCGTTTCCGTTCGGCGACGGCTACTGGAGCCTGCTGCTCGACCCGCTCTATGGCTATGAGCGCGACATCAATCTGTTCTTCCGCAGCATCGCGGACGCCGACTACACCCTGGTCGATTGTGGCGCGAATTTCGGCTACTGGTCCACCCTCGTCACCAGCCGCCCCTATGGCGCGCACCCTTCGGTGGCGATTGAACCCTCCTCCCGGAACTTCGCGATCCTGTCGAACAACGCCCGACTGAACGGTGACCGGTTCCATACGCTTCAGCGCGCCATCGGCGCGGAGGCCGGAACAGCAAACCTCTCCGGCAGCAAGCACGAGGCGATGACGATTGCCGGCGGAACGCAGGACAACGGCGAAACGGTCGAGGTGATTCCGCTGGACAGCCTGCTCGGCGCGAAGCTCGATCCGAAGCGCCGACATGTCATCAAGCTCGATGTCGAAGGCGTAGAAACTGAGGCGCTGCGGGGCGGCGCAAAGCTGCTCGAAACCGACTGCGTTGTCATTTGTGAAGAGCACGGCAACGACCGCAACCACACCATTTCGCGATATATCCTCGCCAACACCCCGTTGAAGCTGTTTTGCTACGATCCCGCCGCGAGCCGCTTCGTGCATCTTGAGGATGTGTCCCCCCTCGACCGCATCAAGAAGGCGACGAACTGGGGTTACAACATCCTCGCCACCCGCAGCCCATTCTGGGAACAGCGCATTCGCGCCATTGATCCGGAGGCAGTTGTCGATTCCAGCGGACGACGGCTTGCATGACCATTCCCGGCGCAGCGTCGGCCGCCCCGACACCTGACCGATCCGCGCTTCCGGGCGTCGTCATTCTTGGCGGCGCCCATAATGCGCTGGCGCTGGCGCGCAGTTTCGGGCGAAAGGGTATTCCGGTCGCGCTGGTGACCAACGATCATCCGCTGCCGACCTTCTCCCGCTATGTCGGGCGCACCTTCGACTGGCCAGGCGCGACGTCGGCGGGAGCGGCGGCGTGGCTGGTGGCGCTCGCGGCCGAGCAGGATCTCAAGAACTGGCTGCTGCTGCCCTGCGCCGACAATGAAGTCAGGCTGGTCGCCGAAAATCAGGATCAGCTCCGCACGCGCTTTCAGATCATGGGAACGCCGTGGCAGAGCCTGCAGCATCTCTGCAACAAACAACTGCTGGTTCAGGTCGCGGAAAAAGCCGGAATTGCGGTTCCGAAAAGCTATCCGGTGGAATCGGTCGAAGACGCCGCGCGCATCGACGTCACATTCCCCGTTATCCTGAAACCCGCGATGCGCATGAGGCGTAACGCCCTGACCTCGGCCAAGGCGTGGCGCGCCGAGACGCGCGACGAACTCATCGACCTCTATCGAAAGGCCGCGGCGCTGCAGGGTCAGGACGGTGTCGTCGTTCAGGAGTACATCCCCGGCGGCGGAGAGGCGCAATTTTCCTACGCCGCATTGTGGAGCAACAATTCGCCCGTCGCCGAACTGGCCGCGCGTCGTGCCCGGCAATATCCCGTTGAATTCGGATACACGAGCACGTTCGTCGAGATCGTCGACAACGACGAGGTCAAGGCGATCAGCAGGAAACTGCTGTCGTCCGTCGGCTTCGAGGGACTTGTCGAGGTTGAATTCAAACACGACGCGCGCGTTGGCGCCTACAAGATCCTCGACGTCAATCCGCGTTCATGGTCGTGGCTTTCGCTTTGCGAAGCCGGCGGACTCGATTTTCCCGAACTGATCCTGAACCTTGGCGTTGCGCCGGTGCTGCAAGCGAGCGTCGGCCATGCGTGGGTCCACGTTCCGCGCGACATCGTGGCGTCAATCCATCTTTTGTTGCTCAGCAGGTTGAGCATCGGCGCGTGGCTCCAAAGCTATCGCCAGAAGCTGACATTCGCGGTGTTCGCCGCGGACGACATGCGCCCGGCGCTGCTGGAACTTCCGACCACCATCCTGCGCGTTTTGAAGCGCACATTCGCGGCGAACGGGAAAACCGTCCGCCGTTGGGTGACGAGCCGGAAGATCGAGACGAAACTGCTCTGAACGCGTACGCCTTATTGGTCGCTATCGACGGCCCCGGCCGGCAGGACGTGCTCCGTGTACTGAGGCAGATCGTCGGTGATCGTGAACCACGGCGCCTTGGAGCCAACGAAAATATGCGCGGTGGGACGAATGCCGGGATCATCGACCAACGTTCCCATTGCAACGTGGACATAGGCACCGTCGCGAACCAGCGAATAAAGCAACGACCCGCAGGTTTTGCAGTGCGCGTCGTGGCTGGCGTCATCCCCGAAGATCAGAAGATTGTCGTCGCCCCCGGTGAGCCGGAGCTTGCTGCGTTCGATGCCAGCGATAGGCTTGAACGCCGAGCCGGTTGCGCGACGGCAGTTCGAACAATGGCAATTCATCGAATAAAGGAATTCATCAACCACCGCATACTGGACCGCGCCACACAGACACTTTCCGGCCAACGTGCGGGAGCCTGATGTCTTTGAACCTGTCATTGGCGTATGGGCCCGTGGCAGAATTATTCGTCATCCTCGTCATCGTCATCGTCATCATCGTCCTCGGCAGGATGATGCGACTTGTGAAGCTGATCGTCCCAGAGCTTCCGGTACATTCCGTTGGCGGCAAGCAGTTCGGCGTGCGGCCCGCGCTCGATCGCCTTGCCGTTGCTGATGACGATGATTTCATCCATATCCACCACCGAGGTCAGCCGGTGGGTCGAGAAGATCATGGTGCGGCCCTTGGCGACCTTGAGCAGCGTGCGGTTGATCGCAGCCTCTGTGGTCTGATCGAGCGCCGATGTCGCCTCGTCCAAGAGCAGCACCGACGGGTTGCGGACGATGGCGCGCGCGATCGCAATGCGCTGGCGCTGGCCGCCCGACAGCGTATCACCGCGCTCGCCGACCACCGTGTCGTACTTCTGCGGCAGCGTCATGATGTAGCGATGGATCTCGGCCTTCTTCGCAGCATCCTCGACCTCGGCATCGGTCGCGCCATCCTTGCCGAGGCGGATGTTCTCGCGGATCGACATGTTGAACAGCATGTTTTCCTGAAACACCACCGCCATGCTCTTGCGCAGCGAGTCGCGGGTCACCTTGCGGATGTCGACGCCGTCGATGGTCAGCCTGCCCTCGTTCGGCACGTAGAGGCGCAGGATGAGATTGAGCAGCGTGCTCTTGCCGGAGCCGCTGGGCCCCACGATGGCGATATTCTTGCCAACGCCGATCTTGAGGGAAAGGCCGTCGAGCACCGTTGCGTCGCTACCTTCGTATTTGAAGACCACGCGGTCGAAGGTGATGTTGTCGGTAATGCGCGGCAGGTCCGGTGCGCCGGGCCGGTCCGCACCGCGCGTCGGCTCATCGAGCAATTCTTCCATGTGGCGCACCGCGGCGGACGCCGTGATCGCCACCGGAATGAAGTGCATCAGATGGGCGATGTTGTAGGAAATTTCCCAGAACGCGCTTTCGAACGTGACGAAGGTGCCGACCGAGATCTTGCCGATGGTGGCGAGATACGCGCCGATCGCCAGCACGATCAGATGAAGCAACAGGACCGAAATGGTGACGGTCCGCTCCACCATCGTCGAGAGGAACGTCGCATCGGCCATCGAACGGCGTGCGGCGTTGTTGCGGAACGAGAACCAGCCGAACGCCTTGCGCTGCAAGCCGAAGGCTTTCACCACCATCTGCGCCGCGACGTTCTCCTGCACCACGCCGAGGATGGCGGATTCGTTGACTTTCTGCTCGTAGTTGGCCTGCACGGCCTTCGGAGTCAGGATACGCGGACCGATCAGCGTGATCGGGAACACCAGCAGCGCCACGGCGGCAAGCTGCCAGTTCAGCCAGATCATCAGGGCGATGCCCGCGATCAGTTCGAGGAACGGCAGCATCGCGCTGTTGGCAAAATGCTTGACCGAGGATTCGTAGCCGGCCATGTCCACGGAAAACCGCGACAGGATCTCGCCGCGCTTGGTGCGGCCGAAGAAGGATGCCGGCAGGTTCTGGACATGCTCGAACAGCCGCGCGCGAACATCGGAGATGACGGATGCCGCAAGCCGCGCGTCCCAGCGCTCGTACCAGACTGCGACAATGGACGTGATAATGCCGGCGACCGCCAGCACGGTCAGGATGGCGGTGAGCGCCTGAAAATCCTCTTCGCCGAGCGCGTCGTCGATCAGGTATTTCAGGCTGAGCGGCATGATGACGTTGAACAACGTCTCGATGAAAAGACCGATCGCCACGAACGCGACCCAGGTCTTGTATTGCCGCAGATGCGGCCAGGTGAACCGCCAGATGGTGGCGAAGGCGCCCGCGGCCTCGCTGGCCGTATAGGCGACGAGATCCTCGTCGTCGTCATCGTCGTCGATGTCGTCCAGTTCCGGGGGCACAGGGATGTCAGCCTGCGCAGCCGCAAGACGCGCGGCCTCGTCATCGAGCGGCTTGCCCGATGCTGATTTGTCGGTATCCGAAGTGGGCGACCTGGTCGGCATCTAGTGGTCCGCAGCGGCCGGATTGGCCACCCTGCCCCAAGCGATTAGTCGTCGGCGGCAACCTTGTCAAAGAACGAATAGCGCAGGCTGTCGGCGTCCGCGTACCAGTCGCCGGGCCCCTTGTTCGCTGCCAGCGTCGCGTCCCACACCGCATCCGTGCAATCGCGGCGGTGCATCGAGAGATCGAAACCGTTGCCGAAGAACAGTTCGGACCACTCCCACCAGGTGCCTAGTTTTTTGACACCGCGCAGCAGGTCGTAGCGGTCGATCAGAGCCGGCGCCATGTCACTGGTGATCGAGCCGAACACGAAGCCGGTTTTCACCACCCGGTTCAGCTCGCGGACGGCGCGCGTCACCTGCCTGTCCGACACATGGCACAGGCTGGTTTCAAAAACGAAGTCGAACTCGCCAGTCTTGAACGGCAGTTTGGTCAGCGAGCCGAGTTTGTTGTACTTACGCAGCGCCTTGGGCGTCTTGCCATGGATATAGCGGTTGTTCTCGACGCCCCAGGCATCGATGCCGCGTTCGCGCAGCGCACCGACCAGTTCGCCGCTCGCCGAACCAGCCACCAGCAACTTGTAACCCTTCGCGCGATTCCAGACGATCTTGATGAGATTGGTGAGATAGTCCGGATCGGTGAACTGGTTCCAGACCTCGCCGTAGGGACCGACGTTGCGGTAATTGTCGAAATAGGCGCGGTCGATCTTGTCGGACGGAAGGTTGCCGGCCTCGCCGCGCTCGTAGCGCAACTTGATCATCTGGGTGAGGATAATGTCGGTGGCCGCATCCGACGAGTCCAGCAAACCGTTCAGCGTCGAATCGAACAGATAGTCGCCGACCACGACCAGACCCGGATGCTCGTGCGGCTCCGGATGGTGATTGGTCATGACGTCGCGCGCGGGCAAGCCGCCCGGAATGGCGTTCACCGACGACAGCCAGCGATGGATCTTGCCTTCCAGAAAATGCGAACGGGCATCGCCGAATGCCTTCGGCAGCGACTTGATCGCCGCATCGATCAGCTCCTTGTCGCTGAGATTGGCGAAGGCCAGCGCGTCGGAGCCCGGGATCAGCCAGTTCAGCACGCCGTGGCGGCCGACATCGTGCCGCGCACCTTCGACGTAAATGCAGCAGCCGCCGAAGGCTTCCGACATCCACCACGCACCTGGCACCTTGTCGCCCCAGAACGGCTCGTCGAACAAAACCGAGACGCGCAGGTAGTGCGCCGGACGGTCGAAATAGGCGATGTGCTTGACCATCGAGTGGCGCAGCAGTTCGCCATCCCAGCGCATCGTGGCGAGCCACGAATGCGGCAGGCACATCACGACCAGATCGTGCTCCTTGGTGACCGGCCCCTTGCCGTTCATCATGTTGATGGCATAGCGGCCGGAATCCGCCTTGCCGACCTTGAGAACCCGATGGTTCAACAGGATCTCAGCGTCGATCTCGCTTTGCAGGCTATGAATGAGCTGTTCGTTGCCGTTCTGGATCGAGTACAGGCCGATATAGCCGTCGATATCCATCACGAAGTTCTTCAGGGCATTGAGGCCGTTGGTGTTATGCGGCTCGGTCGCGATGTCGGAGCGCGCCATGACTTTCAGGAAGCGCTTGGCGACCGGGTCGGCGACTTCGCGGTCCAGCAGTTCCTCGGCGCTCAGATAGGCCCAAGGATGCTCGTTATCGTGCGCGCCGACGCCTTCATAGTATTCGGTCGGCGACACCATCTTGGCACAGAGCTTGCGGAAATCCTCGATCGCCTTTGCGGTCGGCGGGCCATACTTGCGGCGCATGCCGGGCACGTCGTCGAGCAACACGCCATCGAGCTGAACCTGCTCGGCATCCATCGGAATCGTCTGCAATCCGAAATGCTGGACCAGTTCACGCAGCGGGTCCGGACCCGTCATGGAGTAGTCGTAGATCTCGGCGACGCCCGCCTCGTACATCGCGGGCGCGGTATCGAACTTTTTCGTCAGTATCTTGCCGCCGAGGCGGTCGGATGCCTCGTAGATGGTGACGCGGCAAAGCGCCCCAAGTTTTTTCCTGAGGTACCAGGCGCTCATCAGCCCGCCCGGGCCACCGCCGACAACTGCCAGATCGAGCATGACGTCCTTCGCCCCCTGCCGGCGTCCCATTCGGGTTTAGAGCCGGTCTAACTCATCCTAAACAAATGCGTTTTTCATCTGAAGGGAAGATGAACAAAGCACGATTTGGCGCGAAAAAAGCTGATTTGGCGCAATGCAGGGGGATTTTGACCGTTTCGGCCCGCCGCTCAGGGCGTGGGAGGCGTTTTCGACGCCGGCAACATCGTTCCGGCGAGCAGATGGATCAGTTCCTGCTGGCGGGACAGCCCGGTTTTCGACAGCACGGCCTTGAGCTGGCTGCGCACGGTCTCCACTGAAACCCCGGCGGACAAGGCCAGGCCCTCCACGGTCTGCGCCTCGCTGATGCCCCGCGCCACCCGTGCCTCCGCCGGTGTGAGGTCGAACAGGCCTTGCAGCACCTGGGCCGTCGGCACCACCGCACGGTCGACCGGCGTAATCACGAGCAGCGAGGTCGCCCGCGAGAACAGATCATGCGCCGCGCCATGGATCGGCAGCAGATGCAAGATCATCGGCGGGTGTTCATCGGTCGCCGCCACGGGAATCGAGTTCACCATCGCCGGACCGCCCGCAACCGGCCTGCGCCGCAGTGCATCTGCAAGCAGGACGTCGGCGGCTTCGTCGGACACATACAACCGTTCGCGGCGGTCCTGCACCAGCGACGGCATCAAACGTTCCAGCGCGCTGTTGACGGCGAGAACCCTGCCACCCCCGCGCAACACGGCGCCCGGCAAGCCCAACGCCTGCAGCGCTTCGGCCATCGCCATCGCCCGTTCAAGACCGAGCCGCGAGGACAGCAGCGCGCTGCGTGCAAGGTGCGGACGCAGTTTGTCGAATTGCTGGACGACTTCGACCGGGACCGGACCTTTGGCATAGGCCCGCTCAAAGGAAAAAATGATCGAGTCACCCGACGGCGTGTCCAGCATCGTACCAGTCGCCCAGCCGAGGCCGCGCTTGCGGTAGAAGTCCCGGTATACCGGATCGTTGTCCAGTTCCTCGTCGGTGAAAAAGTCATTGTCGCGTACAAACCCGGCATAGTTCGCCGCCCCCAGCCGCGCCGGGCGGATGTTCATTGCCGCCCAGCCATCGCGGATGAATTCCTCGAACGTCGTTTTAATGTCGGCCGAGGTGATCCCGCCGGTATGATCGGCATTAGCGGTGAACAGCAGGCCGCCCGCGCCGTCGACCGCGCGAGACATCTCGCCCAGGACGTCTGGCCATTTCTCCGGAATCACCGCCGCTTCGTAGATGCGGTCCGTCAGCGTCTCGTCGAATAAATCGACCAAATGACTGCCCCAAAGGCGAAATTGACTGAACAAGTCTAACCCGCACGCAGGAGTTGCGCCACCGCTCCCGGCCCAACCAGCTGCATAGCGGCCAGTCGGATCGTTCGGCATAAAAAAGGCCAGCTTCCGCTGGCCTTGAAGACTGATGCGCATATACCGAGCCACGGACACCAAAATAATCACCGCAAGGCGATCGTGTCCTATAGCTGCCCAATATCCTCGTTTTCTTTAAATCCCCTGCCCAATTGGTATTTCATTATATCGATGGTCACAGAACACCGTCACAATAAAGCCATCGTCGGTATCGGCATCCCCCAAATTGGTTAAGTAGCTAGATCGATTAAGGTTTTCGCTCCGGTGTGGCTTCTTGCCCACAATCCGGCCACCGCGCAAGAAAAAGGCCGCCCAGCAGGGCGGCCTTTTCGATTGTGAGCATCGGTGCTGAGCAGCGGATTACTCCGCTGGCGGCAACGCCAGAGGTTCGGCTTCCGGAGCCGACGGCACGATGGCAGCCGCCGCCTGCTTCTCGCGCTCGTCGAGGATCAGCTTGTCGCGCTTGGTTGCGACTTCGCGGATCTTCGCCATCGAAGCACCGGTACCGGCCGGGATCAGGCGGCCGACAATGACGTTTTCCTTGAGGCCTTCGAGCGGGTCCACCTTGCCGTTGACGGCAGCTTCGGTGAGCACGCGCGTGGTCTCCTGGAACGACGCCGCCGAGAAGAACGACCGCGTCTGCAAGCTCGCCTTGGTGATGCCGAGCAGCACCGGCGTGCCGGTTGCAATCTTCTTCCCTTCGTCCTTCGCCTTGGCGTTGAGCTGGTCGAACTCGATCTTGTCGATCTGCTCGCCCGAGATCATGTCGGTCTCGCCCTGATCGGTGATCTCGACCTTCTGCAGCATCTGACGGACAATCACTTCGATGTGCTTGTCGTTGATGAGCACGCCCTGGAGCCGGTAAACTTCCTGGATTTCATTGACCAGATAGGCAGCGAGTTCCTCGATGCCCTTGATCGCCAGGATGTCGTGCGGCGCCGGATTGCCTTCGACAATGAAATCGCCCTTTTCGACGATATCGCCGTCCTGCAGATGGATGTGCTTGCCCTTCGGAATGAGGTACTCGCGAGTCTCCTCGTTCTTGTCGACAGGCTCGATCGAAATGCGGCGCTTGTTCTTGTAGTCGCGGCCGAAGCGGATCGTGCCGGCGATTTCCGCGATGATCGCGGCATCCTTCGGCTTGCGGGCTTCGAACAGTTCCGCGACGCGCGGCAGACCGCCGGTGATGTCGCGGGTCTTGGCGCTTTCCGTCGAAACACGCGCGAGGATGTCGCCGGCCTTGACCTTGGCGCCGACGTCCACCGACAGAATGGCATCGACCGAGAGCATGTAACGGGCGTCGCCGCCGCGTGCCAGCTTCAGCACCTTGCCATCCTTGCCCTTGATGACGATCGCCGGACGCAGATCGGCACCGCGGCCGGTCGTGCGCCAATCGATAACCACGCGCTTTGCGATACCCGTGGATTCGTCGAGCGTTTCCGAGATCGACTGGCCTTCAACCAGATCCTCGAACCCGATGGTGCCTTCGACTTCGGTCAGAATCGGGCGTGAGTATGGATCCCACTCCGCAATGCGCTGGCCACGCTTGATCATATCGCCGTCATCGACGCGCATGCGCGCGCCGTACTGAATACGATGCGTCGCACGTTCGGTGCCATCCGGATCGACAACCGCGACGACCATGTTGCGAACCATCGCAGCGTTGAAACCTTCGCTGTTGGTCGCGATCGCCTTATTCTTGATGACGATCTTGCCGTCGAAGTTCGACTCGATGAACGACTGCTCGTTGATCTGCGCCGCGCCGCCGATGTGGAACGTGCGCATGGTGAGCTGCGTGCCGGGCTCGCCGATGGACTGCGCGGCGATAACGCCGACAGCCTCGCCGTGGTTGACCGGCGTACCGCGGGCAAGATCGCGCCCGTAGCACTTGCCGCAGATGCCGTTGACCAGTTCGCAGGTCAGCGCCGAGCGGATCTTCACTTCCTGGATGCCAGCCTGCTGGATGGCGTCGACGTGAGTCTCCTCCATCAGCGTGCCACGCTTGACGACAACCTTGTTGGTCGCCGGATCGCGCAGATCCTCGCCCGCGGTGCGGCCGAGAATACGCGACGCCAGCGAAGCCACGACCGTGCCCGCGTCGATGATCGCGCGCATCTTGATGCCGAGCTTGGTGCCGCAGTCGTCTGCAGTGATGATGCAGTCCTGCGCCACGTCCACCAGACGGCGGGTGAGATAGCCCGAGTTCGCGGTTTTCAAGGCGGTGTCGGCCAGACCCTTACGGGCGCCGTGGGTGGAGTTGAAGTACTCCATCACGGTCAGGCCTTCCTTGAAGTTCGAAACGATCGGCGTTTCGATGATGGAGCCGTCCGGCTTGGCCATCAGGCCGCGCATACCGGCGAGCTGACGCATCTGCGCCGGCGAACCGCGCGCACCGGAATGAGCCATCATGTAGATCGAGTTGATCTGGGAATCTTCGCCCTTCGAGTTCTTTTTGACGGAGGAAATTTCCTTCATCATCTCTTCGGCGATTTTTTCCGTGGCCTTGGACCAGGCGTCGACCACCTTGTTGTACTTCTCGCCCTGAGTGATCAGGCCGTCGTTGTACTGCTGCTCGAATTCCTTCGCCATCGAGCGGGTGTCGTCGACGATCTTCCACTTGCCGTGCGGCACGACCATGTCGTCCTTGCCGAACGAAATGCCCGCCTTGAAGGCGTTGTAGAAGCCGAGCGCCATGATGCGGTCGCAGAAGATCACCGTCTCCTTCTGACCGCAGTGACGGTATACCTGATCGATCACGCCTGAGATTTCACGCTTCGTCATCAGCTTGTTGATGGTGTCGAAAGGCACCTTGCCGTGCTTCGGCAGCACCTGCCCGAGCATGACTCGACCGGCGGTGGTGTCGTAGATCTTCGAGATCGTCTTGCCTTCCTCGTCGATCCCGGTCCACCGGTACTTGATCTTGGTGTGCAGGTGGATGACCTTCGAGAACAGCGCGTGCTCGATCTCCGCCATGTCGCGGTAGACCTTGCCCTGGCCCTGCAGGCCTTCGCGCAGGATCGACAGATAGTACAGACCCAGCACGATGTCCTGCGACGGCACGATGATCGGCTGACCGTTCGCGGGATGCAGGATGTTGTTGGTCGACATCATCAGGACGCGCGCTTCCAGCTGCGCTTCAAGCGACAGCGGAACGTGCACGGCCATCTGGTCGCCGTCGAAGTCTGCGTTGAACGCGGCGCAGACCAGCGGATGAAGCTGGATCGCCTTACCCTCGATCAGCACCGGCTCGAACGCCTGAATGCCGAGACGGTGCAGCGTCGGCGCGCGGTTCAGCAGCACCGGATGCTCGCGAATAACCTCGTCGAGAATATCCCAGACCTCGGGACGCTCTTTTTCAACGAGCTTTTTCGCCTGCTTCACGGTGGTGGACAGACCCTTGGCGTCGAGCCGCGAATAGATGAACGGCTTGAACAGTTCGAGCGCCATCTTCTTCGGGAGACCGCACTGATGCAGGCGCAGTTCGGGACCGACCACGATCACGGAGCGGCCGGAATAGTCGACGCGCTTGCCGAGCAGGTTCTGACGGAAGCGGCCCTGCTTGCCCTTGAGCATATCGGCGAGCGACTTCAGCGGGCGCTTGTTGGCGCCGGTGATGACGCGGCCGCGGCGGCCGTTGTCGAACAGCGCATCGACGGCTTCCTGCAGCATGCGCTTTTCGTTGCGGATGATGATGTCCGGCGCACGAAGCTCCATCAGCCGCTTCAAACGGTTGTTGCGGTTGATGACGCGCCGATAGAGATCGTTCAGGTCGGAGGTCGCAAAGCGGCCGCCGTCCAGCGGCACCAGCGGACGCAGGTCCGGCGGAATTACCGGCACCACGGTCATGATCATCCATTCCGGCTTGTTGCCGGACACGCGGAACGCTTCGACGATCTTCAGGCGCTTGGCGAGCTTCTTGTGCTTGATGTCGGACTCGGTCTCGGCCATCTCAGCGCGAAGCTGACCATCGAGCTTCTCGAGCTCAAGGCCCTTCAGCAATTCGCGGATCGCTTCCGCGCCGATCATGGCGGTGAAGCTGTCCTGACCGTACTCGTCCTGCGCGCGCAGATACTCTTCTTCCGACAGCAGCTGACGGTCCTTGAGCGCGGTTAGACCCGGCTCCAGAACGACGTAGTACTCGAAGTAAAGAATCCGCTCGAGGTCTTTCAGCGTCATATCGAGCAGCTGGCCAATGCGCGAAGGCAGCGACTTCAGAAACCAGATGTGCGCAACAGGCGCGGCCAGTTCGATGTGACCCATGCGCTCGCGCCGGACGCGCGACAGGGTCACTTCGACCGAGCACTTCTCGCAGATGATGCCCTTGTACTTCATGCGCTTGTACTTGCCGCAAAGACATTCGTAGTCCTTGATCGGCCCGAAGATGCGCGCGCAGAACAGGCCGTCACGCTCCGGTTTGAACGTGCGGTAATTGATGGTTTCCGGCTTCTTGATCTCGCCGTAGGACCACGACAGAATCTTCTCAGGCGAAGCGATCGAAATCCGGATCTGGTCGAAGACCTGAGCCGGCGTCGTCGGATTGAAGAGATTCATAATTTCTTGGTTCATCGTATTCTCCTCGCGTGCCGACCGTCATCGGCAGCAAATTCGAAACTCGTCGGTCGTCTCGCGCCCTGCCCGACGTTCAAGCAAGGCACGAATGCCCGGCACTCAAGCCGGGCATGAAATCTTGATTACTCGGCGGCCTCGGAGGTCGTCGTCGGGCTGAGCTTGGAATTGTGCAGGTCGACGTTGAGGCCGAGCGAGCGCATTTCCTTGACCAACACGTTGAACGATTCCGGGATACCCGCTTCGAACGTATCGTCGCCGCGCACGATGGCCTCGTACACCTTGGTACGGCCGGCCACGTCGTCCGACTTCACGGTCAGCATTTCCTGGAGCGTGTACGCCGCGCCGTAAGCCTCGAGCGCCCACACTTCCATTTCGCCGAAACGCTGTCCGCCGAACTGCGCCTTGCCGCCCAGCGGCTGCTGGGTAACGAGCGAGTAAGGGCCGATCGAACGCGCGTGGATCTTGTCGTCCACGAGATGGTGCAGCTTGAGCATGTAGATATAGCCCACCGTCACATTGCGATCGAATTGGTCGCCGGTCCGTCCGTCGTAGACCGTCGACTGACCGGACTTGTTGAGTCCGGCGAGATCGAGCATGTCCTCGATGTCCTTCTCCTTGGCGCCATCGAACACCGGCGTCGCGATCGGAACACCGGCGCGCAGATTCTTGCCAAGCTCCATCAACTCCGTGTCGTTCAGCGTCTTGATGACCTCGTCGTCGCCATAGACCTTCTTCAAGGTCTCCTTGAGCGGCTTGATGTCCGACTTGCCGTGACCGTAGTAGGCATCGACCGCCTGCCCGATCCGCTTGCCGAGACCCGCACAGGCCCAGCCAAGATGCGTTTCGAGAATCTGGCCGACGTTCATGCGCGACGGCACGCCGAGCGGATTGAGCACGATGTCCGCATGCGTTCCGTCTTCGAGGAACGGCATGTCTTCGATCGGCACGATCTTCGACACCACGCCCTTGTTGCCGTGACGTCCGGCCATCTTGTCACCTGGCTGAATCTTGCGCTTCACCGCGACGAAGACCTTGACCATCTTCATCACGCCGGGCGGCAATTCATCGCCACGCTGCAGCTTCTCGACCTTGTCGAGGAAGCGCTGTTCAAGGCCCTTCTTCGATTCGTCGTACTGCTTCCGCATGGCTTCGATTTCAGCCATCAGCTTGTCGTTCGGCGACGCGAACTGCCACCACTGCGACTTCGGATACTCCTCGAGCACCGCGCGGGTGATCTTGGTATCCTTCTTGAAGCCCTTAGGACCGGCAATACCCTGGCGGTTTTCCAGCAGTTCCGACAGACGTCCGTAGACGTTGCGGTCCAGAATCGCCTGTTCGTCGTCGCGGTCCTTGGCAAGACGCTCGATCTCTTCCCGCTCGATCGCCAGGGCGCGCTCGTCCTTGTCGACGCCATGCCGGTTGAACACGCGAACTTCCACGATCGTGCCCTGCACGCCCGGAGGCACGCGCAGCGAGGTGTCGCGGACGTCGGAAGCCTTTTCGCCGAAGATGGCGCGCAGGAGCTTTTCTTCCGGCGTCATCGGGCTTTCGCCCTTCGGGGTGATCTTGCCGCACAGGATGTCGCCGGCGCGGACTTCCGCGCCGATGTAAACGATGCCGGCTTCGTCGAGGTTCTTCAGCGCTTCTTCCGACACGTTCGGAATGTCGCGCGTGATTTCCTCAGGCCCCAGCTTGGTGTCGCGGGCCATGACTTCGAATTCCTCGATGTGGATCGAGGTGAACACGTCGTCCTTCACGATCCGCTCGGAGAGCAGGATCGAGTCTTCGAAGTTGTAGCCATTCCACGGCATGAACGCGACGAGCACGTTGCGGCCGAGCGCGAGTTCGCCGAGGTCGGTCGACGGACCATCGGCGATGATGTCGCCCTTGCGCACCTGATCGCCCACCTTCACCAGCGGACGCTGGTTGATGCAGGTCGACTGGTTCGAGCGCTGGTACTTCATCAGACGATAGATATCGACGCCCGACTTGGTCGGATCGAGATCTTCCGTGGCGCGGATAACGATACGCGTCGCGTCGATCTGGTCGATTACGCCGGTGCGGCGGGCCGCGATCGCAGCACCCGAGTCCCGGGCCACGACGCCTTCCATGCCGGTGCCGACGAACGGCGCTTCGGCGCGCACCAGAGGCACGGCCTGACGCTGCATGTTAGAGCCCATCAGCGCGCGGTTGGCGTCGTCGTTCTCGAGGAACGGGATCAGCGCCGCGGCGACCGAAACGAGCTGCTTCGGCGATACGTCCATGTAGTCGACCTTGTCCGGCGTGATCTGAAGAACTTCGCCGGCGTGGCGGCAGATCACCAGGTCGTCGGTGAAGCGGCCCTTGTTGTCGAGCGGCACGTTTGCCTGCGCGACGCGGTAACGGCCCTCTTCCATCGCCGAGAGATAGACTACCTCGTCGGTGACGCGGCCGTCCTTGACCTTGCGGTAAGGCGTTTCAACGAAGCCGTACTTGTTCACGCGCGCGAAGGTGGCGAGCGAGTTGATCAGACCGATGTTCGGGCCTTCCGGCGTCTCGATCGGGCAGATACGGCCGTAGTGCGTCGGATGCACGTCGCGGACTTCGAAGCCCGCCCGCTCGCGTGTCAGACCGCCCGGTCCAAGCGCCGAGAGACGGCGCTTGTGGGTGATTTCCGACAGCGGGTTGGTCTGGTCCATGAACTGCGAAAGCTGCGACGAGCCGAAGAACTCGCGCACGGCCGCGGCGGCTGGCTTCGCGTTGATCAGGTCCTGCGGCATGACGGTGTCGATATCGACCGACGACATGCGCTCCTTGATCGCGCGCTCCATGCGCAGCAAACCGATGCGGTACTGGTTCTCCATCAACTCACCGACCGAGCGCACGCGGCGGTTGCCGAGGTGATCGATGTCGTCGATCTCGCCCTTGCCGTCGCGCAGATCGACCAGCGTCTTGATGACAGCCAGAATGTCTTCCTTGCGCAGCGTGCGCATGGTGTCCGGCGCATCGAGTTCGAGGCGCATGTTCATCTTCACGCGGCCGACGGCCGACAGATCGTAGCGCTCGGAGTCGAAGAACAGCGACTGGAACATGGCCTGCGCCGAGTCGATGGTCGGCGGCTCGCCCGGACGCATCACGCGATAGATGTCGAACAGCGCATCTTCACGCGTCATGTTCTTGTCGGCAGACAGCGTGTTGCGAATGTAGGGACCGATGTTGACGTGGTCGATGTCGAGAATCGGCAGTTCCTTGTAGCCCTGCTCGTTCAGCGACTTCAGCAGCTTCTCGGTGATCTCCTCGCCGGCCTCGGCGTGGATTTCGCCGGTCTTCGGGTTGACGAGATCTTCCGCGAGATAATTGCCGACGAGTTCCTCGTCGGACATCCGAAGCGCCTTGAGGCCCTTTTCCTGCAACTGCCGCGCAGCGCGCACGGTCAGCTTCTTGCCGGCTTCGAGCACAACCTTGCCCGAGTCGGCGTCGATCAGGTCGTTGATCGTCGAGTAGCCGCGGAAACGGTCAGCCGCGAACGGCACGCGCCAGCCTTCCTTGGTGCGCTTGTACTGAATCTTCTTGTAGAAGGTCGACAGGATTTCTTCGCCGTCGAGACCCAGCGCGAACATCAGCGACGTCACCGGAATCTTGCGGCGGCGGTCGATACGCGCAAACACGATGTCCTTGGCGTCGAACTCGATGTCGAGCCAGGAACCGCGATACGGAATCACGCGCGCGGCGAACAGCAACTTGCCCGACGAATGGGTCTTGCCCTTGTCGTGATCGAAGAACACGCCCGGCGAACGATGCATCTGCGAGACGATAACGCGCTCGGTGCCGTTGACCACGAAGGTGCCGTTCATCGTCATGAGCGGAATGTCGCCCATGTAGACGTCCTGCTCCTTGATGTCCTTCACGGACTTGGCGCCGGTTTCTTCGTCGATATCGAACACGATCAGGCGCAGCGTCACCTTCAGCGGCGCAGCGAAGGTCATGCCGCGCTGACGGCACTCGTCGACGTCATACTTCGGCTGTTCGAATTCGTAGCGGACGAATTCGAGCTGCGACGTTCCGGAGAAATCGTTGATCGGAAACACCGAGCGGAAAACCGCCTGCAGGCCTTCATCCAGCCGCCCGCCGGCTGGTTCGTCGACCATCAGGAACTGGTCGTAAGACGCCTTCTGAACCTCGATGAGGTTCGGCATCTCCGCGACTTCCTTGATGTGTCCGAAGAACTTGCGAACGCGTTTGCGACCGGTGAACGTTTGCTGCGACTGCGCCATCGTGGCCTCTCATTTTCGCCGCCCTTGACTGGCGGCATCTTCCGGAGTGCGATGGGCACCGCCCCCGGGTTGAATTTCAAATCGCCGAGGCAACCGCCGAAGCAAAACGCTTCAAACAAACTGCCAAGTATCGCGGCATCCGAGCTTCAATCGGCAGGGACACACCGAACCGAATCTCAAGACGCAAAATGACGCGCGGGGCGCTGGTGGCGCCCTGCCCGTCAAACAAAACCTACGGCCTGTTAAAGCCCGAAATCTCTCGTCTCCCGACGTCCCGCCTTGAACTCGTTCCGGGTTTCAAAGGGCGATCCGTCCTTTCGTGCCTCCGCCTATATGGGCGGCAATCGCGGCGATTCGAGGGGGTCAATCATCGAACCGTCACACTTTAATGTGTCCGACTGCGGCCTCGCGGCAGCTCCCGGTCTTCCAGCGTCACGGCCGGGCCTTGGCCCGGCCATCGACGCCTTTGTTTATCGAGATCCCCGGATCGCTCGGCTTCACCGCCCGCCCGGAGATTTCGCTTAAATAACCGTCGGTTACTTAAGCTCAACCTTGGCGCCAGCCTTCTCGAGCTGAGCCTTGATCTTCTCGGCTTCGTCCTTGGCAACACCGTCCTTAACGGGCTTCGGTGCGCCTTCGACGAGGTCCTTGGCTTCCTTGAGGCCCAGGCCGGTGATGGCGCGGACTTCCTTGATGACTTCGATCTTCTTGTCGCCAGCCGAAGCGAGAACGACCGAGAACTCGGTCTTTTCTTCAGCGGCGGCAGCACCGCCACCGCCGGCGCCCGGAGCAGCAGCCACCGCAACGGCGGCAGCAGCCGAAACGCCCCACTTCTCTTCGAGAAGCTTCGCGAGTTCGGCAGCCTCGAGAACCGTGAGGCTCGAGAGGTCGTCCACAATCTTCTGCAAATCAGCCATTTTATGTTTCCTTAGCGTATCAGTTCGAACCAGTTGAGATGGAGAATGGCGTCACGCCGCTTCACTCTTCGAGGCATAGGCCTGAACCACGCGAGCCAGCTTCGCAGCAGGCGCGGTGGAGAGCTGAGCGATCTTGGTCGCAGGCGCCACAAGGAGGCCGACGATCTTCGCGCGCAGTTCATCAAGCGACGGCAGCGAGGCAAGCGCCTTCACAGCGTCGGGATTCAGGACAGTGGTTCCCATCGCGCCGCCCAGGATGACGAACTTTTCGTTCGTCTTGGCGAACTCGATGGCAACCTTGGGTGCTGCTACCGGATCGTTAGAAGTCGCGATCACGGTCGGCCCCTTCAACAGGGAGCCGATGGAAACAACATCCGTGCCTTCAAGAGCAATTTTGGCGAGACGGTTCTTCGAGACCTTCACCGAGGCGCCAGCCTGCTTCATCTGCGTCCGCAGAGTCTGCATCTGGGCAACGGTCAGGCCGGAATAATGAGCAACGACCGCAACGCCCGTGGTCTTGAAGACCTCGTTCAGCGTTTCGACCGCCTCTTTTTTTGCCGCTCGTTCCACAGCAAGCTCTTTCCGGTTGGCGGTCCGCTTGAGACAGAACCGCCGGGTTGCACCGATCGTCCTGCCCGCTGGCCTCGAGACATTCATCTCTCAACACGTCGGGCACGACGACATTTCGGAAGCCTGCCCTCCCGCTCCGGCTGCCTTGCGGCCCGCCTGAACGAGGTGTCGAGGTTCGAACCAAATCCGCAGCCGCCACCAATTGGCGGCGGGTCACGAAATCCGGTTTTCACCCGTCTGTGCAGGGAATTAAGCGAAGCCGCTTCCACAAGGGATTCGGCCAGGCACCTGCAGTCTTGGACAGGATGGGATTTTCCCCGGCTTCACGCCGAAGAACGCCCCCGCTCATTTTCCTTCGTCAAAACAGCGGCTTTCCCTTCCTTGTGAGCAATCCATGCGGAATGATCGACGAGGAATAGGCTCCTATTGGTCTGATTTTCGGAAAACGAACACGGACGCGCCAGCGACAGCCAGCACGCCCGGAAGGGATTGTTTAACGGTTCGGGAACGCGTTGCCAAGGGGATTCTGGTCCCTTGAAGCATTTTCCGGGCCAGAAGCGGCCCGGCCCCGTCGGCGTGGAGACCTCCTATTGCATAGCCGGCACAGGTCTTCAGCTCAACCCTTTGTATCTGCAGTAATTTTCGGACAGGCCGCGCCCGCCGCCGCCCACGCCTTGATGAGTTCGCCAAACTGCTTCTGGGTACCCGGAGCCGGTGTGCGGTTGCCGCCCGGATTCCAGCCCCAGCCGACCAGTTCGTCCTCAGCCATGTGCTTCACCAGCGCAGCCATGTCCTTGCCGCCGTTGCGCTCTCTGTCCTTGATCTGAACGCAGATCTGGCCGAGCGACTTGCCCTGCCAGGCCATCTCGGCAGGTGCCAAGGCCCACTTCGGATTGCCGGGCACGCCCGCGGCATCGAAGTTCGCATCGTGATGGCAGGTGTTGCACGCCAATCCGCTCGCGGCACCGACGCCCCCGTCGCCCCGCACCACCAGCGGCATATGCGGACGCATCCTGTCGGTTTGCGTCGGACGCTCGGTCGCCGGATGGCAATTCATGCAGCGCGGCGACTGAATGACCTTGCCAGCCTCCTCAAACAGCGCGACCGCCCGCTTATTCTTGTCCTTGATCTTGTCGAAGCTGGACACCGGCTTGAGCACGGCCGGGTTTTTGATCGGCTCGACTGCCGCGTCGGCCTCGTCGCGGAGTGTCGGCGCCGCGAATGCGAGCACCGTCGCGGCAATGGCACCCGCTCCGAGCGCCATCACACCTTGTCTGAGCAAGCTCATGCTGAAGCTCCCGGCACGATCGGCAGTTGACGCGGACGAGTCTGTCCGAGCTTCGCCATCGCATTGGCGACCGCAGGACCGATCGGCGGCACGCCCGGCTCGCCGACACCGGTCGGCTTCTCGCTCGACTGCACGACGGTCACATGGATCTCGGGCATCTCGTTGATGCGCAACGAGCGGTAGTTGTCGAAATTACCCGTGGTGACCCGGCCGTCCTCCATCGTGACATCCGCATAGAGAATGTGGCCGAGGCCGAAACCGATGCCGCCTTCCATCTGCGCGCGGATGATGTCCGGATTGACGGCGATGCCGCAGTCCACCGCGCACCACACCTTGTGAACTTTCGGCCCCTCCTCGGTCATCGACAGTTCGACAACCTGCGCGACGAAGGTATTGAAGCTCTCCACCACCGCGACGCCCCGCGCACGGCCGGGATCGAGTTTCGCGTTCTTCCAGTCCGACAGTTCGGCGACGGCGCGAAGCACACCGGCATGGCGCGGCTTCTTGCCCATCAGTTCGAGACGCCCTTCGACGGGATCTTTCCCCGCGGCCTCCAGCAGTTCGTCGACAAACGCTTCGACCGCGTAGCCTGTATGGGTGTGCCCTACCGAACGCCACCACAGCACCGGCACGCCGACATCGACCTGATGCAGATCGCATTTGAAGTTGGCGACATCATAGGGAATTTCATTCGAGCCTTCGTAGGCAGTCGAATCCATGCCGTCCTTGAACGTCATCGCCTCGAACGGAGATCCCTTCATGATCGACTGACCGACGATAGTGTCGCTCCAGGCCTCGATTTTGCCATCGCGCACCACACCGCGCATCCGATGCACGCTGAACGGACGGTAGTAACCGCCGCGCATGTCGTCCTCGCGGGTCCATACCAGCTTCACCGACTTCCCCGGACCGATGGCCTTCGCCACCTCCGCAAGTTCGGCTGCGACATGCACCGTCTGCTGCGCGCGGCGTCCGAAGCTGCCGCCGGCGAGAATAGTCTTGAGCGAGACCTTCTCCATCGGAAGATCGAGAATCTTTGCGATGGTGGCGTGGTCAGGCGTCGGAAATTGACTGCCGTAGCGCGCGGACGCCGTTTCGCCGTCCCACTTGATGAAGCCGTTGAGCGGCTCCATCGCCGCATGCGCCAGATAGGGAAACACGAACTCCGCTTCGACGACGCGACCGCCCCTGGCCATCGCGGCTTCAAAGTCGCCTTCCTGCTTCACCGTCTTGCCGGGCGTTTTTGCCAGATCGCGGAATTCGGTCAGCAGTTGCGCGGTGCCGCGCTTTTCCGCCTTGCTGTCATCCCATGTGATCTTCAAGAGATCGCGCGCGGTCTTCGCCGGCCAGAAGCCCCTGGCGTAAACCGCGACGCCGGTCGGTACCTGCTTGATGTCGACCACGCCGGGAACGGCCTTCGCCGCCGTCGCATCAAACGACGCCACGGTCCCGCCGAACCTCGGAGAACGCGCGACCACCACCGTCAGCATGTCGGGTTCGTGAATGTCGAGCGTATACTCGGCGCTGCCGTTCGACTTCGCGGCGCTGTCGAGCCGTTTGACCACGCCTTCCTTGCCGATCAGTTTGAACTGCGATGGATCCTTCAACTTCGGATCGGCCGGGACCGGCAACTGATTGGCTTTTTCAACGAACGCGCCGAAACCGCTCTGCTTGCCGGACGGATGTTTGATGACCCCGTTCTCGACCGTGATCTCGGAGGCGGGCACATTCCATTCGCTGGCGGCGGCAGCTACCAACATTTCGCGCGCCGCCGCACCGACCTTGCGCATCTGCTCGTAGGAATTGGCGATGGCACTCGATCCGCCGGTGCCCTGCACGCCGAACAGGAGATTCTTGTAGAGGACAGGATTGGATGGCGCGTGATCCGCACGCATCTGCGACCAGTCGGCATCAAGTTCTTCGGCGACGAGGGTCGCCATGCCGGTGAAAGGTCCCTGCCCGAACTCGATGTGCTTGCACAGCACCGTCACTGTGTTGTCCGGCGCGATGACGAGAAACGTGTTCGGCGTGATGTTGACACTCGTTGCCGCAGGCGCGCCCTGCGCAAACGCCTTGCCGCCGCGCGCAAGATAAGCGCCGATCACAAGACCCGCGCCACCCTTGAGGAGCGAGCGCCGCGAAAGAGCCGACGAACGTGTGATGGATTCTTTGATGTGAATGTTCATGGCTCAGCCCTCCAGCGACTTGGCAGCATCGTGGATCGCGGCGCGTATGCGAACATACGTGGCGCAGCGGCAAATATTGCCGTTCATCGCGAGGTCGATATCGTTGTCAGTCGGCTTCGGATTGAGCTCGAGCAGCGATGCCGCGCTCATGATCTGGCCGGACTGGCAGTAACCGCATTGCGGCACGTCCAGCGCCACCCAGGCCTTCTGAACGGCCTGCGCTTCGCGGCTCTTGATACCTTCAATGGTGGTGATTTCGCTGGTGCCGACCGCCGAGACCGGCAGCGCGCAGGAGCGCATCGGCTGACCATCGACATGCACGGTGCATGCGCCGCATTGCGCGACACCGCATCCGTATTTTGTGCCGGTCAGGCCCGCACCATCGCGAATGGCCCAGAGGAGAGGAGTTTGCGGGTCGACATCCACACGATGTTCGCCGCCGTTGATCTTCAGTGTGTAGGCCGCCATGGCCGCATTCCTTCTGATTACGACAGAAGGAACGCTTCTACATTCGACTCGTTCTAATCGGCAATCAAACTAATGTGCACTGCGATGCTGAATATTTTTTGAGTTTAAGAGGAACAAAATCTCGCAACTCGCGTTGCAGCCTCCCATATAAGTTCGCACCATCCGCACGATTGATGACATTTATATTTTTCGTGAGTCACGTCACTGGATATCGCAGTGGCTTGCCTGAAAAAAAGGCATGGAGGTTTGCGAGCACGCAATCCTGCATGGCGACATGCGATTCGATCGTGTGCCCACCGATGTGCGGCGTCAGCACCACATTGGAGAATTTAGTCAGCGCGTCCGGCGCATGCGGCTCTTTTTCGTAAACATCAAGCCCTGCGCCCGCGATCACGTTATTTTCAAGCGCGGCCACCAGTGCCTTCTGATCGATCACCGAACCGCGCGAGATGTTGACGATGGTCCCCTGCGGACCGAGCTTCTTCAAAATCCCGGCATCGACTGCATGCTCGGTATCCGCCCCGGCGCGCACAGCTACCATCAGAATATCGGACCACTCCGCCAGCGCGGCGAGCGACGCGTGATAGGCGTAAGGCACATCGTGTTTGCTACGGCTGAAGTAAGCGACCTCGGTTTCGAATGCCGCGCAACGCGCCGCGATCTTGCGTCCGATTTCACCCATGCCATAGATGCCGATCTTGCGTCCGGTCATGCCGGGGCCTGGCCGCATCGACGGGGACGGCTTCGCGCCCGACCATCCTCCGCTGCGGACGTAATCGTCCGCGGGCAGAAGACGCCGAGTCGTTGCCAGCATCAGGGTCATGGCGAGATCGGCGACCGACGCCGCGTTCGCCGCCGGTGAATTGCCGACCACAATCCCGCGCTTTTTCGTCTCGGCGAAATCCACACCGTCATATCCCGTGCCGTAACAAATGATCGCGCCGAGCGATGGCAGCGTGTCGAGCACCTCGGGCGGGATCACCTGCCCGCCCGCAGTAATCATCACGCGGATCGCTTTGAGCTGACCAGCGCTGAACGTCTCGATCGGCAGTTTGCCCGCGCCGTCGAGCAGATCGTAGTGCTCGCCAATGCGCACCATCTGCGCCTTGGGAAATCGTGAGTAGATCAAGACTTGCTGCTTCATGGATGCCCTTTACCCCGACCACGCGAACCGCGCTTTGCGCTGCGCCGTCGTTACGATGCAGGTACATTGCCCTGTGACCAGTTGTCACGCGAAAGAATGGATTTCGCGACAGCAATGCAAATGCAGATGGTTATTCGACGTCTCGCGATCTCGCGAGAATTTTTCATTTTTGCGTCAAAACAGCACGTTGACCCGCGCCAAAGGGGCTGCGTTGCATAAGCGCATGCGTCCGGAGCGCCCTGCTTCGCAGATCGCAGACTGTTTCATTGACCATGGAAGGAACGGAATATGAGGCTTAAATCCATCGTGGCATCGGCGCTGGTCGCGCTCGGCGTCGCGGCGGCTCCGGCGACCGCGCAGGATGCCAAATCCCCACTCGTTACCACTGAGTGGCTCGAGAAGAACCTCAACGATCCCAAGCTCCGCATTCTCGAAGTCAGCGTCGAGCCCGGCCTCTACGAGCGCGGCCACATTCCCGGCGCCCAGAATGTGGTCTGGACCACCGACTTGGTCGATAAGCTCGAACGCGACATTGCCAAGCCGGAAACTTTCCAGGCGCTGGTGAAAAAACTCGGCATCAACTCCGATTCGACCGTGGTGCTCTACGGTGACAACAACAACTGGTTTGCCGCATGGGGCGCGTGGGTGTTCGACGTGTATGGCGTGAAGAACGTCAAACTGCTCGATGGCGGCCGCAAGAAATGGGAGGCTGACAAGCGGCCATTCGACACCCGCGCCGTCTCGCTGGAGCCGGGCAACATCAAAATCACCGAGCGCAACACCAAGCTGCGCGCGCGGTTGGCCGATGTGGTCGATGCCTCCAGGTCGAAGAACGCCGTGATCGTCGACATCCGCTCGCCGGACGAATTTAGCGGCAAGATCTTCGCTCCTCCCGGCTCGCAGGAACTGAGTGTCCGCGCAGGCCACGTCCCCGGCGCAATCAATGTGCCGTGGGGCAAGGCGGTTGCCGAAGACGGCACCTTCAAGTCGAAGGAAGACCTCAAGAAGCTTTATGCCGACGCAGGCATTGATGGCTCTAAGCCGATCATCACCTACTGCCGGATCGGCGAGCGTTCCAGTCACACCTGGTTCCTGCTCACCAAGATTCTCGGCTATGACGTGAAGAATTACGATGGCTCATGGACCGAATACGGCAACACGGTCGGGGTGCCGGTCGTCAACACCGCAGGAACGGTCTGGGGTGTGAAGTGACGCAAGGTGATGGTATTCCGGAGACGCGAACAGCGTCCCCGGGAAATCGACTGAAGACGCCGGACCATCGTCCGGCGTCTTCGGCGTTTGGCTGGTCGCGTCCAACGGCGGCGATTGCCGCTGCCCTTCTCGCCGCGCTGGCTGCGGTCGCTTACATCCTCCACATTCAGGGACATCCTGCGCTTGCGTTGTCGATCGTGTTCGGCGCGATCTTCGGTGTGGTCCTGCAGCGGTCGCGCTTCTGCTTCTTCTGCATGTTTCGCGACTGGTACGACAAAGACGACCCGCGCGGCCTGTTCGGTTTGCTGGTTGCGCTCGCTACCGGCATCGCCGGCTATACGCTGATCTTCGGCGCCTGGCTGCCGGACGCCGCCACGGGACGGCTGCCGCCGGACGCATTTATCGGCCCGGTCAGCGTCGCGCTTGTTGCGGCCGGCTTTGCGTTCGGAGCGGGGATGGCAATATCCGGCTCCTGCGTCAGCGCGCATCTCTATCGACTCGGCGAAGGTTCTCCGACCGCGCCCTTCGCACTGCTTGGGACGGTTGCGGGTTTTATTCTCGGCTTTGCCACATGGAATAACATCTATCTCGCCGCAGTCGCAGATGCACCGGTGTTGTGGCTGCCGCAAACACTCGGCTATGCAGGCGCGCTGATCGCCACATTGGTTGTACTGGCAGTGATCGCATGGGCGCTGTCGCGCACGTCGCGCACCGTGGCGCTTTCATCGTCCCCCGCGTCGAACTTTCCGGTCGCTTTGCTCGTGACACGCTGGCCGGCGTGGATCGGCGGCGCGATCATCGGCGCGCTGGGCACGGTCGCCTATTTCCGCATTGCTCCGCTGGGCGTTACCGCCGAAATCGGCAGTCGCGCGCGGCAGGTGGCCTCCGGCCTTGGCGTTGCACCGCCGCGTCTCGAAGGCCTCGATACATTGCGCGGATGTATCAGCGTGGCGGGAGACGCCCTGTTCTCGCGTAACGGCGCTTTCATCCTGGCACTTGTGGTTGCGTCGTTTGCAGCCGCTCTCGCTGCGGGACAGTTTGCACCTGCATGGCCGCGTCCCGCTCAGATCGTGCGCGGCTTTGCTGGCGGCATACTTCTCGGATGGGGCGCGATGACAGGTCTTGGTTGCACCGTCGGAACGCTGCTATCCGGCATCATGGCGGGCGCGCTGTCGGGCTGGGTCTTCGCAGCTGCCGTATTTATCGGAATCGCAGTGAAGCTTTCCGCGGGACGGCACACAGGCCTTCTTCCCCGGCCCTGAGCGCCAGCACAAATAAAGAAAGGCGGAGCGATGATCATCGCTCCGCCTTTTTTCAGATCAGATTGCACTCAGGAGTTGAGGCTGCCCGGCTCGACCTTAACGCCCGGACCCATCGTAGACGAAACCGCGACGCGCTGAACGTAGGTGCCCTTGGAGCCCGCAGGCTTCGCCTTCACCACCGCGTCGGCAAGCGCCTTGATGTTCTCGACCAGCTTTTCTTCCGAGAACGAGGCCTTGCCGATACCGGCCTGAATGATCCCCGCCTTCTCGACGCGGAATTCGACCGAACCACCCTTGGCGCCCTTGACGGCGTTGGCGATGTCCATGGTGACGGTGCCGATCTTCGGGTTCGGCATCATGCCGCGCGGGCCGAGCACCTTACCGAGACGACCGACCAGCGGCATCATGTCGGGAGTTGCGATACAACGATCGAAGTCGATCGCACCGCCCTGCACCTTCTCAACGAGGTCTTCAGCGCCGACAACATCCGCGCCAGCGGCCTTGGCTTCCTCAGCCTTGGCGCCACGCGCGAACACGCCGACGCGTAGCGTGCGGCCCGTGCCGTTCGGCAGGGTGACAACGCCACGGACCATCTGGTCGGCGTGACGCGGATCGACACCGAGGTTCATCGCAATCTCGATGGTCTCGTCGAACTTCGCCGAAGCGCGTTCCTTGACCATCTTGATTGCATCGGTGATCGGATAGAGCTTCTCGCGGTCGATACCCTCACGGGCTTTGACCAGTTTCTTGCCAACAGCCATGATCGTTACCCCGCTACCTGAAGACCCATCGAACGGGCAGAGCCCTCAACCATTTTCATGGCTGCTTCGACGGTGTCGCAGTTGAGATCCTTCATCTTCTTCTCGGCGATCTCGCGCACCTGCGCTTTGGTCACCTTGCCGGCGGAATCGCGGCCCGGCAACTTGGAGCCGGACTGAATCTTCGCTGCCTGCTTGAGGAAGTAGGACATCGGCGGGGTCTTCATCTCGAAGGTGAACGACCGGTCCGCATAAATGGTGATGACCACCGGGATCGGGGTGTTCTTTTCTTCCTTCTGCGTCTGCGCGTTGAACGCCTTGCAGAATTCCATGATGTTGAGGCCGCGCTGACCAAGCGCGGGACCGATCGGTGGCGACGGGTTCGCCGCACCGGCCGGCACCTGAAGCTTCAGGTATCCGGTCACTTTCTTTGCCATGCTTTACTCCTTCAAACGGCCCGGACCATTCCGGACCTTCCTAAGGACCGTGGTGCGGTTCGACAGGCGGCTGGCGACCGGCTGTCTCCTCCCACGGCATTCTCATCGCCATCACAGCATGATGGCGAAAACGATCAGACCTTTTCGACCTGACCGAATTCCAGTTCGACCGGCGTTGCACGTCCGAAGATCGACACCGCGACCTTCACGCGCGAACGGGCCTCGTCGATTTCCTCGACCACGCCGGAGAACGACGCGAACGGACCATCGGCGACCCGCACGTTCTCGCCGATCTCGAACGATACGGACGCCTTCGGCCGCTCCACACCCTCCTGCACCTGATGCAGGATGCGCATGGCTTCGGCTTCCGTGATCGGCTGCGGCTTGTTTTCCGCGCCGAGGAAGCCCGTCACCTTCGGGGTGTTCTTGATCAGATGAAACGCCTCGTCGGTCAGGTTCATCTTCACCAGCACGTAGCCCGGAAAGAACTTGCGCTCGGCGTCGATCTTGCGACCGCGGCGCACTTCCGTGACTTTCTCGGTCGGCACCAGAATCTGTTCGAACAGTTCTTCAAGCCCGCGCTGCTTGGCCTGCTCGCGAATGGATTCGGCAACCTTCTTTTCGAAGTTGGAATAGGCGTGAACGATGTACCAGCGCATGCTCATTGTTTCGGTTCCGCGCTCAGGCCTGAATGCCGAGAAGATAAGTAATCAGGACGCGAATGATCTGGTCCGCGACGAAGAAGAAAATCGAGGACACCGCGACCATAATGAACACCATGATAGTAGTGATCATGGTCTCGCGACGGGTCGGCCAGGTGACCTTCGCGGTCTCCGAGCGCACTTCCTGCAAGAATTTGAACGGGCTGAAAGCCATCGCCGGTTGTCCGCATCCATAGTGCCGGGAAAACATCTTATCCTGGCGTGATTTCAGGTATTTCAGGAATCCGGACAGCCCTCTCGTGTGCCCAACCCTCTTTTGAAGGATGAGCCGCCAAGCGGGCTCGATTGTCCGGGGATTTCAATGCCGCGCCGGATATCCGCCAAGGCGGGCCGACAGCAGGTGCCGTTATCTACTGTGGGACGGGGCTGAGGTCAAGGTACGGGACCCGCGCCGGGAGGCCGGGATCGGCGGTATTTCCAGCCAAAATGGCAGGAGCGGCAGGGCTCGAACCTGCGACCCTCGGTTTTGGAGACCGATGCTCTACCAACTGAGCTACGCTCCTACAGGCCCGCCTCTATAGCGAACCATTTTCGCTCCGTCACGCCCCGTCTTCGCGTTTTCTCGCCGATTTCTTTGCGATTTCCTGACGAATTCCCCCACCATCTCCACGCAATTAAACCTCTGATGGAACCCGGTTTCCGGTAATTGCCGCGGTCCGGCACGGCGCGTAGATTGCGGCCACGCTCAACCGGGTGGGGAAGAAACGGTTTGCCGCTTCGCAATGCCATACGCCGCATGTCGCTCACCCACCGGCTGCTGGCGCTTACCCTCGTTGCGTCCCTGCCTGGCCTTGCGGCGGTCGGATATGGCTCGTTCGACCTTCGCAACACGCGCTACGCCGAAGTGCGAGCTGAAGCCCAACGCAACGCACAGGTCGTCGTCTCCGAAATCGGCCAGATATTCGACGGCATTCAGGGAGCGCTTCGCGCCGTGGCCGAAGCCGACGAGGTCAGCCGGCCCGACAACACCGCCTGCACTGACTACATCGCGCGGGTTCGGCCGAGTATCGAGCCGCTGACGGGCATTCTGATCGTGGGACTGGACGGCAACATCCGCTGTCTTAGCGAGCCGAGCCTTGGCTCTCCCAATCTTGCCAATCGCGACTATTTCCGCGAGGCCATCGAGCAACGAAAATTCACGATCGGACCATTCATCGCGAGCAAGCTCTCGAACCGCAACGTCATTCCGATGGCCGTTCCGATCGTGCGGAACGACAGGGTCGAAGGCGTGGTGGTTGCCGGACTCAACCTCGAATGGCTGGGACACCGATTGAAGCAGCGCGGCGTCCAGCGCGGCGGCGCAGTCCTCATTGCAGACCGCAGCGGCACGGTCGTGTCCCGCGAACCGTTTCCGGAAAAGTATGTCGGCAACAAATTACCCGACAGCCTCGGCCGGATCGGAAAATCCGCGCCGGGAAGCGAGGACATCGTCGGCGTCGACGGCGTTCCCCGCATTATCGGATATATTCCAGCCGCCCTCACCCCGTTCGGACTCTATGTCAGCAGCGGCATCTCGCACAGCGAAGCATTCGGACCTATCGATCGCGCCGTCCGCAACAGCTTCGCGCTGTTCGCGCTGGGAAGCGCGGTCGCATTCCTGCTGGCGTGGCTGGTCGGCGAGAGCATCATCCGCAGGCCGCTGATGCGCATGGTGGCAACCGCGGAGGCTTGGCGGCGCGGTCACGATGCAGCGCGCACCGGCATTGTCGGCCGCAGCGACGAGATTGGCATTCTCGGTCAGACCTTCGACCGGCTGATGGACGAGAACGCGATGCGCGAGGAGTTGCGCGCCACTGCCGAAGAGCGCCGCGAGATTCTCGTTCACGAACTTGCGCATCGCGTCAAGAACACGCTGGCCACCGTTCAGTCGATTGCATCCCTGAGCTTTCGCAACAGTCAGGGGCCGGAAGCCCTGCGCCAGTTTCACGAGCGCCTGCAGGCTCTGGTCAGAAGCCACGATCTGCTGACGCGGAAAAATTGGCAGCACGCCGATCTGTCGGAGGTCGCCGAGGCCGCGATGGCCCCCCTGAAAGAAGAACGCGGGCACCGCTTCACGATTTCAGGACCACCGGTGAGCCTACCCCCAACGACAGCGGTGCCGATGGCGATGATCCTGCACGAGCTGTGCACCAACGCGCTGAAATATGGCGCGCTGTCGAACGAAAACGGCCGCGTCAGCATCAACTGGACAGCGAAGCCGGATCTAACCAGCACCAAAATCAGCCTGATCTGGAGCGAAAGCGGCGGCCCCAGCATTCAGCCACCGGCGGAAGAAGGGTTCGGGACAAGGTTGATCGCAAATCTTAGCCGTCAGCTGGGCGGCCAATGCAATTTCCGCTATCCCCCTTCGGGCCTTGTCTGCCACCTTAACATTGTCTCGCCGCTCGACGAGCCGCGGGACAGCTAACCGGCCGGGTATTTCCACAGATTCGCTGGGCGAACTTGCGCCATGCCGATGGCCCAAAAGCCGGTTTCTTAACGGCATGTTGATCCAAATCGCCTACCCCTTTTTTGCTGGACAGCAGTTCAGAATTTTTGGGGGCAGAATGCGCAAGCTACAATCTATTTCCGTCCGGATCATGATCGCTATCTCGCTGGTGGCCGCGGCGTCCTGCGCCGGCCTCGCTGCGTTCGGCCTGTGGCAGCAGCAAACGGCGGTAGATCTGGCCCTCCATCGCGAACTGCAATCCGACTACGCAAACATGATCGGCGCCATGGATTCCGATACGCGCGCCGTGCAGGCGGTGGCGAATGCGGTGGCGACCATGCCCGAGCTCAAGCCTCTGATCCGCGCGCAGGACCGGGCCGGAATCAACTCGCTGCTCGGAAAGACGCTGAATGACATCAAGCCGCTCGGAATCGAGTTAATCACCATCCAGATACCGCCAGGCATTGCCCTCTTCCGCGTCCACAATCCGAAAGCCTTCGGCGACGACGTCACGGCTCGGCGCAAGATGATCGTGCAGTCGTTCGCAACGAAGAAGCCAATCGGCGGAGTCGAAGCCGGTCGCGACGTTCTCAACATCTTCGGCGCAACCCCGATCCTCGACGGCGACACCGTGCTCGGCACCGTCGACGTTGGCGCGCCGTTCGGTGAAACCTTCGTCAATTCGATGAAATCCCGCTTCGGCGTCGATGTCGCGATCCACCAGATCAACGACGACAAGATCCAGACCCTGGCGTCGACCATCAAGGGCGCGACTGCGTCCCCCGCTATTCTCAAACGCGCGCTGGCAGGCGAATCGATCGTGCTGACGAATTCGACCGACGGCCAGCCGACCGCCGTCACCTTTGGTCCGATCAAGAATTTTTCCGGCCAACCCGTCGCGGTGGTCGAGATCGTGCGCAACACCAAGGCATATCAGGAGCTTGCGTACAACTCCGCCAAGTGGCTCGCAGCCGGCGCGATTGCCGCCGTGCTGATCGCGGGTCTGATCGCGGCGTGGCTCGGCCGCAGCATGGCCAAGCCAATTCTCCTGCTTGAAGGCGCGATGCGCGCGATCACGTCCGGCAAGCACGATGTCGTGGTGCCTGGCGCAACCCGCCGCGATGAGATCGGCTCGATGGCGCGCGCCGTGGAAGTGTTCAAGGACGGCCTTGTCGAAACCGACCGGCTGCGCGCGGCGCAAGAGGAACAGCGTGTCGCTGCGGAGAATGAACGCCGCAGCACCGTGCTGGCTTTGGCGGCGCGATTCGAGACCGGCGTCGGCAGCGTCGTGAACGCCGTAGGCTCGGCATCGACCGAGTTGCGCAGCACCGCAGAAACCATGGCACGGACTGCCGAGGAAGCGACGCAGCAGACGACAACCGTCGCTGATGCCTCGGAAGAGGCTTCGCAAAACGCGCAAGCCGTGGCCGCCGCTATCGAAGAACTCAATGCCTCGATCAACGAGATCGCCCAGCAGGTCAATGAATCCGCGCAGGTCGCGGGTCAGGCCGCCCAGCAAGCCAACGAGACCAATGCGGAAGTTCAGGGTCTTGCGATGGCGGCGCAGAAAATCGGCGACGTGGTGAAATTGATCAGCGAGATCGCCGAGCAAACTAACCTGCTCGCGCTCAATGCGACCATCGAAGCGGCCCGCGCCGGCGAAGCCGGACGCGGGTTTGCGGTCGTAGCCTCCGAAGTGAAGGCGCTGGCAAGCCAGACCTCGAAGGCCACCGACGAGATTTCGGCGCAAGTCGGCGCGATCCAGTCGGCGACGCGGACCTCGGTCGATGCCATCGACGGAATCACCCGCACCATCGGCAAGGTCAACGAGATCGCAAGTGCGATCGCATCCGCCGTGGAAGAGCAAGGCGCGGCGACCCGCGAGATCGCACATAATGTCTCGCAGGCCGCCAAAGGCACCGGCGAAGTTTCCGCCAACATCGTCGGTGTCCGCGACGCCGCCCGGGAAACCGGCATGGCTGCCGATCAGGTCGTTGCCTCCGCCGCCGAACTTTCGAAAAACGGCGAAACGCTGAAGACCCAGGTTGAAGCCTTCCTCCGCGAGGTGCGCGCCGCCTGAGCCGGGTTATTCCTCGCGATGATGTGAAGCCGCTCCACCTTGGTAGAGCGGCTTTTTTCATGAGGGCAAGGCGCTTATACGCAAGCAGAACGCTGACAGCATTGCCCGAAATCCCCTGTTCAAGCCTGCCATTCTGCGCCACTCTGCGCCCGCAATGTCGGCGGCGGCGCGGCCGTTCCGGCAACAACATCAAGAAACTCCGGAGGCCCCATGAACGTCCACGCCACGCCATCCGCCGCCAAGGCGACACCTTCCCTTCCCACCGCCAAGCCAGAAGCGATCGGCCTGTCGGCGCTTCGATTGCAGCGGATGCGCGACGCCTATCAGCGCGAGATCGACAAGGGCACGACGCCGGGCGTGGTGTCGATGGTAGCGCGGCGGGGCCAGGTCGGCTGGTTCGAGGCACAGGGAAGCCAAAACCCGGCTGACGGCGCGCCGATGGCGACGAACAGCCTCTTCCGCATTTTCTCGATGACCAAGCCTATCGTCTCGCTCGGCATTATGATGCTGGTCGAGGACGGCCACCTTCTGCTGAACGACCCACTCTCCAAATACATTCCCGAATTTGCCAACCAGAAAGTCGGCATTGAGCGCAACGGCCAGCTTGAATTCGCGCTGCCGGTGCGGCCGATCACGATTCAGGATCTGCTTCGCCACACATCGGGTATCTCTTACGAGATCACCGGCAATGGCATGGTGCAGCGGATGTATGCGAAGGCCAAGACCTTCAGCCGCGACATCACCAACGAGGAACATGCCAAGCTGATCGCCAGCATGCCGCTGATGTGCCAGCCGGGCGCGGAGTGGAACTACAGCCGTTCCACCGATATTCTCGGCCGCGTCATCGAGGTCGTCTCCGGCAAGACGCTCAGTGCGTTCCTAGGCGAGCGCATTCTTGCTCCCTTGCAGATGAATGAGACGGGCTTCCACACGGCGCAAGGCAACGCGTCGCGCATTGCCCAGCCCTTCCCGACCGATCCGTGGACCGGCGACAAGGTTTCGCTGTTCAATCCGCTGGAAATTCCGAAAATGGAATCCGGTGGCGGCGGACTGGTTTCGAGCGCGATGGATTACGCGCGCTTCTGCCAGATGCTGCTCGGCGGCGGCGCACTCGACGGCACGCGCATCATCGGCCGCACTACGCTGACATTCATAGCGTCGAACCATCTCGCGCCGCATGTGAAGGTTGAATCGCACCTGCTGCCGCCGGGCCACGGCTTCGGCCTCGGTTTTGCCGTCCGCACCGACGAAGGTCTCGCGCCGTATGCGGGTTCAGTCGGCCAGTTCTTCTGGAGCGGCGTGGCGGGGACGTTCTTCTGGATCGATCCGAAGGAAGACCTGTTCGCGATCTTCCTGTCGCAGGGACCGGGCCAGCGTGAATACTTCCGCACGCTGGTGCGCAGCCTTGTGTATGCGGCGGTGGAATAAGAACTGCTCGCCGTCATCCTGAGGTGCGAAGGGCATAGCCCTCAGCCTCGAAGGACGATGGCGAAACCGTCTTGCAGCAAACTAGTCATCCCTCGAAGCTAGCCGCAAAAGCGCGGCTCGCACCTCAGGATGACGAACTCCTCAGCTAATCGTCGCGCCACCGTCGATCACGACCGTCTGCCCGGTCATGAAGTTGCCTGCGGCCGAGCCCATAAACACCGCGGCACCCGCGATTTCGTCCGGAATGCCGATACGCAGCAGCGGCGAACGCGCGGTGGACGCCTTGAGATTCTCGGGATTGTCCCACAATGCCTTGGCGAAATCGGTCTTGATCAGGCCCGGTGCGATGCAGTTCACGCGCACATTGTGCGGGCCATATTCGCAGGCAAGATTACGCGCAAGCTGCATGTCGGCCGCCTTCGAAATCGCATACGCACCGAGAATGGTCGATCCTTTCAGGCCGCCGATCGACGACACGATAATGATCGAGCCGTCCTTGCGCTCGATCATCTGCGGCACCACCATGCTGATGAGCCAATTGTTCGAGACGATGTTGTTGCCCAGGATCTTCGTGAACTGGTCGTCCGAGATTCCTGCGAGGGGCCCGTAATACGGGTTCGATGCCGCGTTGCAGACCAGCACGTCGATCTTGCCGAAAGCCTTGTTGGCCTCGTCGATAAGGTTCTGCAGGTTTTCCTTGCTGGAAATATTCGCGGCGACGGCGATGGCCTTGCCCTTACCGAACTTGTCGTTGATCTCTTTTGCCACCTGATCGCACTGATCCTGCTTGCGCGACGAAATCACGACTTTCGCGCCATGCTCCACCATGCGCTCGGCGATGGCGCGGCCGATGCCTTTGGTCGAGCCGGTGATGACGGCCGATTTTCCGGTCATGTCGAACAAGGTCATGCGCTTCTCTCCCTGAGGTCTGCGGCATCGCCGCTTGCGTTACTAATTGGGCATGACCTATTCCGAAAACCGGTACCCACTTTTCGGGGTCATGCCCTATCCGAGCTTGTTGGTGATTTCCGGCCCGGCCGGTTGATGCATGGCGTCGTGGCTGTGGCTCGCGATCCATGGCTGCTGGTTGATCATCGGTACGCGCCAGCCGCTATGGCTGTCGCTCGCAAGATGATCAAGCCGCGTCACGGAGCAATTATCGATGGTGAAGGCGAATCCCGCACCGGCTTCAAGCCCCAGCGCGTGCGCGATCGCAGCCTTGATCGGCCCGCCATGCGACACGCAGACGATGTCTTTGCCCGCATGCGCAGCATTGATACGCTGGATACCTGCCACAGTGCGGTCGAACAGGTCGTTGAAGCTCTCACCGCCCGGCGCGCGTTCATGCGCAGGCGCGAACCAGTAGCTCGCAATCGACGCTGGGCGCGCCGCAAAGAACGCCGCTCGGTTCATGCCCTGCCACTCGCCGAGATCCTGCTCCGCGAAGGCCTTGTCTTGATGCATCCGGTCCGGCTTCGGCAGACCCGCCGCCCAGATCGCGGCGGCGGTCTGATGCGTGCGTTTGAGGTTGCTCGAAAACCAAACCGCATCTCTGGGCAGGAATTTCGCGACGCCTTTAAAGACAACGGTATCGCTGGTGTCGCAGCCGATGTCATACTGGCCGTAGATATTGCCACCGTCCTCCCGCACCGGTGCGTGCCGCACCCACCACCATCGCGTCGATGTCACACCCGCCGGAACGGCGTGCTGTGCGACAAATGGTTTGGCGGGCGCGTTCGACATGATGTCAGATCGGCTTGCCGGCGTATGGCATCGACGCGGTGAGACCGCCGTCGACCGGGAATGCCTGCCCATTGACATAGGATGCTTCGTCGCTGGCGAGGAACAGGCCCATCGCCGCGAGTTCGTGCGGCTGGCCCGGCCGCTTCAGCGGATTGAGCTGGCCGATCTTTCCTTCGGTGCCGCGCTCTTTCGCGTTGTCGAAAATCGGCTTGGTCATGCCGGTCTCGATCAACCCGGGGCAAACGGCATTGATGCGAACATTGGTACCCGAAAGAGAATACGCTGTGGTCTGCACCAGGCTGATGACACCCGCCTTGCTCGCTGCATAAGGATGGCCGCTGGCATTGGCCTTGAGACCCGCGACCGACGCGGTGCAGACGATCGCGCCATGGCCTTGCTTCACCATATGCGGAATCGAATGCTTCACTGCGAGGAACGGTCCGATCAGGTTGACGCGCAGGACTTCGTGCCAGTGCTCGGGCGTCTGTTCGGCAATCGGAATCAAACCGCCGCCGATACCGGCGTTGGCCCAGATTGCATCGAGCTTGCCGTAGGCCGAGATCGCCTTCGCGATATACGACTTCACATCACTTTCCGAACCGGCATCCGCGATCACGGCTTCGGCGGTGCCGCCGGCCTTGCGGACCTGATCGACGGTTTCCTCGACCCCGTCGGTCTTGTCGACCGCGATCAGCCTGGCGCCTTCCTTGGTGAACAGCAGCGATGCGGCGCGGCCGATGCCGCTGCCCGCACCCGTGATGATGACGGACTTGCCCTCAAGGCGACCCATGACGTTCTCCAGCGTTTCTGATGAAGCGACGGGCGCGGAGCGCACCGTCACATCGTTTGACTATTGATGTTTAGCTCGCACCCGCCTTCTGCGCGTAGTGCCATGACGCCTGCGCCAGCGGAATGCGGCGCGCCGCGGATTCTGCCGCCTTGGCGTTGGCGGCGGTGCCATCGACGATGCGCTTGGCGATGCCCTGCACGATGCCGGCGAGCCGGAACAGGTTGTAGGAGAAGTACCAGTTGAGATCGGGAATCGACGAAATTCCCGAAGCCTTGCAGTAGATCTGCTCGGCTTCTTCCATGGTCGGGATGTTGAGCGCCTTGAAGTCGGCGCCGTCGAGACCCGGCATCACCCATTGCATCAGGAGATAGGTGAAGTCGGCCATCGGATCGCCCAGCGTCGACAATTCCCAGTCGAGCACCGCCTTTACCTGCGGCTTGTCGGCATAGAAAATCATGTTATCGAGACGATAGTCGCCGTGCACGACAGACACGCGCTGCTGCTGCGGAACCGTCTTCGGCAGCCACTCCATCAGCTTGTTCATTTCCGGAATCGGATCGGTTTCGGAAGCAACGTACTGCTTGGTCCAGCGATCGACCTGGCGCGCGAAATAATTTCCCGGCTTGCCGAAATCGCCAAGGCCGATTTTTTCCGGATTGTAGCTGTGCAGCTTCGCCAGCGTTTCGATCTTGGAAGTAAAGACCGCGTGCCGCTCCGCAGGTGCGAGATTCGGCAGCGTCGGATTCCAGAACACGCGCCCCTCTTCCATCGACATGATGTAGAAGGCCGCGCCGATCACGGCATCGTCCATGCAGAGCGCATAGGCGCGCGCCACCGGAAAACCCTGCGCATGCAGGGCCGCGATCACCTTGAACTCGCGATCCACGGCGTGAGCCGACGGCAGAAGTTTGCCGAACGGCTTACGCCGCATCACGTAGGAGGTCTTGGGCGTGTCGAGGCGGTATGTCGGGTTCGACTGACCGCCCTTGAACTGCGTGACCTTCAATGGCCCCGCATAGTCTTCGACATGCGAAGCCATCCAGTCGGCCAGCTTCGCTTCATCGACACGATGGCGCTCCTCCACCGGCATGGTGCCGGAGAAGTCAGCGTCGTCCCTCACACCGAGACCCATATTGTCTCCCAATCTTATTATTTCAGTTATTGATTGGAATACTTCCGAAGCTCAAGCCGTGCAATGGCCCGGTTGTGAACCTCGTCAGGTCCGTCCGCCAGACGCAGCGTGCGGATGCCCGCATAGGACTTCGCGAGACCGGCCTCGTCGGATACGCCCGCGGCACCGAAGGCCTGGATCGCGTCGTCGATGATTTTGAGCGCAATGTTCGGAGCGGCGACCTTGATCATGGCAATTTCGGTTTGCGCGGCCTTGTTGCCGACCTTGTCCATCATATCCGCCGCTTTCAGGCAGAGCAGACGGGTCATCTCGATGTTGGTGCGCGCTTCGCCGATGCGCTGTTCCCACACCGATTGCTCGATGATTTTCTTGCCGAATGCCGTGCGCGACGACAGCCGCTTCACCATCTTTTCGAGCGCCTCCTCGGCTGCGCCGATAGTACGCATGCAGTGATGGATGCGGCCGGGACCAAGGCGGCCCTGCGCGATCTCGAATCCGCGACCTTCGCCGAGCAGGATGTTGCTCGCAGGCACGCGGACGTTCTCAAGCAGGATTTGCGCATGGCCGTGCGGCGCGTCGTCGAAGCCAAACACCGGCAGCATCTTCTCGATCTTGACACCGGGCGTGTCGAGCGGCACCAGGATCTGCGACTGCTGCTGATGGCGGGCGGCGGTCGGATCGGTCTTGCCCATCAGAATAGTAATCTTGCAGCGCGGATCGCCGGCACCGGACGACCACCACTTGCGGCCGTTGATGACATAATGATCACCATCACGCTTGATGCTGGTTTCGATGTTGGTCGCGTCGGACGACGCCACTGCCGGTTCGGTCATCAGGAACGCGGAGCGGATTTCACCGTTCATCAGCGGCTTCAGCCACTGGCGCTTCTGCTCCTTGGTGCCGTACCGCATGAACACTTCCATGTTGCCCGTATCGGGTGCTGAGCAGTTGAACACCTCGGAGGCCCAATAGAAGTGACCCATCTGTTCGGCGAGCAGCGCATATTCAAGATTGCTCAGACCGGCGCCACGGAACTCATCGTCTTCATGCTCGTTCGGCGGCATGAACATGTTCCAGAGACCCTCGGCCCGCGCCTTCTTCTTCAAATCTTCAAGAATCGGAATGACTTTCCAGCGATCTCCCTTGGCGTCCTGCTCCTTGTAGATCGGAGCGGCCGGGCGGACATGCTTGTCCATGAACGAGATAACGCGGTTACGCCATTCGGTCTGGCGCTGAGACATCGTGAAATCCATGGGACTGTCCTCTCTTGTTGTTAATTGAAAATCGTCTTGCAACACTCGCAACCAGCTGTCCACCCGACAATCAACGTCAGCATTGTTGACATTGTCTCGTCAGCGGTGAGCGCCTTGCCGCGCGGCAATCTTGCTGCTAGGTTGATTTCATACATTTGTTTGAATGGCAAGACGCCATCGGACTGCCGCTCAAACAAATGTATGATTTTGTTTCGCAGCGTGGAATAAATCCCGCCTTTACAGGCCCCTCTCACTTTTTGCATGGCTTCGATGTCGAGCGATCAGACAAAAACCGCCATCCTCACCGCCGCCGAGGTGCTGTGGGCGGAGCGCAGCTTCGGCGAAGTCACAATGCGCGATATCGTTGCCGCCGCCGGTGTCAATCTCGCGGCGGTGAACTACCATTTCGGCTCGAAGGACGAATTGCTGGCGGACCTGTTCATCAGCCGCACCACGGTGCTCAACCGTGAGCGATTTGCCGAACTGAAGGCCGCGGAGTTGGAAGGCGGCGGACGGCCGAGCGTCGACGCGATCCTGCTCGCCCTGGTGGGCCCCCCGCTGCGCTGGTGTCTCAGCCCCGATCTTCAACGCTCGGCGGCTGCCCGCTTCATGACGCGGGCATCGGTTGAAACGGTGCCACCGATCAAGAAGATCGTTGATCGTGAATTCCGCCATCTCCAGCGGTTTGCGACTGCGCTGCGCTTGGCCATGCCCCATCGCGATGAAGTAGATATCTATTGGGGCCTGCATTTCGCGCTGGCGATGATCCGGCAAACCATCACCGATAGCGAGCGGCTGAAGAAACTGTCTGGAGGATTGTGCGATCTCAACAACACCGATGACATCATCCGGCGCATCGTGGCTGTCGCCAAAGACGCTCTGACGGGGGGCGCCAGCGCGGCCACACCCATCGGCGTGCGTGCAGCAGGCTCCCGGAAATCCTGAGATATCTCCTGCGCCGCATACGCGATGCGCTGATCGCCTTCAAAAAAAAGCAAGAGGCGCGACGGAAACCGCCGCGCCTCTTTTTATTATTTTATGTACTCGCCTTATGCGCGAGCCATCAGCCGATCAATACGGGCAGATCGTCCGGCCCCAGCGCGGGCTCCAGTAACAGCCACGCACAACCGGGGCGACAAAGCCATAGCCGTAACCCCGACCGCGACCATAGCCGCGTCCGCGCCCCCGGCCACGTCCGCCGCCACGTCCTCCACCCCGACCCCGGCCACGGGCTTCCGCCGTCGTCGACGTCGCTGCCGATACCAGCAGGGACGAACCGATGAGACTGACCGAATAGATCAGCACCAAAGCCAATGCCGCCAGGCCGCGCTTGAAGAAGTTCGAACGTGTCATGTTATGGGCCATATGAAAGAACCTCCAGTTCAGAGAAGCGCCTTAGCACCTCTTTGCATTTGTCGTGTCAGGCCTGCGTCCCGTTCAGGCTCTTTCTCAAATCGATAATCCAAAGAACGGAATATCACGCGAGTCATCCAATTCCAGACTAGGGGCAAGTCCCCTCACCGGTCAAGCAACCGCCGGAGGAAGCACAATGATAGCGGGTCCCTTGAGTTCCCGAAAACGCCCATCATTGTGTGTTCATACTGCTGCACACTATGCTGGCCGAATGATGAATGCCAAATGAACCCTGCATGCGTTCGCATCTGCGAGATGTTCATGAACCTTTCAGGCGATTTTCATCACTAAATGCGTAACGTGCTCGCTCTCGAAAGTCGGTCAATGCCTAAAAAACATACTTACGTCCTCGGCCTCAACACCTATGACCACGACGTAAGTGCGTGCCTCTTGCGGGATGGCGAGATCGCCTACGCGATCGCAAAAGAACGCATCACCCGCGACAAGCATGCCAGCGGCTTTTACAAGGAAGTCATCGACTATTGTCTGGATGCCGAAGGCATCGCGCTGGACGATGTCGATCTGGTGGTTCGCAATTGCTACATCCTGCCCGTTCCGGAAATGGAAGAGCGGCTGATGTATCAGGACCTGCCGGGCTTCCTGCCAGACTATGAGCGGGCGGACGCAAAGGCGCATCCCTGGTTTCGGTCGAATTCCGACAAGGTCGTGACGATCTCCCACCACCTTGCGCATGCTTACAGCGCGTTCGCCGTTTCCCCCTATGAGGACGGCGTCATCATGATCGTCGATGGCGTCGGCAGCTATCGGTCCGATGTCAACGAACCCTTTCCCGAGTCGGACGCAGCGACACCGCTGGCGCGCGAATCGGAGAGCTATTACAAGTTTTCCGGCACAAAACTCGAATGCCTGAAGAAAGTCTGGATGGAGCCCGATCGCGGCTTCCTGAGCGACGAGTTCTACAACATGCCGGGTCTTGGGGCGCTCTACAGCCGCGCCTCGACCTACGTCTTCGGCGACTGGAACAAGTGCGGCGAGTTGATGGGGCTTGCGCCTTACGGACGGCACGGCAACGTCAAGCCGTTGATGCGGATCGAGAACAACAAACTCACCGTTCCGCGCTGGACCGCCGAACTCAACAAGCCTTACGTGGCGGACCCAGATCAGAAATGGGAAAGCAGCCCTTCCATGAAACACTGGGAGGATGTGGCGTGGCGCGTTCAGGACGACACCGAGAAGGTGCTGCTGGCGCGGACTGCATGGCTGCGGGAAACCACAGGCGCAAAGAATCTCTGCATCGCCGGAGGCGTCGCGCTGAACTGCGTCGCCAACGGACGCATTGCGCGCGAGGGCAGCTTTCCGAACGTCTGGATTCAACCGGCCGCCGGCGACGACGGCATCGCCATCGGCTGCGCCTACTATGGCTGGCATGAAATTCTGAAACAGCCCCGCTCCTTCGAGATGATGCACTCCTATATCGGCCGCCGCTATTCCGACGTGGATATTGCCAAAGCGCTCGGCAAATCCCTGGTTCGCATCCAGACCACGCAGACGAAAAGCAGCGACATCGCCAAGGAGACCGCGAAACTTCTGGCCGACCAGAAGGTGATCGGCTGGTTTCAGGACCGCTCCGAATTCGGACCGCGCGCGCTCGGCAACCGCAGCCTGATCGCAGATCCGCGCAAGCCCGAGATGAAGGACATCCTCAACAGCCGGGTGAAACATCGCCAGCCGTTCCGCCCGTTCGCCCCGATCGTTCTTTACGAGCGCGCGAAGGACGTGTTCGAAGGTGAGGAAGACTCGCCCTTCATGCTGATCGCCAAGAATGTCCGTCCGGAATGGCGCGACAAGATTCCCGCCATCGTTCACGTCGATGGCACGGCGCGCGTACAGACCGTGCGGGAAGATACCAATCCGATGCTTTACCGGCTGCTCAGGGAATTCGACGCCATCACCGGCGTGCCGGTGCTCATCAACACGTCATTCAATGTGAAGGGCGAGCCGATCGTCGAAACGCCGCGCCACGCTGTGATCTGCTTTCTTACCACCGGCGTCGATCATCTGATCCTGCACGACACGCTTGTCTCGAAGAACGCCATGCACGCCATCGTGGGACCGCTCGTGAATACCTACACCGATGTCGCCACGATGGTGGTGTCGAACATGAAGACGGCGTAACGCGGCGCCGATGTCCTGCTGCCCAGACATCATTTCTCGCTCAGGCTTCGTGGATGCCGACGCCGCGTTCAGCAAGCAATTCCTGTCCCTTCTCGGTCAACCTCAGCCTGCTGCCGTCCCCGGTGGACTCGCGGCGAATAAGGCCGGTTGCGATCAGGACAATGACGCGGTCGAGCTTCGACGACTCCAGCGGCCCGCTGAGACCGCCTGCTATGTCACAAAGAAGAGAAATATCACCATCGGCGAGGTCCGTGCCCGGCATGCATCTCTCCCTTACGGAAATAGGACAAGCGCCGGGCGGGCGGTTCCGTTCCCAATGGGTAAAATTGCAGACATTTTGGGAATGGCATCGGCTTGCTTTGGCCTGCCGCATCCCAGGATCGCACGCACCGCCCCAGCGCCGACTAACCGGGCTGGCGAAGACCGGTGCCATGCCGAATCGCTAGCGGCCCGCAATCGCGGACCATCTGGCGGCTTTTATGAGGGGCTTGGAGCGGGTGAAGGGAATCGAACCCTCGTATTCAGCTTGGAAGGCTGCTGCTCTACCATTGAGCTACACCCGCGGCGCGGCGAGCACTAGCATGGCCATCCAGCGGCCTCAACCACGATTGATTTGGTGGTGGCGCCAGCCGGAACCATATTCCAGAGAACAGGTTTTCGCTGTAAACATTGTCCAACCGGGAGGATTTCATGCGCAACGTACTTTTGGCGGTACTGGCTATGACTGGGATGGCCGTCCTCGGCACCGGGTCGGCGGAAGCCGCCCCCTATCGTTACTGCCTGGTCGAAGCCTTCGAGGCCGGCCCCGGCACCTGCTACTACAGCACCTATGCCCAGTGCACGGCGAGCGCATCCGGCCGCCGCGCCTATTGCCAACTCAATCCGTTCTATGCCTTCGCCGGCAACCAGCCTGTGGTCAGGCCCCGCAAGGTTCGCCGCCACCATCGGTACCATTAACTAGCTTCCGCAATTCAGCGCCGCTCACATTTCCAGTGAGTGGCGCTTGTTACGCCAAGCATTAGAAGCCCGCTGCGGCGACTGGCGGGCCGCTCTCGCCGGTTTTCTCGCCTGCAATGGCACGATCCAACGCATCGATGAGCGATTGAGTTTCGACGAATCGGATCCGGGAGCGCTCGGCCTTGTCACGATCGAACGGCGCGGCAAGAACCTTTGCGTAGCCATCGCGATCTTCGATCATCCGGGCGCGAGCCTTTTGAAGCGTCTCCAATCGGTCCGTCATAATGGTTTTGCCTTCTTGCGGTCGATGCGATGTTCGCGGAATTCTTCGGGCCCCTTCAGCAACCGGCGCTTGCGGTTTGCCTGCTCTTCCGCCGGCACCGACTTGTCCGAAAGTTTGTCGAGTTGCCTGCCCGCGAGCTCGGACGCGCTCGAGGACGTTGGCTGTGGACGAGGACGCGGGACCTTCGCCCCTGCAAGCCCCAGCTCCAGGAGACGCCGGATCGCATCCGACACCGTCGGTATGGGCTTCTGCTTTGCGCGCCACTTATCGACGGCATCAATCATGTTCTGATTGAAACCGATCACTTTCTTGATGGGGTAAAGCTCGGGTCGGGGCATCGGCACCTCACACCAGCGCAAAGCGCTCGGGAAATCGCATATATCGCATATATGAAATAAAATACCCGGCACAAGCCGACGGGCATGAAAAACGCCCGGGAAACCGGAGTTTCCCGGGCGTTTTCAGATTGGTGGGGGAAGAAGGACTCGAACCTTCGAAGCCATACGGCGGCTGATTTACAGTCAGCTCCCTTTGCCACTCGGGACACTCCCCCGCTCGACGTCATCGGACACCCTCATCCACCCAAGCAGGGGTGGCTGAACGGCCATGGATGACGGTAAAAAGCGTGCCCGTAGACGGGCGCCCGGTCGGCGCGTTTATGGGCGAAGCAGCGGGGTAAAGTCAACCAAGGCGCTGACGAATATGACAGGACCTTGCTGTCCGGTCCGAAGCCGAAAATTGCCATTATTCCAGCCCCGTGGGACAAGGCCGCATGAGCGATCGAGACCGGAAATCACGTTTCAAAGGCCCCAAAACGGGTGGACGCGGCGGCGACCGGGACCGGGAGCGCCACGGGGAGCAGCCGGGGAAGCACCCAGGAAAACCGCAGGGTGGCCGCCCCGCCTGGCGCGATCGCGAGGCCAGGGGAGGCGGCAAGGGGCATGGAAAGGGCGATGGCCCGGTCATCCTGTATGGCTGGCACAGCGTCACGATGGCCCTGGCCAATCCGCAACGCCGGTTCCGCAAGTTGTTCGTGACCGAGAATGTCGCCCGGCGGCTCGTGGACGAGAAGATCGACACCCGCGTCCCGCCGGAGCTGGTGCATCCCGGCGATATCGACCGCCGGCTCGGGCCAGATGCGGTGCATCAGGGCCTGCTCGCCGAAGCCGATCCCCTGCCCGGCCTGCATCTCGATGAACTGCCGCAGGATGGCATCGTGCTTGTGCTCGACCAGATCACCGATCCGCACAATGTCGGCGCGATCCTGCGTTCGGCGGCGGCGTTCGGCGTCAGGGCGATCGTCACCACAGCGCGGCACAGTCCGGAAGCAACGGGCGTGCTGGCGAAATCCGCGTCCGGCGCGCTTGAACTCGTGCCGATCGTCGAAGTCGCGAACCTGCACCGCGCGCTGGGTGAGATGAACGAAGCGGGCTTCCTTACGGTTGGTCTCGACAGCGAAGGGCAAAACGATCTCAGCGCCGTTCCATTGCACGCGCCGCTGGCGCTGGTGCTCGGTGCGGAAGGCAAAGGCCTGCGGCAGTTGACGCGCGAAACCTGCAGCGTCGTGGCGCGGATGGACATGCCCGGCAAGATCAAGAGCCTCAACGTGTCGAATGCCGCTGCGCTCGCGCTCTATATCGGCACAAGCCGCCTTGGGCTCATGGGCTGACGCGGCACAAAACAAAACGCCCGCCTGCATCATGCAGGCGGGCGGTGCATTCAGATCATACAAACGATCAGTGCATGTGACGATGCGGCTTTGCGCGATTCATGCGCGGCCCATGCGCCATCGAGTGCCCGTGGCTGCGCTGCGTGTAGTAGTACTTCGGGGCGCTGCGATGCGGGCGATGCATGCGGTGGTGGTGATGGTGGCGGCGGCTGAAACGATAGCTATAGACCGCCGGTCCCTGCACGCCCGGCGCACCGTCGTAATAGTGACTGGTGGCGTTGCCGTAAGGTCCGCCGTCGTAACCGTAGCGATAGGGCCGGCCATAGTAGCGTGAGCCGACAACGGCGCGCTCCTGATAGGTGGGCACCGGAGCGAAATTGCCGGGGCCGGTAAACGTCGGGCCCTGATTGACCCAGTAATATTGCGGACCGGCCGGGTCGGGCAGCCGTTCACGGACACCGTACCCGTAGTGATGATGATAGCCGTAACCGTAGCCACCGCACGGGTCCGTCACCACACATGCCTGTGCGGGCGCCGTCGCCATCGTGGCGGCGAAGGCCGCTCCTGCAATCAATCCTGCAATCGTCTTACGCATTACTCTCTCCTGTTGGACGCTTTTTTGTTTGGTGATGTGTCTATTTCAGATCCGGACGAAAGCCGTTCGGGCGGTAACTGGGGGGACGCTGACGGGGCCGGTCGCCTTCGATAACCGTCGGGTACATGGGAATGTCGTATTGCGGCTGCGGCGCAGGCGGCGCGGATTGAGCCGACCAGGATTGGTGATAGCTCTCCGCCGGCTGCGGCAGCGCGCGATTGGCTGGCGGCTGGATCTCGAGGCGGCCATAGCCCGGTGTGCGTCCGGCGGTTGGATAATAATGGCCGACTTCCGGCACGGTGTAGCGGTCCCAGCCGCCGTAAACCCGGTCGGCATTCTTGAAATTTCTGGCGAGCCCCCATTCGCCTTCGACGACCGCATAGGATGCATCGCGGCCGTTGATAATGACGGGAACGCCGGGCTTTCCGGGAATGACGATCAGCGGGCCGGTGTCGGCCAGTGCCGTCGCCGTTGCCGCAACCGAAAATGCCAATGCCAGTGCCACGCGCATGGGAGTCGCCTACAAATGAGGCCCCACCCTAATCCAGCGTCCCTGTGCAGGAGTTAAAGGGCCGGTCCAATCGTCAGGTAAGCCTAACGCGTAAACATCAGCCCTCGTTCAATTGCGAGGAATATCAATAAGATTCTGGAAAGCCGAAGGTTAATGAGTGGTCGGATTTTGGTGGATTCACCGGTCTTGTCGCGGCGCGGCGGCGCTGATAGCTGTTGCCCCATGCCGGTTTAGCTCAGCGGTAGAGCAGCGGTTTTGTAAACCGAAGGTCGGGAGTTCAATCCTCTCAACCGGCACCAAAATCCTCATACTCAGGCCGATCCACCATGTCTGATGCCGGAAAACGGCGTCAACGCCGCTTGAGGCAGCGGTCTTGCCGTCGTCGACATCAGGACCACTTGTTCTCTCTCCGTTCGTGCTGTTTACTCATCGTGCGCGTTGGCCGCAAAACGCTGGGCATGTCAAACTGATGAATCACGAGACGGTTGTGACGAGCCTGCGATGGTAGATCGGCTGAGAAAATCCCTGAAAAAACTTGAGCCCCCTGTATGTGTACAGTGTGATCTCAAGATGAAGTGGTACCGATCCGAAATGCAACCGGGAGCTCCCAATCTGGTCGATCATCATTTTTTCTGCACCTCCTGCGGAAACATGTTCGTTCTGGCTACCACGCTCGACACAAAATCCGTAGACGACGGCCCGGCCCGTCACTCGCTGCCGTTTGCGAGACCGTGGCAGATTTCACGAACAAAACCCGCTCCCTTGAAAGTAGCGAAACTCCGCGTGAGTAGCTTTCGATGAGCGAATATCCGGGCGGCTTTCGTGCGCACCACAAATATATGATCGCCGCGATCGGCGTGATCGCGGTGCTCGCCTTCCTTTACAACCTCGGAATCTTCGACGTCTGGTCCGTGGATCGGGTCGCGAAATAGCGCTGCGCGAAAAGGCGCGGGCCGATCATTGAATGCTCCCCACAAGCCCTGTGAATTGCGTGGACAAGTTGCTGCGTCGCGGAACGGTCACGGTCCCGTCACCGTTTCCAACGCAGGTTGACCGGCGATTCAGGCCCATCGGGGACGAGGACGATCATGACTGATTTCAAGGACCATGACGACCGCTACGAAAACGCACTGGATGATGTCATCGCAAAGTGCGGTGGCGACACGCGGGGTGCCTTGATGGCGCTTCTTGCGGCGAACGAATATCTTGAAGCGGAACTGCATCACCTGCAGGTCGCGATCGAGACAGGAATGGTTCCATTGCCTGCCGCGACAGTGCCGCCTCATTTGCTGAATTGACGCGGCGGTTTAGCGTCAGTTCCCGGAACATAAGCAAGCGGTTTGGGTTCTCCCGTTTCAATCGATTTGTTGAAAGGAGAATCCAATGATTGCGAAATACATGGCAACCGCCTTGCTCGGAACCGCGCTGGTCAGCGGCGCGGCATTTGCGCAGACCACCACCACACCACCGGCTTCGTCGCCGCCGGCTGCATCGGCATCGACGGGCGTTCAGCAAAATCTGAAGGGCAACTGGCGCGCATCGAAACTCGTGGGCCTCGCTGTTTATAACGAGTCCAACGAGAAGCTTGGCGACATCAGCGAAATTCTTGTCGACAACAGCGGCAAGATCAATGCCGTGGTGATCGGTGTCGGCGGCTTCCTCGGCGTCGGCCAGCATGACATCGCCGTGTCCTTCGACAAGTTGAAGTGGGTGAACGAACCGATCCGCTCGGCTTCTGCTGACCGCGCACCGGCCGCGCCGGGAATGTCGCCGTCTTCGACGGCGACCCCCTCCACGACCACGACGGGCGCAGCAGGTAGCGGTTCGGCGAGCGCGACGAAGGACAACTGGTATCCCGACCACGCCGTCATGAGCGGCACCAAGGACCAGTTGAAGGCGCTGCCTGCGTTCAAGTACTCGGATTACAACTAACCACGCAGGCCCGATGGCTTGAATCGCATAAGGCCGGATCGGTTTTTACCGATTCGGCCGTTCGCGCGTCTGCACCCTCAAAGCAACAGCCCCAAGCTGCAGGCTTCAGAGATAGGCGCTGAGGCACCAGGCATTCACCACAGCAGCGACCGCCAGCGTCACGACCAACAGCGTGTCGACGGCGAAGTACTCTGTGGGAGCCAGTCTGAGAATCATCTTGCTCATGGAATGATTTGAACGCTGACCTGCCGAAGAGTCTCGCGCATTGTTTTTTGCCGATCCCCTTGCCTGTTTTCTCTTTTCGAGTCCGATTCTCTCTCCCTACCCCCTCCGTCCCGACCGGTTGTGCGGCGCAGTGTTGTTTTCCGCCGATTAAAACGCACAATGCCGCCCCCTCCTCAGTCAGAGATCACCATGACAATCAAATCGACCGCCAAGAGTCCTGCAAAAAGTCTGATGACCGAATTCCCGCCCGCGCGGGACAAGCTGGTGACGCTCGCCAACTGGCGCACCCAGCCTTCAAGCGACTGGAGCTTTCACAACGTCCGCCGTTTGATGCCGACCGCGAACATCGCAGCATCGAAACATCCCGCCCCTCTGGAGAATGCGCCTGCGGAAATCAGCAACATTGCCTTCAACGGCATCGGCGGCGGCGCAACAACGCTGCGTGACGCGCTTCGCAACACCCATACGCAAGGCTTCGTGGTGCTCCGGCGCGGGCGCATTGCTGCCGAATGGTACGCCGGCGGTATGGATGCGCGGACCCCGCACATCGTGTTCTCGGTCAGCAAATCGATCTGCGGCGCGCTCGGCGGAATTCTGGCGGACAAGGGCCTTCTGAATCCCAACCGTCCGGTGAGCGACTATATCCCCGAGGTTTTGTCTTCGGTCTATGGCGGCTGCTCAGTGCGTCACCTGCTCGATATGTCGGTCGGTATCGCGTTCACTGAGGACTATGTCGATCCTGATGGCGACGTCGCGCGCTATCGCCGCGCGGTGGGCTGGGACGTCATCAAGCCCGGCCAGAGCGCGATGCAGTTGCGCGAGTTTCTGGCCACGCAAAAACCGGACGGCAAGGAGCACGGCCACGCATTCCATTACGTCTCGACCAATACCGACCTCCTCGGCTGGGTTTACGAACGCGCCGCAGGCCGGGCCCTCTCCGATCTGCTGAGCGACTATCTCTGGACACCGCTCGGCGCGGAAACCGACGCCTACATCACGCTCGATGCGGAGGGCGCGATGCGCGCCGCGGGCGGCATCTGCGCCGCGCCGCGCGATCTTGCCCGCTTTGGTGAAATGATCCGGCAGCGCGGCGTGGCGAACGGCAGACAGGTGGTGCCGGGCTGGTGGATCGACGACATCAATGACAACGGCGATCCGGCGGCATGGGCGCGCGGGGAATTCGCCGAGATGTTTCCGGATGCTGCCTATCGCAGCAAGTTCTACCAGATCGACCGCAAGCGGCGCACGCTGTGCTGCATCGGCATCCACGGCCAGTGGATCTACATCGATCCGGTCAGCGAACTGGTCATCGTCCGGGTTGCGGCCGAGCCAATTCCGCTCGAAGTCGAGAATTATCGCGCATGGCGACGCGGCTTCGAGGCCATCGTGCAACACTTCTCGTAAGGGTAACGTTCAGTTCATCGCGACCACGCCTGCATTGAGCGTGGTCGCATAGGCGATCCATGCCAGATATGGCGTGAGCAGCCATGCGGCGGGTTTGTCCGCCCGCGACGCCGCAATCATTGTCATGACGATGGCGATCAAGAGCGCAATGATAGTGACCAGCGCGGTTCGCGTGCCGTGCCAGCCGAAGAACACCGGCGACCATGCCGCGTTCAGCGCAAGCTGAATCATGAACCATGTGATCGCAGATGCACGCGCAGGGGACGGCGCTGCGCGATCCCACAGCCGCCACAGGCTCACTGCTATCAAGATATAGAGAATGGTCCAGGCGACCGGAAAGACCGCCGGTGGCGGCGTCCACCATGGCTTGGCCAGCCCGGCATACCACACCGGAATTTCCGGTCGCGTCACGATCGATCCGAGAATGCCGATACCGACACACAGCAGCAGACACAGGATAAGGCGTCCCGCCGATTTCAAGGTCATGTCATTTCCCTCAGCCTGCACTCGCAGTCAGGCCGCCATTCAGCGCATCAGCTTTTCCATCTCCGGAAATGCAGCGTAAGTCGCGCCCTCGCATAACTCTCCGGCATCTTCAATCATCCGGTCGAATCGTCCGTCGATATACATCGCGGCACGCTCCTTCACGCCGGCATAAGCGCCGCCGCTGCCTCGCGCGTTGAAGCGCAGGCAAACCACATAACGCAGGCGCCCGCCGACTTTCTTCTGCGCAGGCTCGGCGATGACGGCCTCGCGCACGCCGCGCGGATCGTTCAGATATGTGCGCAGGAAGGCTAGCAGTTCCGGGCGGTAATTCGCAGGATATTTCTGATCATCGATGCCGCGATCCGCGGTGTAGGACAGATTGTCGTTGCCACCAGTCCAGGCGCATCCGCCGACGCCCAGCGCGAGCAGGACCGCGGCGCTCCGTATATATGTCACCAATTTGCAACGCATCCGGATGAAGTCCGTGACCATGGGTGTGCCACTGGTTTCTTAGACATTGCGGCATTGACAAGGCAAGCCTCCGCCGCTTGATTGGAACAACGGCACAGGTGCCAGCGTAAGCTGGCCAATAGGGAATTCGGTGCCGCCGTGTTTACACGGCTATTCCGAAGCTGCCCCCGCAACTGTCAGCGGTGAGCCGTTGTCCAATATGCCACTGAGCGAAGGCTGACCAGCCAAGCATGGGAAGGCGGGCAACGGCGACGATCCGCGAGCCAGGAGACCTGCCTGTACCGGTCATCCTTCCGTCGCACGGGGCGTGCGAAGGGGCGGCATTCCGCAGCGGTGACGTGACGTAACTGTTGCGGAGGTTCGGCCGATGGCCCGTTTCCTCAGTCATGATGTCAGGCCCGGCGGCATTCGCTCGCCGTGCACCGTCATGCCTGCGCGTGTTCTCACCGCGTCTCCGCGATCACATGCATCGGCGGGACAACAACATGATTCTGTTTTCTAGATATTCTCCAACGGCGAAACTACGCCTTTCATTCGCGGCGGCGTGCCTTGCGGGCACAGCGCTGATAACACCCGCCCTCGCGCAGGAGGCAACATCGTTGCCGCCCGTCAACGTCGATGCGAGCCGCATTTCTGGCGGCATTGTCGGCGCATCGACATCGGTCATCACCGCGGAGGACATCGCGCGTTCGCCAGGCCAGACCGTTCAGGACGTGCTGGCGACCGTGCCTGGCATTCAACTGCAAAGTCTGTTCGGCGGTGTGAATGGCGCAGGCACCACTGTCGATGTCCGAGGATTCGGCGCGTTCGCAACGGCGAATACGCTCATTCTTATCAACGGTCGTCGCATCAACGATCTCGACCTTGCGGGCGTCGATCTCTCGACAATCCCTCTCCAGTCGATCGAACGCATCGAAGTGACGAAAGGCAACAGCGGCGCGGTGCTTTACGGCGATAACGCCGTCGGCGGCGTTATCAACGTCATCACAAAAACCGGGGCGAGCGTCGGCAAGCCGATCCAGATGCGGGTCGAAGGCGGTGTGGGCTCGTTCAATTCGAGCCAAGGCAACGTCTCCCTCACCACCAATCACGGCCCGTGGTCGTCGGCAGCATTCGCCAATGCCTTCAAGTCGGACGGTTATCGCGTCAACAATGCTACCGATCAGCGCAACGCCGTCGGCGAGGTCCGCTACACCACGCCGGATTTCAGCGCATTCCTGAACCTGTCGGGCGACGACCAGCATATCGGCCTCCCTGGTGGCAGACTGGTCACCCCCCTCATCAACGAACTTGCCACCAACAGGCGCGGTGCCGCGACACCGTTCGACTTCGGCGACAAGCAAGGCGCCAACGCAACAGCCGGGTTCACCAAGACGCTCTGGAATGGGGCCGAACTAATCGTCGACGGCGGCGTCCGCCACAAATTGCAGCAGGGATCGTTTTTCGGGACCTTCGCCGACAACTATGTCGACAGCACCCTGACGACCTGGTCGATCACGCCGCGCCTGAACATCAAGAATGACATCTTCGGCCTGCGATCGAACATTTTGACCGGCATCGATTATTACGACGCAACTTACGACTCCGATCGCAGCAAGGCGAAGGGCCTTGCCCCGATCCACGCTTACGATCTGTCACAACGCACTGTTGCAGGCTACTGGCAACAAACCATCGGCGTTCTCCCGACCACCGATTTATCCTATGGCGCCCGCATTCAGAACGTCAGCATCAGCGCAACGGATCGCTACGATCCCACCGCACCGACACAACCGTTCTATGCCAGCGCGCAGGATGCTCCGCTGAACTCCAGCGAAACCCAGCATGCCTTGCACATCGGCCTTGAACATCGCTTCACCGACAGCTTTGCTGTTTTCGGCCGCGCTGCTCGAGCTTTTCGTACGCCCAACGTGGACGAGCGGGTGGCAGCCGGACCGCATCTCGATCCATTCTTCAATCCGATACCCAGCAACTTCGCCTTGAAGACGCAGACATCATACGACGTCGAGGGCGGCATCCGTGTGCGCGCTGGACGGTTCGAGCTTCAGTCCAGCATCTACGACATGCACCTGAAGAACGAGATCCATTTCAACCCGTTCCTTGGATACAATCTCAATCTCGACCCGACCCATCGCTACGGGAGCGAAACCAGCTTTTCTCTCGCCGTCACGGACACGGTACGCTTGCGCGGCGGTGTCGCCTACACACGCGCGGTGTTCGAGGAAGGCCAGTTCACCGGGAACGACGTTCCGCTGGTGTCGCGCGTCAGCGGCAATCTCGGCGCAACCTGGGATGTCTGGCAAAAATATGCAGTGATCGACGCAAACGTGCGCTTCTGGGGGGCACGGCGCATGGACAACGACCAGCGCAACAATCAGGCGCTCATTCCGGCCAATGCGACGCTGGACCTGAAACTGAGCGGTCAGTACGACCGGTTCTTCTGGTCGGCTTCGGTCATCAACGTCTTCGATACGCTTTACTACGATTACGCCATCGCCAGCCAGTTCACGAGCGGCAACTACAGCGCTTATCCGCTGCCCGGCCGTGTCTACATGCTCAAGGCGGGCGTGACATTCTGATAGAAACTTGAATCTTCAAGGTACGCCAAACAGCCCGGCCCGCACTCATCTCACGATGACCGCGGGCCGTTCTTCTTTCCATGAACCGCTTCGATGCGGGGGCTATGCAATAGCGGCCCAGGGAAATATCAGGAGCGATCGGTCGCAATCAGAAGTGACGATGCTTCTTCACGATCACGACCTTGTGGCCGTGGCCATGACGGTGGGTATGGACCACCGGGCGGCGATGATGGCGATGCTTCTTCACTACAACGACCTGGGCGTGAGCCTTCGCGACCGACGGCTTGACGACGATGGTCTTGGTGACCGGGCCGCGTTCGGTCTTGATGACGGTGGCTGCCATCGCAGGCGCAGCAAGGACCGAGGTCGCAATCAGCGCGGCGGAAAAGATCTTCAGCATGGGTTTCTCCTGTTTCATGCGACCGCCGGTGTGGCCGGGGCAGCGATCGTCGGAAACAACCCTAGGTCCGGCGCGCTGAACTCAATCTGAAGCGCGACTGCGGCTTTCGTTCATCTGGATGAAAGTTTGGCCATGTCCGGAGCGATCCAAGGCAGCCGGAAATATGACGCGCATCACGGGAATGTTTGAAACCGCCCGGTGTTTGGGACGTAGAGGCGGTATAGGATCGGCCCAGTCGATCAACGGGAGAGTCAACATGCGCATCTTCGCGATCAGGCAGATACCCTTGGTGCTTCTTGTTTCGGCATTCGTCGGGGCACCGGTGTTGGATTCAGCGTTAGCGGCAGGCTCGGATACACCGTCGCCCCCGCCCGCATCGGAAACCAAATCTTCGCCTCCGTCCAAGAGCAAGAAAAGTGAGAAGAAAAGTGACAAGAAATCGTCACTCGATGATCCGGCGTTTCTCAAGGGCTATCGCGCGGCCTATGCCACGATCTATGAAAACAACGACTACGCCGCCGCCATTCCGCAGCTCAAGGCGCTGGGCGAGGACGACCGGGCCGACGTCGCCAACCTGATCGGCTACTCCTATCGCAAGCTCGGAAACTACGAACTGGCCAGCGTCTGGTACGAGCGCGCGCTGAAGGCCGACCCGAACCATGTCCGCACCTGGCAGTATTACGGCCTGTGGCAGGTCGAACAGGGCAATCGCGAGCAGGCGAAGGTTCACCTCGGCAAAATCGAAGCCCTCGCCGGCCGCAATAGCGTCGAATACCAGTCGCTGGCCTCCGCGCTGGCGAACGGTCGGACATCGTACTGACCGCCATCCTGCGGATGCCCAGTGCCGGTTCTTGACTGACACAGCGTCAACCGCACTTTTGTGGTTAACTGACAGAATAGGCCCCGCGGACCGGATACCGGCCGCGCGGGGCTGTTTTGCCTGGCCTCTTCGCGCCTCGACAAGCCTCGAAAACCTCGTATAGACGAAGCCCGCGCAGGATCACTCTTGATGCTGCCTACCGGGGCTGACCGATCGCCATGACGACGCCGAGGAAATATCAGCGGATCGCCTTCGTGGCGGGTCCAAGCACGGAGGCCCAGCAGGCCCTCGCCCAGCTCGTCGCCGTGCACGGCAACCGGCCGGCGGAGGATGCCGACGTGGTCGTGGCGCTTGGCGGCGACGGCCTGATGCTGCAAACCCTGCACCAGCACATGCGTTCCGGCATCCCGATCTACGGGATGCATCGCGGCACCGTCGGCTTTCTCATGAACGAGTTCAGCCAGCACTCGCTGATCGAACGGCTGGAAGATGCGCGGCTGACCGTGATCAATCCGCTGCTGATGCGCGCCACCGACATTCACGGCAAGGTGCATATCCACCACGCCATCAACGAGGTCTCGCTGTTCCGGCAGAGCCATCAGGCCGCTCGCCTGCGGATTCTGGTCGACGAGCACGAGCGGATGGCCGAACTGATCGCCGACGGAATCATGGTGGCGACCCCCGCGGGGTCCACGGCCTACAATCTCTCGGCGCAGGGTCCGATCCTGCCGATCAACGCCGCGCTGTTCGCGCTGACGCCGATCAGCCCGTTCCGCCCTCGCCGCTGGCGCGGCGCGCTGCTGCCCAATACCGCGTTCGTTGTGTTCGAGGTGCTCGAAAGCGACAAGCGGCCGGTCGCGGCCGTCGCCGACCACGACGAGGCGCGCGACGTCAAGCGCGTCGAAATCATAGCGGACAAGACCATTTCGATCCGCATGCTGTTCGACCCCGGCCACAGCCTGGAAGAGCGCATCCTGAGCGAGCAGTTCGGGTTCTGATCCAGGGCCCCGGTCCGGCTTGGATAACCATTCATTAACGGCGGCTGCATATAGTTAACGCGCGGTGTACCTGGCGTCAGGTGCGCCACCTCGGGCTGCGCATGTTCATTATCGATTTCAACAAGCTGCGGTTTCTCGTCTGTGACGACAATGCGCATATGCGACGCATCCTGCGTACGCTGCTGCATTCGTTCGGCGCGCGCGAAGTCTACGAGGCTGAGGATGGCGCCACCGCGCTGGAAATGTTCTCCCACTATGTCCCGGACATCGTCATCACCGACTGGTCGATGCCGATCTTCGACGGGCTGGAGCTTGCGCAAATGATCCGCCAACCGGAAGCCGCAGGCAATCCTTACGCCCCGATCATCATGCTGACCGGCCATTCCGAGAAGCGCCGCGTCATGGTGGCGCGCGACGCCGGCGTCACCGAATTTCTCGCCAAGCCGATCTCCGCCAAAGGGCTTTATCAGCGCATCCTCAACGTCGTGGCCAACCCCCGCCCCTTCATCAAGACCAAGAACTATTTCGGGCCGGATCGCCGCCGCAACACCAATAATACCTACATCGGCGTCGAACGCCGTGTGGGCGGAAAAGTCGAAATCATGCAGCAGCCGTCGCTGCTCGAAAAAGCCCGTTCCGGAAGTTAGGACAATCATGGCCCGCAAGCCGCCCACCGACGTCAAGGTCGATACCTTCGCGGACCATCAGGTCATCTCGCAGCCGAATCCGCTACGAAAGATGGTGCGATATGCCGAAGAAAACGAGATCGACGATCCCGTCGCGCGCGCCGAGCAGGCTCTTGCCGGTCTTGCCGGCGAGTTCAACAACTGGATGCAGGTGGAGTGCGAACGGCTGAGCGCAGCCTACGCAGCGATCCAGCGTGACGGACTGAACGGCCAGAATCACGAAGAACTGTTCCGCGCGGCCCATGACATCAAGGGTGGCGCGGCGACCTTCGGCTATCCCACGGCCGCCGCCGCCGCGGAAAGCCTGTGCCGGATCATCGAACACGCGCCGGATCTGGCGAAGGTGCCAGGCGAACTGGTGCTGCATCACGTCAACGCCATCCTTGCCATCTTCCGCGAGCAATCCCGGATCGATGCCCTCGGCATGGCGGACGAACTGAGCAAGCGCCTGCGCGGCGTGGCGGATGAATTTCTCATCCACGCCAACCGCGACCGGCCCGAGCATCTCGAAGCGGTGCTTGCGCCAAGCATCGTGCCGGAAAACTGACACACCCGCGATGTCGTCCCGATCCTAACTCGCCGTCACCCTGAGGTACCGTAGCGAAGCAATAGGCGTTCGAAAGAACGCCGTTCTTCGAACGGCTGGGCCTCGAAGGGCGACGGCGTTATTCTGATCAGTCATCCTTCGAGGCTCGCCGCAAACGCGGCTCGCATCTCAGGATGACGATTCATAATTTTTGGATAAATGCGTCGGTTATTGAAACACTACGCCGCGATCAGCCGGTCGTCATAACCGTAGTCGTTTTCACGGTAGCCGCGTTCGACGTACCCAGTCGCCTCTGCGTAATCGTCAACCTCTGCATACTCATCGGCCTGCGCGTATTCATCGGTCGCTACGTAGTCATCGGCGCCGGTGTCGTCCTGATACGCGTCCTCGTAGTCGATCTGCTCGAAAGCGACGTGAGCGTTCAGCGTATCGATAAAATCATCGGCGGCGAGTTCATCACAATACAGTCGCGCTTCCTCGCGCGCGGATTCCGTCGCAAAGCGTCGCAGCAGGATGAGCAGCGGCTCGGCCACTGTCTCCGCGGTTTCGCAATGGGTCAGCACGCGCTCGACCATCCGCCGGCGCAGCCGCGTCGCACCGCCCACCGAGCCGACAAATCCGATCTCGTGGCTGGCTTCGAGCGCGGCGCGAAAGGCCGAATGCGTCGATTCCGGAAGACCCGCTTTCGCAAGCAGCGCTTTCAGACTGATGCCGCCGCGATCGTGCACGATCGCCGCGACCCGGCTGCGCGGCAGGCCGGACAGCTCCACCAGCGATTCCTCGAACAAGTCGGTATTGCCGGATAACAGCGCGCGCAGGATCAAACCGGTATTGAGTTGGCCGACCGAGCGCAAATGCCGGATCAGCGCGGTCATCTCCTCGCCGCGCGTCTGCGCCGCGATGTTGACCGTGGCACGCTCCATCGCTTCGACCGCAACGCGCAGCGCGCGATCCGGGTTCAGCCACGCGCGCCCTGCGACGAACTGCGTGAGCGTATTGGACAGTTTTTCCGCAAGCATCAGCCGGATCGCGGCCGGCAGATCGTTCAGCATCAGCAGCGACTCGCGGATCGCGGCAAGATGCCCGTGCCGGTCGGCGATGCGGGTCAGTGAAAATGGCACCAGTTCGGCAATCGGATTTTCGATCAGCTCGAGTGTCGCCGCGGCGCACCCGACTTCGGCGATCGCCGCACAGACCGAGGCAGGCAGATCGGAGCGGCGCGCAATGGCGCATTGTGTTTCGGAATTTCCGGTCGCAACCATGTCCACAAGATCGGCGTCGAGCAGCAGCGGCGAGTGCTCAAGGATCGGCATGGCCACCGAAGCCTGATCGACAGCCAGCGCGGCGATAATCGCGGGCGGCGCATCGACGGCATGGGCGAAGACCTCGGCCATCGCTTGCCGGACCAGCGGGGAGGCATCGTCGAGAAGCATCAACAGCGCACCTTCAGCGGCGGCGCGATCATCCTCCGACAGATCGGAAACGAGCCAGGCGCGAGCCAGACACCGCGTCGCTTCTGCGCGCTCCCCCGCGGGAGCAGTGCGAACCCAGGTAATGAACTGCCGAACGATCATGGGTGTTCCGGCTTACGCAACATGCCAAGGCACCGCGACGCGACGCCACTGTCAGAAAACGTAAACCATGACACTTAAGAAAACGTTCACCATAACCGTCTGCGTTCATTGAGGTTTTGTTAACCTCGGCGACGGCGCCAGCGCGGGGCTGACGCGCGCGCTGAATCCCCGGAACTTCACGCAAAAGATTCAACGTCAAGATGAGTCCCAACAAGGACATCCGACTCAAAGCTGAATCAAAACCTCAGCCTTGAAATGCGCTCCAGAGCATCGACAAGCCGGCGACCAGCATCAGACCATCCATCAGCAGACGGAATGACTCGGGATCGAGCCGCAGCACGAAACGCTTGGCGACGAATGCGCCTGCGAACAGCGACGATCCGGCGATGAGCCCCTTGAGCAGGATGTCGAACGGCAACGCATCGAAGCGCCGGAACGTCAGCGCCTTGCTGATATAGATCGCCAATGAACTGGCGGCTTCGGTGCCGAGCAGCGCGCCTTTCACGAGGCCATAGGACATGAAGATCGGCACCGTCATCGGCCCGGTCGAAGCGACGATGCCGGTGAGATAACCGGCGGCGGCGCCCACTACCGCCATCGACCACAGCGGCAGTGTGAAGTTGCGCGCCGCAAGCCACCGCCGCAGCGGAATCATCGCAATCAGAAACACGCCGATGGCGATGTCCACCGTGTGCGACGGCAGCGCCAGCAGCGTCCGCGCGCCGAGCACGGCGGCAGGCACCCCGGGAATCGAATACGCGGCGACGGCCCGCCAGTCGACCTCGCGCCACCACACCATGATGCGGGACAGGTTCGCCATGATGGCGGCAATGGCCATGATCGGAACCGCCTGCTTCGGTCCGAAGGAATAGGCCAGCACCGGCAGCAGCATGATCGATGAACCGGTGCCGACGATGCCGCTAAGGACGCCGGCGATGAGGCCGACGGTGAGAACGAAGACGTAGATCAAGGATGCCTATCCCGGGGCAATGATCGCAATGAGACGGGAAATACTGCCGGATTCGACAGGATCAGGCCAATTGTTCAGGAGAAGAGCTGCGTCTTACCCGCTGAACACGCCCGTGGAATCGCTGAACAGGCCGAGTCCCTGCGGAGTATCCATTCTGGCAGGACCGCCCGGTGCTACCGGCCGCGTCAGCGAACCGCTGTTGCCCCAGAGTTCCTGCACGGTGGCAGAGACAGGCTGGGCGCGGTCGCCGGTCTGGAACAGCGAGCGGAACACCGGCTCGTTCGGGGTTTGCGCGGAGGCGACCTGCATCGGCGCAGCGACCGGTGCTTGGGCCTGCGGAAAGCGCGAGAGATAGGCCGCATTGTCGACCGATGCCACCGCCATGCGCGATTGTCCCGGCGTGACGCCGGCTGCCGCCATCGCGGTGCGCGCCGTCTGGGAATTCGCAGCAGCGTCGTAACGCGACGTCAGCACCGAATAGACCTGCGACACGCTTCGGGCGCTGCCGTCGCGATTGTAGAAGATGGAACGGTTCGCCGCTGCGGCGCTCGGAAACAGCGCCGGGCCGGACGCGTTCGGACTGTCTTCGGCCTTCGAAATCAGTTTCGATGCACCGCCGACGCCCATGAAATGCGCGATGTAGAGTTCGCCGTCGGTCGGACGCCGGCCGATCGCGCCGGTCAGCTTGAAGCTGTTGGATTGCGTCAACACGCCCGCCATCGCAGCATTGGCGGCTGGATCGTCGCGCAGCTTGAGGATCTCGTCCCGCGTGGACGGATCGCCGACCGAATAGCTGCCTGACGAGGATTTCGAGATGGCGTCGGCATATTTGCCGAATCCGAACGTCGCGCCCGCCTCTTTCACGGTGCCGAGCCAGGTCTGCTCGATAAACTGATAGAGGCCCCGCGCCGACGACGTGGAGGCTTGCGCCTTCGGATTGAGATTGGATTCGATCTTCGCCGCCGAGATCAGATACTCGAAACTCGCGCCGGTGGCATTGGCGGCATTCTTGATCGTGCCCGCGATTTGCGCGCGCGCAGAGTCCAGCCCGGTGGTTATGGTTGAAGTATCGACCGCCATGTGTGGTGCCCGCTCCCCAGGAACCTCATATACCGTGCCGCAATTATGGTTAACGAAGGGTTAATGCGGGACCACCGAGCTTACAGACTCTCATTGAGCCGATGGCTTTAGCAACTGGTCGTCCCGGCGGAGGCCGGGACCCATCATCCCTGTCGTCGTTGTTATGCTGGAAGCCCGCGATCCATTCATACCCGAGAACTTGGTGGTTATGGGTCCCGGCCTTCGCCGGGACGACGCCTTACGTTCAGCGAACATCCGTCAGGTAACGGCTGCTTACCGATACACCTTCGCCGGATCGAACACCTTGTCAGCATCGACGAAGGTCAGCTTCGCGCCACCATCTTCGTTCTTTACCGCGCGATAGAAACATGAGCGCCGCCCGGTGTGGCAGGCAGCGCCCGTCTGCTCGACGCGAATCCATACTGCGTCCTGGTCGCAGTCCATCCGCATCTCGAGGACGCGCTGGACATGTCCCGAGCTCTCCCCCTTCTTCCAGAGCGATTTGCGCGAGCGGCTGTAGTACCAGCCCTCCCCGGTCTCGATGGTCTTGCGCAATGCCTCTTCGTTCATGTGCGCAACCATCAGCACGTCGCCGCTGGCGGCGTCGGTGGCCACGCAGGTCACGAGTCCGGATGCGTCGAACTTGGGCCGAAAAGCCAGCCCTTCCTCGATGTCGTGGGAATGCGAGTGTGAAGTCACGGATTCGGCTTTCATTCAGAGGGCGGAGGCCGCGCCCCTGAAGGAAGCGCTAGACCCCGCGAACCATGTTGAGGAAACGGGCCTGTTCGTCAGGATTATCATGAAACACGCCGGTGAAACGCGTCGTCAGCGTCTTGGCGCCTTCCTTGGCGATGCCGCGCACCGACATGCAGGTGTGCTCGGCTTCCATCACCACCGCAACACCGCGCGGCTTGAGGATGGCGTTGATCGCACCGGCCACCTGCGCGGTCAGATGTTCCTGCGTTTGCAGGCGGTGGGCGTAGGCATCGACCAGCCGCGCCAGCTTCGACAGGCCGACCACGCGGTCCACCGGGGCGTAAGCGATATGCGCCTTGCCGTAGAACGGCATGACGTGATGCTCGCAATGCGAATGGAAGTTGATGTCGCGGATCAGCACGAAATCGTCATAGCCCGCCGTCTCGCCGAAGGTGCGGTCGAGGATCTCGGCGGGGCACTGGGCGTAGCCCTGGAACAGTTCGTCATAAGCCTCCACCATGCGGCGCGGCGTATCGAGCAGGCCTTCGCGCTCGACGTTCTCGCCGATGTAGGCCAGCAGCGTTTTCACCGCCGCCTCGGCCTCGTCGCGCGACGGGCGGACCAGATCGGGATTGAGGGCCGACGCCATATAGTCGGAAGCAGGAATTTCGGATTTTTCCGCCGGCTTGCCGGTTCGGATCGGCTTGATGATCGCGTCCATGTCGTCTCCGTTCGACCGGCCCCGTCGTCGGTATCAGGGCCGGAGTGTCACCGGTCAGCCGCAGCGGCCTGTCGCCGCCGGACGCCTTCCTGCATGATTGCAGCAAATCCGGGAAAAAACCGTCTATATTTCCCGCATTGCTGAAATGCAGGCGGTTTATTCCTGCATCCGGGTCATTATATAGGTTCCAGAACACGACCGCCAAGAGCGGCAGACCGGTAACGGTCTTATGCAGGAGCGATTTCGCCCGCCATGCTGAACGACATCTACAACAAGAAAATCATCGAACTGGCCGGCAATATACCCCGTCTCGGGCGGCTTCCCGACCCGGACGCCTCGGCCACAGCCCATTCCAAGCTGTGCGGCTCGACCGTCAAGGTCGACGTCAAGATGAAGGACGGCGTGGTCAGCGATTTCGCCCACGACGTCAAGGCCTGCGCACTGGGACAGGCCTCCTCCTCTATCATGGCCCGCCATGTGATCGGCGCGAACGCCGCTGAGCTTCGCGAGTTGCGCGAAACCGTGCGCAAGATGCTCAAGGAAAACGGCGCGCCGCCCGACGGCAAATGGGCGGATGTTGCGATGCTGGAACCGGTGCGTGACTACAAGGCGCGCCACGCTTCCACCATGCTGACCTTCGATGCGGTGGTGGATGCCGTGGGCCAGATCGAGGCCAAGGCAGGCGCTCTCGCCCCTGCGCAGAGCTAAGACGAGTTACTTCCGGTCAGATAGCGCAGCCGCGCTACCGGTCGGGGCCGTCGCCTCGGCCGTCTTTGTAACCGGGGGCAACGAGTTCTTCTCCGACACGATCACGCTCGGAACGCGATCCTGCACCGCTTTCGGCGCTGCGGTTCCGACCGCGGTGTCCGAGGGCTTCCTCATATCCGCAACAGCGTCCAGCGTGACAAGATTGGTCAGGCGCAATTCCTCGACCGACAGTTGATGCAGCGGCTCCCACGGCGGCACGCTCAGAGCCAGCGACAGCAGGTCCCCGGTACCGCCCATATCGAAGGTGTATTTCGCCAGCCGCCCGATGTCGCGCTCCACGATCATCATGTCGTCTGCCGAATAATTCGCGGCCTTGGCATCGTCGGCGCGGTCGCCCATCCAGATCTGATGCACGCGCACCCGTGCGCCGTCGGGTACAATGCGCGTGTTGCCCGATAGCAGCAGGAACACGCACATCGATTCGCAATAGGCGTCCGGTGTGACGTCTCGCGCGAGGCCGCTAGGACCTTGTCTTTCGATCACGATGCCGACGGTGGTGCGCAGCCCGAGACCGCGCCACCGCCGCCCGAGCGTGATCGCGTCCAGCACCGACCCGCCGCTGGAATCGAGAACGACGGTGGCGCCCTTGAGGTTACGGCCTGCCGAGAATTCCTCGAACTTCGCCGGCGTTTCAGCGGTGATGACGCCGACCGCTCCGATCCAGCCGGTGCAGTCCTGCGCACATGCGGCATCGGCCTCGTGCCATTTGAAAGTCATCGGGAGTTTGCGTTCTTCGAGAGTGGTCGCGGCCCGCACCGTACCGCCGAGCATGGCGGAGCCCGGCAGGACCAGACAAATGGCAGCGGCGGCGCAAAGTCCCGCCCAGCCGCGCAAAGATAGCGACCTCACGACAGACAATCTGGTTCCTTCCCCGCCACAATCGACAACGGCATCGGCCCCAAACCACGAGACGAATCTGTCACATGGTTGTTATGGAAAGCGTAACGGCGGCGGGAATCCGCGTCCATGCGACTTTTGCTGCGACGCAGTCAAAATCGTGCGATAAGTCGCGCAGTGTGGCGCGAAAGACAACACGGCACGGTTCCCAGCGCAGGAACTCATCAGAAGACCGCCGCCAATCCCAGCAAGCGCCGACAAATCCGGCATGAGATTCGCCAAGGCAGCGATATGAAACATTCGGCCCGATGCCCTGATTGCGCCGGCACGGTTCAGAACCTGCCGCGCAATGCCGGCCGCGGCATGATCTGGATCTACCGTCACACGCTGTCGCCGCTGGTCGGCTTCAACTGCCGCCACCTGCCGACCTGCTCCGTCTATGGCGACGAGGCGATCGCGCGGTACGGGCTGTGGGCCGGCGGCTGGATGACGCTGGCGCGCCTGCTGCGCTGTCAGCCGTGGGGCACGTCGGGCATAGACAACGTGCCGAATACAATCTCTGCGAACGCGCGCTGGTATCTGCCATGGCGTTACGCGCGCTGGCGCGGCGTGAACGATAGTTCAGAAAACTAAAGCGCGCGACGCGTGAGAATAACCGAGCCGAGCGCGAGCGCGAGGAAGACGATGCCGACATAACCGATCGCGTAATACAACTCGTGGGCGAAGAACACGCCGCCGATCCCCGAGCCGATCGCCTGACCGATGTAAAGCCCGGATGTATTCAGAGAGACGGTCGCGCTGGCAAACATCGGCGCCGCTCCCGCGAGGCGGACCTGCTGCATCGAGTTGGTGGACGCAAAGGAAAATCCCCACACGAACATCGAGGCCAGCATCGCCGGGACATAGCCCGCCCCCAGCGTCCACATGGTGATGCCGAGCAGCAGCAGCGACATCATGGTCAGCGATGTGCGATAGGCGCCCCATGTATCGACCACGCGGCTGGCGATGACGTTGCCGACAAATCCCATGACGCCGTAAATGCCGAATGCGATCACCGCCAGTTCGGAGCTGCCGCCGAGCTTGCCGAACAGCGGCCCGAGATAGGTGAATACCGCGAACTGTCCCGAGGTCTGCAACACAGTGATCAGCAGCAGCAGCATGATCAGCGGATTGCGCGCGAGTTCGCCCCATGTCCTCAAATGGACAGGTGCGCCCTCCAGCCCGGCCGGAATGCGCCAGATCAGCAGCGCGAGATTCAGCAGCGCGATGACGCCGATGCCGCCATAGGCCACGCGCCAGCCGATGTGATGCGCGACATAAGCAATCAACGGCAGACCCACCGCCAGCGCCAGCGACCAGCCGAGAAACACATATGACATCGTGCTGCCGCGCCGCTCCGGCGGCACCATCATCGCGGCCGTGCCGGCTGCCTGCGGCGTGAACAGCGCCGCGACCGCAAGCATGACAAGCCGGACCGCCATCAGCGTCGCGTAGCTTGGCGCGAGCATGGATGCGAACTGCGCGGCGGCCATGATCGCCACCGTCGCCGACAACAGGATTCGCCGGTCGAACCGGCTGGTCAGCCACGCCGACACCGGCGAGCCGATACACAGCACGATCGCACCGAAGGTGATGAGCAGACCCGTTTCGTGAATCGAAACGCCGAATTCACGCGACAATTCCGGCAGCATGCCCGCCGGGGCGAGGATGCTCGCGCCGGTGACGAAATTGCCGAGCATCAGGGATGTGGGGGCGAAGCGTTTCACGCTGCGTTGTTAGCAGACAGCCGGTTTAATGCAACTGCATGAAAGCCATGTCGAGACGGCTGCACCGGGCAGGAACTGCCGATTGCACCGCCCGAATCCGCTGCTATACAACGCTCCTACCGCTTACCTGCGCCCGTTCGCAGGAGTGAGCCACAGGAGAATGACATGCCCGATCAAAATCCCCCCGCGCCCGGATTGAAGTACAGCCTCGCCAATCTCAAGCCCGTCGAAACCAACAAGGTGACCGTCACCTTCCCGGACGGCGCGCAGCGCGAATTCCCGAAAAACACAACCGGCCTCGACATCGCCAAGGGCATCTCGCCCTCGCTGGCCAAGCGCACCGTTGCGATGGCGCTGGACGGCGTCGTCAGCGACCTTGCCGATCCGATCGCGCATGACGCGAAAATCGAGTTCATCAACCGCGAAGATCCGCGCGCGCTGGAATTGATCCGGCATGACGCCGCGCATGTGCTGGCGGAAGCCGTGCAGGCGCTGTGGCCCGGCACCCAAGTTACCATCGGCCCGGTAATCGACAACGGTTTCTATTACGACTTCTTCCGCAACGAGCCATTCACGCCGGAAGATTTCGCCGCCATCGAAAAGAAGATGCGCGAGATCATCGCGAAGGATAAGCCCTTCACCAAGGAAGTGTGGACGCGCGACCAGACCAAGCAGGTCTTCAGCGACAATGGCGAGATGTTCAAGGTCGAACTGCTCGACGCGATTCCTGCCGACCAGCAAATCAAGATCTACAAACAGGGCGACTGGTTCGATCTCTGCCGCGGCCCACACATGACCTCCACCGGCAAGGTCGGAAACGCCTTCAAGCTGATGAAGGTCGCCGGCGCCTACTGGCGTGGCGACAGCAACAACCCGATGCTGACGCGCATCTACGGCACGGCGTTCGCCAAGCAGGAAGAACTCGACGCTTACCTCAAGCAGCTTGAGGAAGCCGAGAAGCGCGACCATCGCCGCCTGGGACGCGAGATGGACCTGTTCCATTTTCAGGAAGAGGGCCCCGGCGTCGTGTTCTGGCACGCCAAGGGCTGGACGCTGTTTCAGGCGATCATCGCCTACATGCGCCGCCGCCTCGCCGGCGACTACGACGAAGTCAACGCGCCGCAGATGCTCGACAAGTCGCTTTGGGAGACTTCAGGCCACTGGGAGTGGTACCGCGAGAACATGTTCGCGGCGCAGTCGGCCGGTGACGAGGCGGAAGACAAGCGCTGGTTCGCGATCAAGCCGATGAACTGTCCGGGCCATGTGCTGATCTTCAAGCACGGCCTGAAGAGCTATCGCGAACTGCCGATCCGGCTTGCCGAGTTCGGCATCGTGCATCGCTACGAGCCGTCGGGCGCGATGCACGGGCTGATGCGCGTGCGCGGCTTCACGCAGGACGACGCCCATGTTTTCTGTACCGAGGATCAGCTCGCCGCCGAATGCCTCAAGATCAACGACCTGATCCTGTCGACCTATGAGGATTTCGGTTTTGTCGGCGAACTGACGGTGAAGCTCTCGACGCGGCCGGAGAAGCGCGTCGGCACCGACGCCAACTGGGATCACGCCGAAGGCGTCATGGCCAAGGTGCTCGAACAGATCGCGGCGCAAGGCCACAACCGCATCAAGACCTCGATCAATCCGGGCGAAGGCGCCTTCTACGGGCCGAAGTTCGAATACGTGCTGCGCGACGCCATCGGCCGCGAATGGCAGTGCGGCACCACGCAGGTGGACTTCAACCTGCCCGGCCGTTTCGGCGCGTTCTATATCGACGATCACTCCAACAAGGTGACGCCGGTGATGGTCCATCGCGCCATCTGCGGCTCGCTGGAGCGCTTCACCGGCATCCTGATCGAGCATTTCGCGGGCCACTTCCCGCTCTGGCTCGCACCCACTCAGGCCGTGGTGACCACCATCACCTCCGACGGCGACGATTACGCGCGCGAAGTGCTCGCCGCCTGCCGCAAGGCCGGGCTGCGTGCCGAGATCGATCTTCGCAACGAGAAGATCAACTACAAGGTGCGCGAGCACTCGCTGGCGAAGGTGCCGGCGCTGCTCGTGGTCGGCAAGAAGGAAGCCGAAAACCGCGCGGTCTCGATCCGCCGTCTCGGCAGCGAGGGCCAGACCGTGCTGTCGCTCGACGAGGCGCTCAAGACGCTGACCTACGAAGCGATGCCGCCGGACCTGAAGCGGGCCAACGCCTGAGTTAGATATGAGGCCTCTTCTTTAGAGACCTCATAAACTGCATGCCTTGTTATCGCGGTTTGAACCTCCGATATCAGCGTCGCGCATAGCTGCGGTGTCCCAACAATCCGGATAGACAATGCCCGACGCCCTCGACCTTCTGAAAACGCGCCGCTCGCTGAAGCCGCTCGACATGACCGGTCCGGGCCCCTCGCCCGCCGAACTTGAGACCATCCTGACCATCGGCGCGCGCGTGCCCGATCACGGCAAGATGGTGCCGTGGCGCTTTATCGTGTTCGAGGGCGACGCACGCGCCAAGGCCGGCGAGATATTTGGCAAGGTATTCCGCGCCAAGAATGTCACGGCGACGCCGGACCAGATCGAGGCCGAGAAGAAGCGCTTTACCCACGCCCCCCTCGTCATCGCCGTGGTCAGCAGAACGGCGAAGCATCCCAAGGTGCCGTCTTGGGAGCAGGAACTGTCGGCGGGCGCCAGTGCCATGAACATCGTCCATGCCGCGCATGCGCTGGGTTATGTGGCGAACTGGCTGACGGGATGGATGGCGTTCGACCGCGATGTGCTCGATGCGCTGGGCCTGACGGCGGACGAGAAGATCGCCGGCTTCATCTACATCGGCAAGGCCGAGCGGCCCGCCGAAGACCGTCCGCGTCCCGCGCTCAGCGAGATCGTGACGCGATTCTGATTACGCCGCCTGTGATGCGCGGTCACCGAACTTGCGCAACAGCGCGTCGATTTCCGAGGCCGGACGGGCGGCGCTGAACAGAAAGCCCTGCACTTCGGTGCAGCCCTCGGCGCGCAGCCAGTCGAGTTGGTCCACCGTTTCGACGCCCTCGGCGGTGGTCGAGATATTCAGGCTGCGGCCAAGCCCCGAAATCGCCCGCACGATGGCCACGCTGTCGGGCCGCTCCGCGATGTCGCGCACGAACGACCGGTCGATCTTGATCTTGTCGAAGGGAAAGCTGCGCAGGTAGCTCAGGCTTGAATAGCCGGTGCCGAAATCATCCATCGAAATGCGCACGCCGAACTCCCGCAACTGATGCAGGATCGCGAGATTGGCCTCGCTGTCCGCAAGGAAAATGGATTCGGTGATTTCCAGTTCGAGCCGCAGCGGCGACAGGCCCGATTGCGCCAGTGCCGAGAACACGACCTGGGTCAGGTTGCGGCTACGGAACTGCGATGGCGACAGGTTGACCGCGACCTTGATGTCCGACGGCCATTTCGCCGCCTGCATACAGGCCTCGCGCAACACCCATTCGCCAAGCGGCACGATCAGGCCGATATCCTCGGCCACAGGAATGAACTCGGCGGGCGAGATCATGCCCTTGATAGGGTGTTGCCAGCGCAGCAGCGCCTCGAAGGCCACGATGCGGTCCTGCGCCAGATCGACCAGCGGCTGATAATGTAGTTCGAATTCACCGTTCGCCAGCGCGCGGCGCAGATCGATTTCCATATCGCGGCGCCTTTGCGCGTGGCGATCCATTTCCTTCTCAAAGAAATGATGCACACCGCCGCCCTCCGACTTGGCGCGATACAGCGCCATGTCGGCATTGCGCAGCAGTTCTTCGCCGCTCTCGCCGTCACCCGGAGACATCGCGATACCGACGCTGGCGCCGATGACGATCTCAAGGCCGTCAATGTGATATGGCGCGCTCAGCGTCTCGATCATCTGCAACGCCTGATCGCTGACGTCGTTCGGCGAAGCATCGGTGGCGAGAATCATCGCAAACTCGTCGCCGCCCAGCCGCGCCACCAGATTGCCGGGATGCAGATCGCCCGTGAGGCGATCCGCCACCAGTCTCAGCAACCTATCACCCATGGGATGACCGAAGGAGTCGTTGACGTTCTTGAACAGGTCGAGATCGATGCACAGCACCGCGACACTGGTGCGGGCGAGACGGCTGCGTTCGAGATCCTGCCGCAACCGGTCCTGGAACATCACGCGGTTCGCAAGATCGGTCAGCGCGTCGTGGTGCGCCATGTAGGCGACTCGAGCTTCCGCCTTGCGGCGCTCGGTGATGTCGACGGCGGACACCAGAAAGCTGTCGCGTCCCTCGAAGATCACGCGGCGGCCGAATGTCAGCACCTCGATTTCGCTGCCGTCAGCTTTCAGATGCCGCCAGTTGCGGCCCGACTGATAGACGTCGCCTACCCGGCCGAGCGCGTGAGTGTGTTCTTCCCATTCGTCTTCCGGCCAGATGTCCTGCAATTTCATCTTCAGGAAGGTGGCCCTGTCGTAGCCATAGTGGCTCACCGCGGCGTCGTTGACGCCGAGAAAATTTCTTGTCTCGACATCGAACACCCACATCGGCATCGGATTGCTCTCGAACAGCAGCCGGAACGACTGTTCGCGGCGCTTCATGTTCGTCACGTCAGTCAGCGACAGCGCGATCAGGTCTCCGACCGGCGACGCATTGATCTTCAGCGTGCTGGTGTCGTCACTCACCTCGAACTGGTCAGCCACCCCACCGCCCACAATGGCGAACAGCCAGTCGAGAACCAGCGGTGAACACAAGGCATGAGTCCCCGCGCTCAGCCGGCGCCAGCGCAGTTCATCCACGGGCTGCCGAAGCAAACGCGCGGTGCCCTGATTGAGATGGACAATCTGGAAATCCACCGGCCGGCCTGTGGCGTCCCGGATTGTCGCCAGGGACAGAATTCCGTCGTCGGTGGCGCAGAAGATCGCGTCGAGCAGATTATACTGGACACCGCGCTTGTTCACGTAGGCGCTGATCATGACGCCGCCCCAGCGTGAAGCGACCGGCAGCGCGAGAACGTCGTACACTTGAACAAGACCGTCGCGCACGCAATGCGCCGTCGCGAGATGCGGCTTGCTCGTGCGCCGCGCGCTCGCGACCGCCTCGCCGAGGATCAGTCCGCAGTCTGGCGGACATCCATCGAGTGGCGTATCCCACACCCTGGTCTCGAGCCATTGCTCGACATAGCGGCCCGCGCGGGAAATCTCGAGTTGCGCACCCTTTTCCTTGATGAGCATGACATGATCGGCCAGGCGGCCGAGACTGCCCAGCATGACGTCTTCAAAGAAGGGTAATTCCTTGCCGGGCTTGAGAGCTGCCTGCCATTTTCGCTTCAACACCGAAACGTCGCTGAACAATTCCGGATCGGACGACTTCTTCAATCTCGCGACGGCTACCACAACGCACCCCACACCATCGACACGGCATTCTGTCGTGTCAGTGGCGGCATCCAATGCGCGCACGCTTAAGGCGGCGTAAACGCCGCGGGCCGTTTGGAACAATGCGGGATTTGTGAAACTTCTAAGTCGTCTGATGGTTAGCGCGTTTTAGAAACCGTGACGGTTTTGCTACAAGCGCGTGACAGCGCAACATCAGCGCGCGATGACTTCGATCTCGCCGTCGACGCCGTTGCTGACGTTGAACGGCCGCTCGAACACCTTGCCTTCGTTCTTGGCGATCACGCGGTATTCGCCTTCCGACAGGGTCACCTTCGGAAATGCTCCGTTATATTCCTTGATGACGTCACCGGCTGGCGTGATGACCGACCATGCAGTGTTGGCCAACGCTTCGCCGCCCTTGTCGCTGACCAGCTTGAGTGTGATGACCGCCGCGCGATGCGTCACGGTGACATCGGTCAGCTTGCCAGCCTGCACGCGAATGTCCGACCGCACCACCGAGTTGGCGTCGCCGTAGGTCGAGATGATGTAGTAGGTACCCTCGGGCACCAGCATGACATCGCCCGCAGGGACGTTCTGCGCGAGCGGCGCGCGCTCCCCGACTTCGAACTGGCTGCCTTTGTAGATCGCGAAGGTGATCTGTCCCTGCGGGATCTTGCTGGTGCCGACGCGGCCTTCGATGCGCAGGCCGCCGGCAGGAAGATCGAAGGATTCGCGCAGCGTCTCGTTGCGAACGGTGACCGGACGAACCGCACTCACAAGACCGAGCGCGGCGTGAACCACATAGCCGCCGGGGGCGAGTACGATGTTCGGCGTCGCGGTGCGATCTTCACGAACCAGCTGGAATGCGCCGCTGGCGTCGGGCTTGTCGGAATAAACCCGCCACACCACGCCGCCGTTCACCGGCGGGAGATCCTTGCCGAACCGCGCTGTCAGAGCGAGCACACCTTGCGCCGGCGACGGTGCGGGCAAAGGCGCAGGCGTCGGTGGCGTGGCCAGCGTGACAGGAGGCTGGGTCAGAGTCGCGGGCAGTCCGGGCGTCGCCGCTGGACCGGATGGCGGAGCGAGGCTGATGGCCGGGCCGGACGGCGTCGCCTGGATCGGCACGTTGGCCGGCGGGACGGGAGGCGGCGCGTCGCCTACGAACTGGGCAGCGGCTGGATGTGCGACCAGCGCCGCGAACAGCAAGGCCAGCGCAAGCACCCACACTCCCGCGCGACAGCGCAAAGCATGAAGGTCATCGGCCCGCGCATTGCACACGGCTGTCCTGCGGCTGAGTCCGAGGGCTGTCATGGCGGTGGTTTTTCACCGAAAACGAGGCAAATTCAAGCCTTACAACATGCTTGACCGCCCTCAACACGGCCTCATCCGCCGAATAACGCCTTCTGCCGCGGCGCAGGTCGCGCTACAGTCACATTTCCTGATTACGCGAAACGCGTGTCCGAGGCACAATCACACTCAATTCGCGTTCGGGTCAGTGAATCCGGTCAAAGACGGCTGATTCGAGCTTATGGATCGTCAGGAGACATGCGTTGCTGGAAAGTTTGATCGGATTTCGCCAGACGGGCGCCCGCAGCAAAATCGGGGTCGGAGGGCCTGCGAACAAGAAGCCGACGATCGGACTGGCGCTGGGCGGCGGCGCCGCGCGCGGCTTTGCCCATATCGGCATCCTGCGCACGCTGCTCGCCAACGGGATCGTGCCGGACATCGTGGTCGGAACATCCATCGGCGCCGTGGTCGGTGCATCCTACGCCTCGGGACATCTCGATACGCTGGAAGCCTGGGCCAAGGGGCTGCTGCCGCGCAATATCTTCAGTTACCTCGATATCCGCCTCAACGGCTCCGGCCTGATCGGCGGCGGCAAGCTGGCGGCCCAGCTTGAGGCGTCGTTCGGCGGAATCCTGATTGACGAGCTTCCGCTGAAATTCGCGGCGGTCTCCACCGAGGTCAACACCGGCCATGAGATCTGGATCACCGACGGAAAACTCGTCGAGGCGGTGCGGGCGTCCTACGCCCTGCCCGGCATTTTCGAGCCGGTGCTGATCGGCGACCGATGGCTGGTCGACGGCGCGCTCGTCAATCCGGTGCCGGTGTCGGCAGCGCGTGCGCTCGGCGCGGAAATCGTCATAGCCTGCAATGTCTCCACCGACGTGTTCGGGCACGGCACCATTATCTCCGCGCACGGCAAGCCTCCGGTGGAACCCGAACCGCCGGCCGAACCGGAAATCGTGGCGAAGCGCGGCTTCGGAAAATTCTTCTCCGCGGAAAAAACGGTGAAGCGGGAATTCTTCGGCACCGCCGGACGGCCGGGGATTTCCACCGTTATGGTCGAAGCCTTCAACATCATGCAGGACCGCATCACGCGTTCTCGCCTCGCAGGCGATCCACCGGACGTGCTGATCTCGCCGCGCGTCGGAAAAATCGGCTGGTTCGACTTCCATCGCGCCGAGGAAACCATCGCCCACGGCGTCCGCGCAGCCGAGCGAAATATCGAGTCGATTCAGGAAGCAATCAGCTTGCTCACCCCGACCGCAAGTCAGACGCCCGGCACGGCACAGCCGACGCAACCGTAATCTCCGCAAGCGCCGCCGCCGTCATCCTGAGGTGCGAGGGCAAAGCCCGAGCCTCGAAGGAGGACGGCCGCGCATCCTCCGAGGCTCGCCGCCAACGCGGCTCGCACCTCAGGATGACGCGACCTGCGATGAGTCAAGCCGTCTTGATATAATCGTGCAGCGCTTCCTGCTCGCGCTCGTATTCGGCAACGCGCCATTTCACCACATCTCCGATCGAGATCAGACCGACGATGCGGTCGCTCTCGACCACGGGCAGGTGCCGGAATTTTCCGGTGGTCATGACTTCCATGATCGCGCTGACGGTATCCGTCTCGCGGCAGGTAATGACCTTCGACGTCATCACGCTGCGGACCGGCTCATCGAGCACGCCCGCACCGCGTTCGCCCAGCACGCGCACCACGTCGCGCTCGGAGAGAATGCCGTCGATTTTTTGGCCGCTCATGACCATCACCGCACCGATGCGGCGCTCGGAGAGTATCTTGATCGCCGCCGAGAGCTTGGCATCAGGCGACACACTGATGACCTGGTGGCCTTTGGTATCCAGAACTGATCGAACCGTCATTGTCGTCTCCCCAGACAGGGCCCACCGGCTGCCGGCGGCACGTATGCTCTTGAGTCAAACAACGCAGCGTCAACTTGGTTGCACTTCATCCCACCTACTTGCGGCAGTTTGGCACAGCCCAACGATACAGCCTGATGATGTCGAAGATTTGGTCCGCCTGCAACATGCATCATCATGCAGGTCTGCTCAGCGAATATCGGAGCCGTCCGGCGGCAGCACACCGGCCTTGTTGTCCTGCACGATCGCGCGCGGCACCGGATCGAACAGCGAAAACAGCAGCAGTCCCGCAACAAAGCCGCCGATATGCGCCTGCCATGCGATACTCTGCGCCGACGCGCCGATCGCGACCGCGCCAAGGCCAGTGATAACATTGAGGCCGAACCAGACCGCGAGAAATCCAAGCACGCGCGAATTCTGCAGCGACCGTGCCAGCGAGAGTGCGGGGACGCGCGCCGCCTCCTCTGCATCGCCGCGCCCGAACGACAGAAAGCTGCCGTGCTGGAAGGCGAAGCGGATCGCGGCCGCCATCATGCCCGAGACCGCCGCCGAGGCGCCGATCATCGGCGCAACCTCGTGCTGATGCGTCACCAGATGAGCGAACGCGCCTGCGATGGCGGTGACGGCAAAGAATGCGAAAAATCTCGCCGTTCCGAACCGGCGCGCCACCGCACTGCCGAATGGAAGCATCCACAACATGTTGAAGACGATGTGGGCGATGTCCGCATGCAGGAAGGCGTAGGTCAGGAACGTCCAGATCTCTGCCCCGACGCCGCCGGGAAACTGCCCTGCGAGGACCGACGCGTCATAACGCGCGGGCACGAAACCGAATGTCCAGATCACTTCCTGATCGGTGGCCAGCGGCAGCAGGGACCGCACGCCGTGTATGCCGACCATGATGATGAGAAGCGCCGTCATTCCGACGGGAATGGTCAGGATCGGTTCGCGAGGAGATTCAGGAGAGTCCAAGGGTGCACAGTGTCCGGAACGGCGAAAGGGCAGTTTCTTTGAGATAGGCGGGTTTCACGGTGCGGTGCAAGCGGAAGGCCAAGATCGCACAAAAGATAAAGGGAGGGCCTGAAGGCCCTCCCCGTGGTCTTGCCGGTCTTTCGCGCGGGCTTTTCGAGCAAGAGCGCTGCTTCACGCTCGGGGTATCCCCACCCCTCCCCGCACAATGATCGGATCGTTTTCCGCCGCCTGTCGTTCAACTTAAAAGTTCTTGATGCCACCGCCGATCACGGAAAAGACCGGCGATTTGGAATGCACGGACATTAGCCACGACCGGCGTATTCACGAAGCTCATAGTTAACTTAACGTTAACAGCGCAAAGTTGGGTCTTCGGCCCGCAAATCGCCGCTCCGGCATGGACGCTGCACCTCCAGTCCCGCACAACACAAAGGGGCCTCGCGGTGCCTGAAAGCGGGACAAATCTGTCTCGCCGTCGTCATACGCGGGGCGGGACAACACGATGAAGCATCCAGCGAACCGGGAGTTTTACTCCTATTGGGATGGGAAGCGGTCCGACGCCGCTGCGCCAGAGCGCAGCGACCTCGACCCCGAGCACGTCCGTCATCTGCTCGGCGACATTTTCGTCCTGTCCTGCGATCCCGCCGCCGGTTACCCGTTCCGGGTCGCCGGAACCCGGATGTGCGCCCTGCTCGGCCGCGACCTGAAGGGGCAAAGTTTCACCCGCCTATTCCACGACGGCGACCGCGAGGAAATCGAGGACCTTCTGGGGATCGTGGCCGAGGAAACGCTCCCCACCGTCGCCGGCATCACGACGCAGGCACCGGACGGGACGCGGATTCATCTGGAACTGCTGCTGCTGCCCTTTAGCGCCCGCTTGCACACGCCGGTCAGCCTGACGGGATTGCTCGCCCCGCTCAACCCCGCCCAGGGACTGCATGCCTACGACAGCCTGAAAGACTTCAGCCTTACCTCCTGGCGCCATCTGGGGCAGGAGAAGCGCGGACCGCGCGCCTTGCGGAAATGGTCGATGATCCGCGGCTTCACCGTCTACGAGGGGCTGCGCTGATCCCCGCCATCAAGGCAACGCATCGTTAACCCTGATCGCCGTAAGGTCCATGCATACCGACCGGTGTGAAAATGGCGTTGGCGCAAAGACAATCGATTCGTCCATCCGCTCAGGAGCGACGACGCTTTCAGCGTGTGAAAGTCCATCTGCTCGGACGCTACATGCTGGCGGACCGGCGCGAATTCCCGTGCCAGGTGATCAACATGTCGCCCGGCGGTCTGGCGATGCTGGCGCCCGGTATCGGCAATGTGGGCGAGCGCGTGGTGGCCTATCTCGACCATATCGGCCGAGTCGAAGGCAAGATCACCCGCCTGCTCGACAATGGCTTTGCGATGACGGTCAGCGCAACGCCGCGCAAGCGCGACAAACTCGCGGCCCAGCTCACCTGGCTCGCCAATCGCCAGATCCTCAATCTGCCGGAGGATCGCCGCCACGACCGCATCGTGCCGCGCAACCCGGTCGCCATCCTGAAATACGAAGACGGCCGCGCCATGCCGTGCCGCATCATCGACCTGTCGCTGTCGGGCGCCGCCCTTGCCGCGGAAACCAAACCGATGGTCGGCGAAGCCGTCATGCTGGGCCGCGTGCAGGCCCGTGTCGTTCGCCACCTCGAAGAAGGCTTCGCAATCGAGTTCGTCCATGCGCAGCTCGCCGAGACTGTCGAGGACAACGTAAGCGCCCGGTAAAAAGCCGCGGTTAGCAATTCCTGATTTTTCAAACCGCTCAAGGCGATACCTGTGTCCTGGGTATCGCCTTGAGGTGTTGTGGCGGCTCCGCGGCGCGCGATACGCAAGGCTCCACGCCTCACAAACTTCAGTCATTTCAACGACTTGCACGGATATAGCTAAAGTTTGAAACAAATCCAGGTATTTCAAATTTTATGCGTATTTTACTCAAGTATAAATTGAAGTAGCGCCAGTTTTTACTAGCGTTTGCTTTAATTGTACTTCGACGACTTAGCCGCCGTGCAAATCCTTTGTGTGAAAAGTGGTCCCAACAAGAAACGGGGGCCACAATGTTTTCAATTCGTGGACGGGGAGTTGGTCTGGCGGTTGCCGCCGGCCTGATGTGCATGTCGGTTGCGGCGCAGGCCGCGGGCGAGCGATCGCTGTATGCCAGCCTGGGCGACACCACGCGTTCGCCGATCGGCTGGGTCGAATTCTGCTCCGACAATCCGGGCGATTGCCGCGGCGGCGCAACGCAGGCCCGCGACATCGTGATGACGCAGACGGCGTGGAAAGATCTGCTGCGGGTCAACCGCTGGGTCAACGACACCATCAAGCCGATGACCGATGTGGATCATTGGGGCGTCGTCGAACGCTGGTCATATCCAAGTGACGGTTATGGCGACTGCGAGGACTATGTCCTCTTGAAGCGCAAGATGCTGATGGACGCCGGATGGCCGCGCGAGGCGCTGCTGATCACGGTGGTGCGCGACAAGAAGGGCGAAGGCCACGCGGTCCTGACCGTGAAGTCCGACAAGGGCGAGTTCATCCTCGACAATCAGAACGAGGAAGTCGTGGCCTGGACCGACACCGGTTACCGCTTCGTCAAGCGGCAGTCGCAGACCGATCCGAACGCGTGGGTTTCACTTGGCGATTCCCGTCCGGCAGTTGCGACGGCAAGCTCACGCTAAACCAGAACTTCAACACGGAGACCCACGGCCCGGTCGTATCCCCACCCCTCCCCGTCCCAGACCGGTTCGTGCGCGGCCAGCTCTCCCCCAGGGCTGGCCGCAACTTTTTGCGGATGCCTCGGGTGAGAAATCTGCGGATCGAAAGCGCGACGATTGAACGGCCGCCACGACTCTCCCCAATCCGCCGGCTGTAGTTCCGAACGCTATGGCGCGGAGGTGAGCGGCAACAACGCGCGCAGCCGCGCGTCGCGCAGATAAAGGCCGCCCCACGCCAGAACGCCGAGCAGCAGGCAGATGAACTGCGGCGGAGAAGCGAATTCCCCGAGACGAAAGTGGGTGCAGATCGCGCCGCCGAGAAAACCCGTGATCAGGATTGCGCCAAGCACTGCGGTCCGGGGTATCGCATAGAGACCAGCGCACACCAGCATGATGATGCCGAGCGGTGTTGCCAGACTCTGCGCAAAACCGGTGGCGTCCATCTCGGCCTTCAGCAGATGCGGCAGGAACAATTGCGTGCCTGCATCGGCGAGCAGCGCCAGCACCACAATGCCGCTCATGGCATAGCCAATCCAGTTGGCTGCGGTCTTCTGCACCATGCTATCTCCTTGATCGCAGTTTTCAGGGAATGGTTCCGGGCGCAGGTCATGGCCGCCCCAGGTTCCGGCGTCAACCCGAAATTGCTCCCTATTTCGCAACCGAAAATCCGGCCGGCGGGTCTTGAAACCAAAAGCCGTTTTTCTAAATAGCTTTCCGCCATCCCAACGAAAGGAGCACAGGAGGAGGCCATGCTATCGGTTGAGCGCAACGCAATCGACATTCACGCCCATTCATTTCTCGCCAGTTCATTCACCCATCCGTCGGACGTTCTGGCGAACCCTTCTCTCACCTCGGTCAAGAAAAGATGCATTCTCGCCGCGTGGGCGTCCGATGCATTCGCCGTGGAGGGGAAGCCCTGGCTTCGCCAGATCGCAGGACACAAAGATCCCATCCCGCTTGCGGAGATATTGTCCGCGCTTCGCCGCCTCGACGATGACGACGATCCGCCGCGCGGCGGCGCATCCGCTGCGGTTCCCAGACCCCGTGACGAGGAGTTTGACGAGGATTTCAACCTGGCTGTCGGATATTAGGCGCGGATCCCCGCGCCTCACCCGATCTTCTTCAGGCCCGCCTTGAAGCGCTTGCCATTGTGGACGTAATGGGCCGCGCCGTAGGTCATGGCCTTGACCTGCTCATCGGTCAGCGTGCGGATCACCCGCGCCGGCGCACCGACCACCAGCGAGCGTTCCTCGAACTGCTTGCCTTCGGTGATGACCGCGCCTGCGCCGACAACGCAGCCCTTGCGAATGATCGCGCCGTTCATGACGATCGCGCCCATGCCGATCAGCGCCCCGTCTTCGATGGTGCAGCCGTGCAGGATGACGTTGTGACCGATGGTGCAGTTCTTGCCGATGGTGAGCGGAAAGCCGGGATCGGTATGGAAGGTGCAATTGTCCTGCACGTTCGAGCCTTCGCCGATCTCGATCAATTCGTTGTCGCCGCGCAGCACCGAGCCGAACCAGACGCTTGCGTCGGTCTTCAGCCGCACATTGCCGATCACCGTCGCGGTTTCAGCGATGAAATAGTTTCCGTCCGCGGGAAGCTGGGGTGATTTGCCGTCGAGTTCGTAGATCGCCATTCCTGTCTCCGGTTAACGCGCTTCAGACCCAGCGCGGAAATTCGGCGCGACAATGCCATGAACGAACATGGTCTGGCGAGGGTATGGAAGCTGCAAACGCTCGGCGCTCAGGCGATCAGGCCGGTGGTCTCGAGGAGCATGAGAACGAATGTTCCCGACATCATGCTCCAGAAACCGGCGATGATCGTGGCCAGCGCCACGAACTCGACCCGCCGTCCCTCGATGGTCCGGCCGCGCACGGTGTTGCGCATGATGATGAAGGGTGCAGCGAACACCAGAAACGGCACGGCGGCGAAGGCCTTCGGTGCGGCGTCCTGCGTCAGCAATCCAAATCCCGGCGGGCGCTGCACGAAGGCCTGAAAGCCGCTGGTCAGTGCGCCAGCCAGCGCAAATCCGATCAGAATGGCAAAGAACGAATTCAACGCTTCAGGCGACATCGGACAGGACTTCCACCACACACGAGAACGCATCGACTGCGAGCCAAGCCGCAAGCGGTCCATGGTTCGCCCCTACCCCTTCGCAAAATGCCGCCGCGCCCGCCACCTTATCCTTAAGGAAAGGTTAACACGGCGGCGTTGCCCGGTACCGTGTGCATGGCTCAGGCCCGCTCTCGCCGCGCGGAACTTCGGGGAAATCGGCGGGACATGGCATAATCGCAGCCGATTCGACCGGGCCATGAGGCCTTCCCGCTCCGGAAACCCCGACGCCCGCACATGGCTCTGACGTCCTCGACCTCACCGCGAAGCAATGCCCGCGGCACACGGCATAGCCATCTTGTGCCGCTTCTGGCGATGGGCATCATCGGCGCATGCGCTGTCGGCATCGTCGCCTATCTGCTGTGGCCGACTTGGGGCGTCGAAAAAGTTGACGATCCCTCGCGGCTGCCGGTCAGCATCGGCAATACGCTGTTCAATGTGCCGACCAAGGCGATCCGGGTGAAGGTGCAGAAGCGGACCGGCCCGCAGGAGCGGGTCGATCTCAACTTCGTCTATCCATCGCTGGAGGCCCCCGACGCGCCGCGTCATGTCACCCTGGAGACGGTGGAAGAAAACCTTCCGGACATCGACCGCATCTTCCTGTCGATCGCGGCCCACCATGACGCGCTGTCGCCGGACGAGCGGACGCGGACGATCTATCCGCGCTATCTCGACCAGACGTCAGGAAGCCTGCAAGACGGCTTGAGCATTCGTCCGTTCCGCGACAACACGCCCTACGCGAGCGAGGATCTGGTGTATGCCTCGTCGCCGCAGATCATCGCGCGCTGCACGCGTGACGGCAAAACACCGGGGATGTGTCTGAGCGAGCGGCGGATCGAAGGCGCAGATCTGACGTTCCGTTTTCCGCGCGCGTGGCTCGACAAGTGGCGCGATGTGGCGGGCGCGATGGATCAGATCATCCGCCGGATGCGCACGCCAAGGGGATAGCGCTCGTCATTGCGAGGAGCGGAGCGACGAAGCATCCAGCCTCATACCTGAAGCTCTGGATTGCTTCGCTACGCTCGCAATGACGTAAATCTCAAACCTCTTCCTCGATGTCCGTCTCGAGGATCGCCATCTGGAACTGGTAGGACCGGTCATCATCCTCGTCATCGACGAACAGCACGCCGATGAATTCCTCGCCGATATAGACCTCGGCCGAGTCGTCCTTCTTCGGACGCGGCACGACGCGAATCTTCTGATTGCCGAACAGCCGCTTGAGATAGGCGTCGAGTTTCCTGACTTCCGTAACGTCCACGGGCGTTCTCCAATTGAATGATATTTGCGACAGCTTTAATGCGATCCAGCGCGCACCGCTAGAGCCTGCATCGCGATAAATCGCAAACAGATCGCATCAAATGCCGATGGCGTTGAGCATCTGGTTCATTGTGCGCGATGGCTCGGCGCAGCCGGCCTCGCCCACGATCTTTGCCGGCACGCCCGCAACCGTGACATTGTTCGGCACCGGTTTTACCACCACCGAACCGGCGGCGATGCGCGCGCAATGCCCGACTTCGATATTGCCGAGAATCTTCGCGCCGGCGCCGATCATTACGCCGTAACGGATTTTCGGATGACGGTCCTCGTTCTCCTTGCCGGTGCCGCCGAGCGTCACACCGTGAAGAATCGAAACGTTGTCTTCGATCACCGCGGTCTCGCCAACCACGAGGCCGGTGGCGTGATCGAGGAAAATGCCGCGGCCGATTTTCGCATTAGGATTGATGTCGGTCTGGAATTCCGCCGAGGCGCGGCTCTGGATGTAATAGGCGAAATCCTTGCGGCCGTTATTGATGAGCCAGTGCGCCAGACGATGCGCCTGAATGGCATGGAAGCCCTTGAAGTACAGCAGCGGATCGATGAAGCGCGAGGTCGCCGGATCGCGGTCGAACACGGCGACAAGATCGGCGCGGAACGCGTTGCCAAAATCGGGATCGAGGCGGATCGCTTCAAGGTAAGCCTGACGGATCAGGTCGCCGGACAATGCGGAGTGATCGAGCCGCTCCGCGATGCGGTGCACAACGGCGTCCTCAAGGCGGGTGTGGTGCAGCACCGTGGAATAGATGAAGGTCGCGAGTTCCGGCTCGCGCTGCACGATTTCTTCAGCCTCATCCCGAATGCGGGTCCAGACAGGATCGACGGTCGAGAGGGCCGCCTTCGGATCGAGATGGTGCTTGGCCATGTGATGTGGGTCCGGCTGACTGCGTTGAGGAGATCTTACCACATAATGGGGGGAAGGAAGGCTGCAACGTCTGTGAAGGTTGACGTTGGAATAATTATCTCCCGCAGCAGTAGAATAATTATCTACGCGCCTGTTCAAGGCCGCCGGCTGAGAAAATCCAGCACGCCGTCCTTATAGACGCGGTCGCCCACCGCCCGCATGTGATCGCGGTTTGGAATATCAAGCACTTGCGACCCGGGGATGATCTCCTGAAGCCGGTGGGCAGAGCCGGCAATCTCGTCGGTCGTTCCCACCGCAATGAGCACCGGAACCGAAATAGCCGCTGCTTCCTCGCGGGTCATGAGCCGGCGGGAGCCGCGCAAACATGCCGCCAACGCCCTGCGATCCGAGCGGGTCTGATCTGCAAAGGCCCGAAACGTGCGCCCCACGGGATCGGTGACGTCGTCGAGCGACGCAGCTTCCAGCGCCGAAGCCACGTTCTCTCCGGGGCCGCCGCCTTCGATCAGGCCCATGCCGACACCCGCGATAATCGCCGACCGCAGCCGCTGCGGATCGCGCTGTCCGAGATACGCCGTGATCCGTCCGCCCATCGAATAGCCCATGATATCGGCGCGCGCGATGTTGAGGTGATCCATCAGCGCGCGCACGTCGCCCGCCATGGTGCCGATGTGATATTCTTCCTGATCGTACAGCTTCGACGAGTCACCGTGACCGCGATTGTCGAGCGCGATGACGCGCCGCCCGGCCTTGGTCAATACCGACGTCCACGACGGATAGACCCAGTTCACATTCTTGGTCGACGCGAAGCCGTGCACCAACACGATCGGATCGCCCTCGCCTTCGTCGAGATAAGCAATTTCAACGGAGCCGTTGTGAAAACTCGGCATCGAAAGATCCATGATTGGGAGAAAATAATGTGACCGGAGCGGTCGTGATCTGAGGGGTTGTAGTTTATCCGCACGCAACGCGCCTGACCAGCAGGTCAGGTCGCCTGCGCGGACAGTCGAGCTTGCGCCGCGGCGAGATCGCGCTTGGCACGCCTGAGTTTGCTGCGTTGAATCCAGGACAGGGTGAGCCGCTCCGTGGTCGCCTTGATCGAAGCGATAAATCCGAACAGCGACAGCAATGCGGCGAACACCCACCATGCCAGATTGAATGCGCCGGTGGTGAGCAGCAGTGCGCCGCGGCCGAGAATCTTCATGATGGCGCGGGTCTGGCTGCCTTTGGATTCAGCGAGCCGCGCCGCGCGCGCCACGTCTTTCGGACCATCGGCGATGCGCAGCACATCGAGCGCGCCTTTGGTGCCTGCCTTCTCGCCGACGCGGCCGACATCCTTGGCGAGTCGCACCAGCGCGCCCGCCTTCTCCGCCTTGAACGCCGCCTTCATCGCACTGATGGTCTGCCCCGGACGTGCCAATGAGGCCGTCGCCACCGCCTGCTGCAACATCGGAGCGTCAACCACGCCGCGTGCCGAACGACCGGCCCATTCGGTGAGACCTGCGCCGAGCCGGCCGACCTTGCGGGCGTCCTTCACCATGGAAAGTCCGGCCCGGACCGGGACGGCACCTCCAACAGACACATAAGTGGCCGCCGTCACAGCCAGACCAACGCTTGCCAATCCGAGCACCAGCCGGTCGGCATTCTCGCCCATGGCGAGCCGCTTGCCCTCGCGCACCACGTCGCGAATGTCGCCGAACACGAACAGGTCGCCGGCAACCGTGCCGGACAGGCTGGCCACGTCATCCGCCTCGCCGGTCACGAGACCGGTGGCAAAACGTTTGACCGTGCTGGCGGTGGAATTCTCCTCAGCGACGGCGGCATCGACCCGCGCGGTCACATCGGACTGCACAGCAATATTCCGGTCCTTCGCAAGATCGGTGAAGCTCTTTGCGAGATCGGCGTCGTGCGAATCGAGCGCCTGAGACACGCCCTGCGCGATCACGGCCTGGTTATTTCGCAGCGCTGAACCGACCTGGATATCGGACAACTGCGCTGGATCATCCTGAGCCAGCAGCAGGGTCCCCGCATCGCGTGCATGGGGCCACAGCACGGCGAAAGCCCCCGCCGAAGCCGCAGCAGCCGCGAGGGCCAGACCAATGCGCCAGGATGCTTTCATCGCCTTTCGATAACCCCTTGATCGCCTGCCGGTTCGATACGGCCCGTGACTGGCCGATGACATGGTGTGCCGTTTTTCGGACACAACCTCCCCAACGAAAGAAGGGCTTTCCCAAGACGGCGAGATTGTGTCGAATTCACACGCTAACCGCTGCGGCGAATTGGACTAAACCGGCGCCGCGATCTAGGAATAAGTGGTATCGCTCGGTATGCTGCAGAGCAGCGGCTGCGTCGTCGCTGCGTGCTGGGGCATGGGTTCAAGGACGCAGAAGACCAGGATTGGGGTAGGATTGCTATGGCGGATCACGTCGTCCCTCACTTTCATAACGATGCGGGCGTGGCCATCATCGAAATCGGATCGCGCGAATTCATGTGCGTGGGCGCCAACCCGCCGTTCGATCATCCGCATGTGTTTCTCGACCTCGGCGACGACAACGAGATTATCTGCCCCTATTGCTCGACGCTGTACCGCTACGCCGCCGACCTTGCACCGGGTCAGGCTCGGCCGCCGGAATGCGTGCTGAAGGACAAGGTCGCCTAAAAAAGCTGTGGCGGATTCGCGCACCATCGTCGTCGCTGGTGCGGGCATCGGGGGACTGACCACCTCGCTTGCGCTCGCCGCGCGCGGCTTCCGCGTCATCGTTCTGGAGCGCTCCGAGCGGCTGGAGGAAGTCGGCGCGGGACTGCAATTGTCCCCCAATGCCAGCCGCATCCTGATCGACCTCGGCCTTCAGCCGCTGCTTGCGCCCCATGTGATCGCGCCGGAATCGATCAGCATCATGACAGCGCGCACCGGCAACGAGATCGGCCGTATCCCGCTCGGCGAAGCGGCCACCCTGCGTTATGGCGCGCCCTACTGGATCGTGCGCCGCGCCGACCTGCAGAACGCGCTGGCGGCGAAGGTAAAGAACCATCCCGACATCGACCTGCGGCTCGGCGCGCAATTCGAGGACGTCGCGGTCTACCCCAAAGGCGTCACCGTGGTTCAACGCCGTCAGACATTGCGGCAGCAGGAGCCGGTGCTGGCGCTGATCGGTGCCGACGGCGTCTGGTCGAGCGTGCGCCACCAGATTTTCCCCGATGCGCAGCCGCAATTCACCGGCAGCATCGCCTGGCGCGGGACCGTCGACGCCACGCAACTGCCGCGCGGATTCAACGCGCAGCGTGTCCAGCTCTGGATGGGCACCAATGCGCATCTCGTCGCCTATCCGATGGCAGGCGGAAAGCGCATCAACATCGTCGCGGTCGTCTCGGGCAAATGGAACAGGCCGGGCTGGAGCGAGCCCGGCGACGTTGTCGAGATCGCCAATCATTTTTCAGCGCCGCAATGGCCGATCGCCGCGCGCATGATGATCGGCGCAGTCGATGGCTGGCGCAAATGGGCGCTGTTCGCGATGCGCGACGGCGGCGCGTGGAATAAGGGTCCCATCGCGCTGCTCGGCGATGCCTCGCACGCGATGCTGCCGTTCGCCGCCCAGGGCGCTGGCATGGCGATCGAGGATGCCGCCGTGATCGCGAAATGCCTCGAAGATTCGCCAACCAATTCGACGGCGGCGTTCGCGCAATATGCCGGCCTGCGCGCTCCGCGCGTGACGCGCGTGACGCGAACGGCGCGCAAGAACGGCCAGACCTATCATCTCGGCGGCCCGGTCGGCTTCGCGCGCGATCAGGTCATCAGAATGCTGGGCGGGTCGCGGCTGCTATCGCGGCAGGACTGGATCTACGACTGGCGTGCATAATCCCGACCGGCTTCAAAACCGAAACAGAGATGTATCCGGATTGACCTGCCGGTCATTGCGAGCGAAGCAATCCACGCTTTGACAAAGCAAAACTGGCTTCGTCGCAATGACAGCAAGCAATCCTGACTAGCGCCGCCGCTTGACGGGTGGCGCCGTCGGCGCCGCCAGCGCGGCGGGCGGCGCGAGATCGGCCCTGCTGCAATTGTTGCTGGTGATCTTTTCGTCGATCTGGTCGCGGCGCGCGCGCTCGGACAGATAATCGGTTTGATAGGCCAGTCCCGACACCAGCGATCCGCCCGCGCCGGTCTCCGCCTTTGCCATCAGCCGTTCAAGTTCAATCACCCGGTTGTTGGAGTTCGTGCGAGCCGTGGCGAGTTGCTGGCAGTTGTAAAGTTCGTATGTAGCGGGGTCGACGAACATGCTCGATGACGGCCCTGACGCGCATGCGCCAAGACTCGTCGCCAGAACCACGACAGCAAGTCGCGATGCGATAGCGCGCAGCGCGATGCCCGGCCTGCTCAGGCTGCGATCCCGGCGATCAATCATCCACTCGTCATCCATAAACGTCGTGTTGCGGGTCTTCGTGTTGAATTTGTGGTGCGCGGCCGCGAGGCCGCTGACGGTTCAGAGCGTCTCCTGCTTCTGGCCGCATTCCTTGCAGACGAACGTGACGCGGGTCACGCCCTTTTCCGCCGAGACGCGATTCGCCGCGCCGCACTTGCCGCACTTCGCCTCGATGCGTGTGTTGCCCTGCTTGATCACAAGAGACTTGCGCTCCATGGCTTCGCGAACCAGCCGCTCCGTCTCTTCCCGCATCGCCTTCTTGTCCATGTCCTCTCCTTCGGTCGGCTCAGCCGGTTGCGGGCCCTCAACGCCGAACCACCATTTTTCCTGCTTCATACCCAAACGATTCAATGACACGAATCTGGCGGGCGTCGGCATTCACGATAGCCGGAAAGGCTTGGCATTCGTTCGCCCAACGTTCAAGACCGGCTTGTCGTGCGCTGGGCGCTAAAGCGGGCCGGTGAGAAGTTGTTCTTCGACGGCTTCAACCCATCGGAATTCTTCAAAGCTTAGAAATTAGTCACATCGCCTCTATTGACGGTTGTTCGCTGAGCGGATAGCGCTTCACAACGAGCGGTTGTGGGACGGCCTGTGCGCAATAAAATCGTCAAATTTGGTTCGTCACTAGCCTTATTGGCGGTAGCATTTTACTTCGCGGCCCGGGATATTGATACGTCTCATATATCGCAGACTATTCGGCAACTCAGCCCGGCCTTTTTCTTGGCGCCAACAATCGCGATCATGGTCAGTTCACTGTTCGCGGCGCTGCGGGTGCGGTCGATAGCACGATCCATTGGCTACCCGCTGACCTTCCGTGACTCGATCGCCGTTGTGAGCCTCGGTCAGTTGGGCGGCGCGCTGTTCTTTCAAATCTTCGGCCAGCTCATGGCTCGCGGTTCGTATCTCACCCGCCGTAACGTGCCATTCGCAGGCACGGTCATTATCACGGGGCAAGAGCGCATTGCCGCAGCGCTGGTATCGCTCAGTCTCGCGGTCGTTGGCGCGCTCTATCTATTTCACCAACTCTCGTTCGACCTCACCGCAGGTGGTCTTGATTTAATCCGCATCGTGATCGGTCTGACGTTCGCCATCGTTATCCTTACAGTCGTTTGGCGGGAACACGTGGTGAAAGCCGCATCCAGTATCACTTGGGCCGACACCGTAGGCGTTTTTCGGGCTATTGCATTCTCGACCGCGGTTCAGGTTACGATGCTGACTGCCTACGTCACCGCGGCAAAGGCGCTGGCCCCGGCGTGTGAACTAACCGACCTCGCCGCTGCTGCCACTCTGGTGATGTTTGCAGCCAGCATCCCGATCAGCTTTGCAGGATGGGGCGTTCGCGAAATGAGCGCTGTCGGTGCGCTCGGCACCATCGGTATGTCCGCGCCCGCGGCTCTGACCGTTGCTGTCACGATCGGCGCGCTGTCGATCATCTGCGCGACACTTCTCGCTGCGGTATCATTCACGCGCTCAAAAAAGCCGATCGACGTTCCGAAGCGAGGCACTCCCGAAATAGGCGCCCGTCATGATGCAGTTCTCAGCGCCACGCTGCCGATTCTGGTGGCGTGTCTGGTGTTCTTCCAGATCCATGTACCGACCAATACCACCGCAATCAATTTTAACGTCGCGGATCCTTTCACCATTATCTGCGGCGTTTTATTCCTGCTGCAAGCGTGGCGAGCCGGGGCACCGAAATGGCGCATCAGCGGTCTTGAACTGCACATTCTCGCTTGCACCGCGATCATGACCATCGGTCTGTTCATTGGCGCCGCCGAGATCGGCTTTACTACATGGGCAGTCGTCAACAAGTATCTGGGATGGTTCGTGCTGCTCGCCTACGGCGCAGCCGGTGCCATGGCTGCGCGGGTCGACCTTGAGAAGACCCTCTTGACCTTCGCTGCAACCGGCTGCGCGGTCGTAGTCTTCGCAATTGCAGACATGCTTCTTGGGAGGTTCGGAGTCGTGAACGCCCATTTCTTCAACGGCTTCGCGCAAAACAGCAACGCCTTTGCCTTTCTGTGCCTGATGATGCTCGCTGTCGGCCTTACGATGAAACGATACATGCTGACGGTGACCACCTTGGCGCTGATCGCCATTGTTCTTTCTGGATCGAGGGCCGGAATGGGTGCTGCCCTCGTGGTTCTGGTTACCGCGTCTTTTCTCATTCCCGGCATCTGGCGCGACGTAATTATGTCCTTCACCTTGGCCGCATTGAGCATCTACTCGCTCACCCTTGGAGGAACGCTCACTCTCGGAGGAAAAAGCATTGTCGAGACCATGACCTTCGTCAGGCCCAGCTCGGACGCGGAACATTGGACCACCGTGAAGGACGGTCTTCAGATGTTCCTCGCCAACATGGTATGGGGCGCAGGTCTCGGCAGATTCATCGCGCAGTGGACGGGCGCTTACCCACTGATCATCCACAACAGCGCGGTGTGGATCCTCGCGGAGTTCGGCATCGTAGGTGCTATTGCTTTCATTTCACCAGTCATTCGGATCGCAGCGCAGGAATTTGCGCGCTTCCGAAATAACGACGCCGCAGGCTACTTACTGATCCTTATGATTGCAGGCTTCGGAGCTATGAGCCTTTTCCACGAACTCCTCTACCAGCGTGTCCTGTGGTTTTTGCTTGGAGCCACTCTGATCGTGGTCAAAAAGCCAAAGGTTTCAACAGAACCTCCAAAGAAAATGATTTGATGGAGCGGATAGCGACTAAAACTGATTTCGAAAAAGCTGCCGCAGCATTGAACGAGATGGTCCGAGCATTAAATTTCAATCCACGGCGGCAGAGGAGGTAAAGCGAGCGCGCTATGGCGCGCGATTTTGTCTTGGTGCGGACGGCGGGAATCGAACCCGCACGACGTTGCCATCGAGGGATTTTAAGTCCCTTGCGTCTACCAATTCCGCCACGTCCGCGCGGTGCGGGTTGTAGCATCGGGCGGGGCAAGGCCGAAAGCCCGGTCCGGCGCGGAATATCCCACAGACAGGTGACAGTACGGCGTCCAAATCCGCCTTCCAGGGCGAAGGAATCGCCGCACGTCTCCCGACGCCGAACGCAAAAAACATAGGCACCGCAGGGCAAACTTGAATCCTGCGGCGAAAAGACTGCCCGGATTCCGTCGCCGTCGATAGGCAGCGCGTGGAATTGGCGGTACAAGAAAAACGCCGGGTCATCGCGCGTATATTTAAATTTTTCCCGATTGCCGATCGAAGGTTTGATTCGCCATGCGCTGCCTTGTGGTCGCCGACCTGCATTATTCGCTGCCGCAGTTCGACTGGGTGCTCAGCGCCGCGCCGCATTTCGACGTGGTCATCATCGCCGGCGATGCGCTCGACATCGGGTCGTTCGTCGATTTCCGCGCGCAGATCGTCGTGGTGCGGAAATATCTCGCCCGGCTGTCGGAACTCACGCGCGTGATTCTGTGTTCGGGCAATCACGATCTCGACGAGCGCGACGAGACCGGCGAGAAGATCTCGCGCTGGATCGGCGACGTCGGCAATCTCGGCATCGCCCATGACGGCGACAGTCTGACCATCGGCGATACCCTCTTCACGATCTGTCCCTGGTGGGACGGGCCGCGCGTCAAGGAACAGATCGGCAGGCAGCTTCAGGAAGCCGCCGCCGCGCATCGCGGCCGCTGGATCTGGATCCATCACGCGCCCGCGGCGAATTCGCCGACCAGTTGGGGCGGCGCGCGCCATTTCGGCGACGCCGAACTGGTGCAATGGATCGAAAGCCACAAGCCCGACATGGTTCTCTCCGGTCACGTGCACCAGTCGCCCTTCATCAAGGACGGGTCATGGTTCGACCGGCTCGGCGAGACATGGGTCTTCAATGTCGGCCAGCAGTTCGGCCGCCCGCCCGCGCACATCATGCTCGATCTGGAAAGCAACAGGGCCTACTGGTTTTCGGCGGCGGGCGAACAATCGATCGATCTCGGCGGGCCGCTGCAACGTCCTGCGGAGAATCTCGCCGCGCTTCCGGACTGGCTTACAGCCGTGAATCGGGCAGCCGCTCCGGCTGCCGGTCAGAGCCCGGCGACGCTTTCGTCGCAGACAGGTTGACCAGACTCTCCAGCACGTCGCCGACCATTTCGAGGTGATTGCCGTGTCCGGCGTATTGCCGCTTGATATCTGCGAGATACGTCGTCGCCGCATTGAGCCGCTGCGCCAGCAGCGTGGCGACCAGCAGCGCGGCGGCGGGCCTGGCGCGCAGAAATTCCGCGCCATCGTCGATCTGATGGACCGTCGAGCCGGTGGAGGCGCGCACCGTCGCGGTATGCGGTTGATGCAGCAGAACCGACATCTCGCCCAGAATGGCGCCCGGCTCGGTCACGACGGCGACCACTGTATCGCCCTTGAGAACCTCAAGCTCGCCCTCCACCAGAATATACAGGTCGCCAGTGGTTTCGCCTTCCCGGATAAACACGGTTTGAGCAGGAAGATACGTTTCCTTCTGGCCTGAACAATGTTCGAGAACGGCGCGCATATCGATCTCCGCTGATCGATTAAAGCTATGCCTCGGCGTTTAAAACGTCCATCGCATAGTTGCGTCCCGCCTGCGCAAATTGCCAGCACAACTGCGGGCGCGGTAGGATGTCGCTTCAAACGATACGAACAAAGAAATCACGGGAGAGACGCGTCGATGGCCTACGAGCAGATCAAGTACGAGATCCAGGACAACATCCTCACCATCACGTTGAACCGTCCCGACAAGATGAATGCGTTCACCCATGTCATGATGGATGAACTGATCGCGGCGTTCGATGCCGCCGACGCCGACGATAATGTCCGCGCCATCATCGTCACCGGCGCGGGACGCGCGTTCTGCGCCGGCGCCGATCTCTCCGAAGGCGGCGCGACATTCGACCGCGCAGCGCGGCCGGACCGCAAGACCGCCCCGCTGCGCCCGAACGGCGAAGTCGAATGGAGCGACGAAGCGGTGCGCGACGGCGGCGGGCGCGTGACGCTGCGCATCTTCAAATCGTTGAAGCCGGTGATCGGCGCGATCAACGGCGCTGCCGTCGGTATCGGCGTCACCATGCAACTGGCGATGGACGTCCGCCTCGCGTCGGAAGACGCACGCTTTGGTTTCGTGTTCGCGCGGCGCGGCATCGTGCCGGAGGCGGCATCGAGCTGGTTCCTGCCGCGCATCGTCGGCATCTCGCAGGCGCTGGAATGGTGTTACTCGGGCCGGGTGTTTCCGGCGCAGGAGGCCCTCGCCGGCCGTCTTGTCAGCAAGGTTCTGCCCGCCGACGAACTGCTGCCGGCGGCGCGGGCGATGGCGCGCGAGATTGCCGAGAACACCGCGCCGGTGTCGATCGCGCTGATTCGCCAGATGATGTGGCGGATGCTCGGCGCGGACGATCCAATGGAGGCGCACAAGATCGACAGCCGCGGCATCTACTCGCGCGGCCAGTCCGCCGACGTGCGCGAAGGCGTGATGTCGTTTCTTGAAAAGCGCCCGGCGAAGTTCACGCAGACGGTGTCGAAAGACATGCCGTCCTATTTCCCGTGGTGGACCGAGCGGCCCTACAAATAGCGGCGCTTACGCCGCGCGGATGTCGCCGAGGAAGCGTTCGACCTGGCTGCGCATGGTTTCCGCCTGCCGGCTCAGTTCGTTCGACGCGCCCAGCACCTCCTGAGCCGCAGCCCCAGTGTCGGCCACGGCGTCGGTCACGCCGGAAATGTTGGTGGAAATCTCCCGCGTGCCGATCGCAGCGTGCTGGACGTTCTGCGCAATCTCCCGCGTCGCAGCCGACTGCTGTTCGACGGCGCTCGCGATCGACGAAGCAATCTCGTTGATCTCGGTGATGGTGCCGGTAATGCCTTCGATGGCACTGACGGCGTTGCCCGACGTGGTCTGGATAGCGGCGATTTGCAGCCGGATCTCGTCGGTCGCCTTGGCGGTCTGCTCCGCAAGCGCCTTGACCTCCGACGCGACCACGGCAAATCCCCGGCCCGCCTCGCCGGCCCGCGCCGCCTCGATGGTCGCGTTCAGCGCGAGCAGGTTGGTCTGGCCGGCGATATCGCTGATGAGCTTGACGACGGCGCCGATCCGCTCCGCCGCATCCGACAGGGTGCGCACGATGGCGTTGGTCCGCTCGGCCTCGCCCACGGCCTTGTTGGCAATGGTGGCGGACTGCGTCACCTGACGGCCGATCTCCGCGACGGAGCCGGACAGTTCCTCGGTCGCGGCGGCCACAGTCTGGACGTTGGCGGAGGCCTGCTCGGTCGCGGCGGCGACGGCGCTGGCCTGCCGCCCCGTCTCCTCGGCGGTCTCGGTCATTGAGGCTGCGGTGGCCTCCAGTTCGGTGGAGGCCGCGGCGACCGACTTGAGGACGTCGGACATGTCGGTGTCGAAGCGCATGGTCAGTTCCTGAACCTGCGTCGCCCGCGCCGCGCGCCGGTTCAGCGATTCCGCTTCCTTGGCGGCGAGTTCGCGCGTCCTGATCATGTTGTCCTTGAAGAACGCCACCGCGCGCGCCATCGCGCCGATCTCGTCCTGCCGGCCGGTGTTTTCGATGTCGGCGGTGAGGTCGCCTCCGGCAAGAGTGGTCATCGCGGTCACAAGGCCCCCGATCGGCATGGTGATGCTGCGCGCCATCGCAACGACGACAACGCCCGAGGCAACGACCGCCAGCGCCATCAGCATCGCGAGCATCATCAGCGTCCGTCCCGCCTTGCTGCCCTTCTCCGACGCCAGCGCGACCAGATCGGCGCCAAGCCGATCCTCGACCGACTTGAGCGCGTCGATCCGCGCGCTCGCCGCGCTGAACCATTCCTTGCTGTCGCCGGAGACCTTGCCGTCTGTGATGGTCTGCCGCATCCGGCTCACCTGGTCGGCCATGGGGCCGGACAGCGTGCGATCGTAGAACGCGCGCTGATCGCTGGTCGCCGACGTCAGCGCCAGCCTGAAAAACACATCCTGCACCGCTATCAGTTCAAACACCTTGCCGAGCGACGGCAGATCGGAACGCCCGGTCGCAAACAGGCTCGCCACCCGCGCGCGCTCCTGCCCGGCCTGCTCCTTGCCTTCCATCAGATTGACATAGGACGAGACCGCCGTACCGACGGCGCCATCGGCGCTCAGCGTCGCCATTACGTTGGCGACCGCGATCAGCCGCGTGATGGTGTCCGTGAAATAGGCCGGCGCGCCGGCGTCCATCGCATCGACATCCCTGCGCCGCGCATCGAGCGCCGCGATCGAACCGAGCGCCTTGCCCGCCGCAACCTTGACATCGCCGCGCGTGGTCGACTGCAACGACGTCAGCGCGGCCACCGCCGCGGCGCGCTGCGCGTCCGTCCGCCTGCGCGCGTCGGGCAACTCCTTGCCCATCTCCGCCCCGCGGCTGGTGATGAACACCGTCGCACTTCCGCGCTCACGCTGCAATTCATGAACCAGACGACTGATGTCGGCGACACCCCGCGCCAGCGGCGTGAGCATCGCCATCTCCGCGCGCGTATTCCACTTCTCGGCAACATCGTAACAGGCGAGGCCAACGAGCAACAACATCGGAAGCGCCACGGCAAAAACGAGGCGCTGACGGATTTTCAGATTTGCGAACATCACGGTATCTCGGGCTTGAGGTGTGATCGCAATCTGCGCGCAAATCGTAAATGATTGATGCGGTGCGTGCGCGTTCACCAAAAAACTTTATCAGTGCAACGTCTGCAATATTTTTCTTGTTCTATCGCGTCGTGAGCACCACGCGACCGATGGCGCGGCGGTCGATCAGCAATCGCATTGCGACCGCGTAGTCTTCAAGCGGCAAATGATGCGAGATGTTGGGGCTGATCTTTCGCTCCTCGGCCAGATGCGTGAGCGCGGCAAGGCGCGCCGCGCCGAGCGCCGGATTTTGCCGCGTGGCTTCGCCCGCCCGCACGCCGAGCACGCTCGCGCCCTTGATGAGAACGAGGTTGGTTTTCGCCACACCGATGCCGCCGGTGAAGCCGACCACCAGCAGCCGCGCGCCCCAGGCGATACAGCGCAGGCTCTCCTCGAAGATCGCGCCGCCCACCGGATCGAACACCACGTCGGCGCCGCGACCATCGGTAATGCGTTTCACCGCATCCCTGAACGGCTCGCGGCCATACAACACCCCATGATCCGCGCCGCGCCGTTGCGCGGTCGCGAGTTTCTCCTCGCTGGAGGCCGCGGCGATCACGGTCGCACCAAATATCTTTCCGAGTTCCACGGCGGCAAGTCCGACGCCGCCGCCCGCGCCATGCACCAGCAGGATTTCGCCGGGCTTGATCTGCGCGCGATCCTTCAGTGCATGATACGCCGTGCCGTGACCTGCGAGAAACGTCGCGCCCTGCGCGTAGTCGAAAGCCGACGGCAGCGGCGTAATCTGACCGGGCGTCACCAGGATCTCGTCGGCATAGCAGCCGAACCGCGCCTTCACGATGACCCTGTCGCCGACCTTCACGTCATCGACGCCGGACAGCTCGGTCACCTCGCCCGCCGCCTCGACGCCGGGCGTGAACGGCAGCGGCGGCTTCAACTGATATTGCCCCGCCGCCATCAGGATATCGGGAAAGTTGATGCCCGCCGCATGGATCGCGACGCGCACCTGCCCGGGCGCCAGCGCGACGCGCTCGACCGCTTCAAGCCGCAGGTTCTCCGGCGGCCCCAGTTCGCAGCAGACGACGGCGCGGGGCATTTAATGATCCTGTTCCTTGATAGCAGGCGAGATTCGCGCCCTCTCCCCGCTTGCGGGGAGAGGGCTAGGGGTGAGGGGCAAAATTCCTTCTTGCCGAACCTTTGCCCCTCACCCGACGCTACGCGTCGAACTCTCCCCGCAAACGGGGAAAGGTGAAGAAATTCAAGCCGCCGACTTCTTCCGCATCAGCTTGTCGCGGATCAGCGGCAGCCGGTCGTTGCCGAAATACATATCGGTCTTGTCGAGATAGATCGTCGGCGAGCCGAACGCGCCGCGCGCGATCGCTTCGTCGGTGTTGGTCTTGAGCTGGTCCTTGATCTCCTGTTCGCCGATCCCGGCAAAGAATTTTGCGGGATCGATGCCGGCGCGTTCGCAGATTTTCGCAAGCACCTCATCCTTCGAGATATCCTGATCGTCGCCCCAATAGGCTTCGAACACCGCCGTCGCGAACGGCACCAGCTTGTCCGGGTGCTGCTGCTGCACCCAGATGCAACCGCGCATCGACTTCACCGCGTTCACCGGAAACACGCTCGGCGGCATCTTGATCCTGATGCCAGCCAGACGCGTCCAGTCCGCCATGTCCTTCGCCGTGTAGGCCTGCTTCGCCGGCACGGGATTGGCGCGGGTTTCGTACATGGTCTTGTTGACGGTGTTGAAGACGCCGCCGACCAGGAACGGCCGCCAGGTGATCTCCGCGCCAAGCTCCTTGGCGAGCGGCTGGATATTGGTGAACGCGAGATAGGTCCACGGGCTGGAGCAGTCGAAGAAGAACTCGATCATGATGACGTTTCCTTGTTATTCGTTTCATCGCTTCCGTCATTGCGAGGAGCATTTGCGACGAAGCAATCCTGTTCTCGCTCTTTCTGAAAGTGGATTGCTTCGCTTCGCTCGCACTGACGAAACATTTCTATTGCGCCTGCTGCGCGGTCTTGCCGAACATGTTCGCGCGTTCCTCTTCGGTGAACGGCTTCTTCTCGAACTTGCCGACAGCGAGGCCCTTCTGCACATTCGGGCGCGCACGCACCTCGGCATACCAGCGCTTGATGTGCGGAAAGTCGTCCAGCGTGAAGCCCTGCGCCTTGTGCGTCATGGTCCACGGGAAACAAGCGATGTCGGCAATGCTGTAGTCATCGCCAGCGACATAGGCGCCGGTCTTGCCGAGCTGCCGGTTGAGCACAGCGTAAAGTCTTGAGGCCTCGTCGCGATAGCGCTGGATGGCATAGGGAATTTTCTCGGCCGCATAGAGCGCGAAGTGGCCGTGCTGGCCGAGCATCGGCCCTAGCCCGCCCATTTGCCACATCAGCCATTGCATCACGCTGAAACGGCCGCGCACGTCAGTCGGCAGGAAGCGACCGGTCTTCTCCGCGAGATAAACGAGAATCGCGCCGGTCTCGAACATCGGGATCGGTTCGCCGCCGTCGGCGGGCGCACGGTCGACGATCGCGGGAATGCGGTTGTTCGGGCTGATCTTCAAAAATTCCGGCTCGAACTGCTCGCCGGTGCGAATGTTCACCGGGAACACCGTGTAAGGCAGCCCCAGTTCTTCCAGCATGATCGAGATTTTCCACCCGTTGGGTGTCGGCGCGTAATAGAGGTCAATCATGCAATGATCCGCAGGAAGATGACTGGCCCGGACGGGCCGTCCACAATCCTAGCTGCGGTCCCGATCACATTCCATCCCGCAACCGCGAACGGCTTGTATGCCAACCCCTCGGCATGGCAGATAAGCGTGCAACAATAATAGAACGGGATACGCCCCATGCTGTTTCAGACCACGATCGCCGGTTCGCTGCCGAAACCCGAATGGCTAGCCGAGCCCAACAAGCTGTGGGCGCCCTGGAAGCTGAAAGGCGAGGAACTCGACCACGCCAAGCGCGACGCGACGCTGCTTTGGGTGAAAATCCAGGAAGATGCCGGCATCGATCTGATCACCGAGGGCGAGCAGGCGCGGCAGCATTTCGTCCACGGCTTTCTTGAGCGCGTCGAGGGAATCGATTTCGCCCACAAGGTCGAAATGGGAATCCGGAAAGACCGCTACAAGGCGATGGTCCCGCAGGTGGTGGCGCCGCTGAAACTGAAAGGCCGCGTCCATGCCGACGAGGCGCGCGCCGCCCGCGCCCATACCACGCGCAAGCTGAAGTTCACCCTGCCCGGTCCGATGACCATCATCGACACCCTTGCTGATAGTTATTACGGCGACCGCGTGAAGATGGCGTTCGCCTTCGCCGAACTTCTCAACGCCGAAGCCAAGGCGCTGCAGGCCGACGGCGTCGACATGATCCAGTTCGACGAACCCGCCTTCAATGTGTTCCTCGATGAGGTCAACGAGTGGGGCATCGAGGCGCTGACCCGCGCTGCCGAAGGCCTTACCTGCAAGACCGCGGTTCACATCTGCTACGGCTACGGCATCAAGGCCAACACCGACTGGAAGGAATCCCTCGGCGCGGAGTGGCGGCAGTACGAGAAGATTTTCCCGGTGATCGACAAGAGTCCGATCCAACAGGTCGCCATCGAGTGCCGCAACTCCCATGTGCCGCTGGAACTGCTGGCGCTGCTCAAGGGCAAGATCGTGCAGGCCGGCGTGATCGACGTCGCCAGCGATGTCATTGAGACGCCGGACGATGTGGTGAAGACCATCGAGGCCGTAATGAAGTTCGTGCCGAAGGAAAACATCATGGCGACGACCAATTGCGGCATGGCCCCGATGCGGCGTGACATTGCAGAGGCCAAGCTCCGCGCCCTCGGCGCCGGCGCGAAGCTGGCACGGGAGAAATTGGGGTAAGGCCCGAACGGTCAGACCATGAGATCGTCATGACCGGGCTTGACCCGGCCATCCATCGGTTCCGAGTCACATTTTCCAAAGAAGATGGATCACCGGGTCAAGCCCGGTGATGACACTCGGATATGGAGACGCATCTCACCTCTGCTGGTCCGCTACGCCGCCCCATCCCGGATCGGCGGCAGATACGATAGCCCGGTGTCCCATGGAAAGAATATCCAGGTGTCCTGCGATACTTCGGTGATGAAGGTATCGACCATCGGCTTGCCCATCGGCTTGGCATAGACGGCCGCGATATGCGCCTGAGGCATCAGATCGCGCACGATGCGCGCGGTCTTGCCGGTGTCCACGAGGTCCTCGACCACTAGCAGCCCTTTCCCGGTGCCGCCTCCAAGCCGCGCCACAGCATCCGAAATGCCTTTCAGCACCGTCGGCTCGCCGACCTGCGAGGTGTGGCTGTAGCTCGACACGCACAGCGTATCGATGACGCGGATGCCGATCTCGCGCGCAACGATCGCCGCCGGCACGAGGCCGCCGCGCGTCACGGCGACCATTGCCTCGAACGGCCCTGCGCCGTTCAGCCGCCATGCCAGCGCCCGCGCATCGCGATGAAACTGATCCCACGATACCGGAAAGGGTTTGGGCGCTGTTTCGTCGCTCATCGTCATGCTCCGGATGCCATCGACGGCTCACCGCGTAATCTTGAGGTCCGCCAGCATCGCCTCGACCTCGGTCATCGCCGCCTTCAGCTTCTCGGCATCGCGCGACCGCACCACGACATTGGTATTCGGCTTGCCGTTCTCGTCCAGGAACGGATAGCTGCCGATGCTGGTGTCCGGGTTGGCTTCCTGAATGGCGCGCAGCGGCGTGCCGATGTCGCCTTCGCGCGCGTTGGCCCGCACCGATTCCGACAGCATCCGCACGCCGGACTTCAGTTTCGGCGAAACGATGTCCATCATCGCCTGCATGATCGACGGCACCCCGGCCATCACGATGACATTGCCGATCTTGAAGCCGGGCGCGAGGATGGTCGCGCTCGAGATCAATTCCGCGCCGTCCGGAATCCGCGCCATCCGCAAGCGGGCTTCGTTCAGGTCGGCGCCGAAACGCTCCTCGAACCGTGCCACCACCTCGGGATGAAGATCGATCCGGACCCCGAACGCCTTGGCCACGCTGTCGGCGGTGATGTCGTCGTGGGTCGGCCCGATGCCGCCAGTGGTGAAGACATAGGTGTAACGCTCCCGCAACGCGTCCAGCGCCTCGATGATCGCCGTCTCGTCGTCGGACACCACCCGCACTTCCTTCAGGTCGATGCCGATATTGGTCAGGTACTCGGCGATGAAACCGATGTTCTTGTCCTTGGTACGCCCGGACAGGATTTCGTCGCCGATCACGAGGATTCCGGCGGTCACGATTTCAGTCATCATTATCTCCCTGATGCGTCCGGGAACTTTGGCGCACCCGATACATTGAATGTCGCGGCTTTTGCCGCATCGTTAAGCACTCGCCCGCTCGTTTTTCAGGCAGACCGGCCCTCGCTGCTACCAATTGCCCGCAGGCAATGCATATCGCGCTGGCCCAAGCCTTGCTACCATCAGTTTGAGCAGCGGATCGATGTCCCCGCCGCCTGAAAGAAGCGTCCCGGTTTATGGCAGTTGCCTTCGATGAAATGAATGGGCCCGGCGGTGATCTTCGCCCAGCCTATCAGGAACTCTCCCTCTGGCTGAAGGAGACCCCTCCGGACGCGCTGGAATACCGCCGGCAGGAGGCCGAACTGCTGTTTCGGCGGATCGGCATCACCTTCGCCGTCTATGGTGAGGCCGAATCGACCGAGCGCCTGATCCCGTTCGACGTGATTCCGCGCATCCTGTCCGGCAAGGAATGGACGACGCTGGAGAAAGGACTGAAGCAGCGCGTCAAGGCGCTCAACATGTTCCTGAGCGACATTTATCACGGCCGCGACATCCTCCGCGCCAAGATCATCCCCGACGACCTGATTTTCCAGAACCCGGTCTTCCGGCCGGAAATGAACGGCCAGGACGTACCGCACGACGTCTATGTCCATATCGCCGGTATCGACATCGTCCGCGTCGACGCCGAGAACTTCTATGTGCTGGAGGACAACGCGCGCACGCCGTCGGGCGTGTCCTACATGCTGGAAAACCGCGAGATCATGATGCGGCTGTTTCCGGACCTGTTCGCGCGGCATCGCGTGGCGCCGGTGGAGAATTATCCGGACGAACTGCTGGCCGCGCTGCGCTCGGTGGCGCCGCTGACCTCGAAGGCGGAGCCCACTGTGGCGCTGCTGACCCCCGGCATCTACAACTCGGCCTATTACGAGCATTCGTTCCTCGCCGACAAGCTCGGCGTCGAACTGGTCGAGGGCCGCGACCTGATCGTCAAGAACGACGAAGTGTTCATGCGCACCACCGAGGGCCTGAAGCGCGTCGACGTCATCTATCGCCGCGTCGATGACGACTTCCTCGATCCCCTCACCTTCCGCCCGGACTCGGTGCTCGGCGTCCCCGGCCTGATGTCGGCCTACATGGCCGGCAACGTCACGCTGGCCAATGCGGTCGGCACCGGCATCGCCGACGACAAGGCGGTGTACAGCTACATGCCGGACATCGTGAAATTCTATCTCGGCGAAGAGCCGATCCTGAAGAACGTGCCGACCTGGCGCTGCCGCGAGCCGAAGGATCTGGCCTACGTACTCGACAATCTGAAAGACCTCGTGGTCAAGGAGGTTCATGGCTCCGGCGGCTACGGCATGCTGATCGGCCCCGCCGCCACCAAGGAAGCCATCGAATCCTTCCGCGCCAAGCTGGTGAAGGAGCCGGAGGGCTTCATCGCCCAGCCCACGCTGGCGCTCTCGACCTGCCCGACCTGCACGGCGTCGGGGCTCGCGCCGCGCCATGTCGATCTGCGGCCGTTCGTGCTCACTGGCAAGGATCACGTCACCGTGGTGCCGGGCGGCCTGACCCGCGTCGCACTCAAGGAAGGCTCGCTCGTGGTCAATTCCAGCCAAGGCGGCGGCACCAAAGACACGTGGATTCTAGAATGAGCGGCGATTTTACCTTTCACATGCGCGAGTTCGCACGTCGCGCGCACCTCTCCCTGCTCCCCTCCCCCTTGTGGGAAGGGGTCGGGGGTGGGGGTGTGATGCAAACAAGTCTCTCGTGTTGCCCCCCCTCCCCAACCCTCCCCCGCAAGGGGGGAGGGAGAAGAAACTGACGCCATGCTGTCGCGCACCGCAGAAAGTCTCTACTGGCTGGCCCGTTATGTGGAACGCGCGGAATATCTCGCGCGCACCATCGAGGCGACCCTGCGCGCCACGGCGCTGCCCGACGCCTATGTTGGCAAGAGCAACGAGTGGGAATCGGCGCTGCTGACCGCCGGCATCGAGGACACGTTCTATCAGTTTCACGACGAGGCCAACGAGCGCACCGTCGTCGACTTCCTGTCGTTCTCGCCCGACAATCCCTCGTCGATCCGCAACTGCATCGAGAACGCGCGGCTGAATTCGCGCTCGGTGCGCACGGCGCTGACCAGCGAGATGTGGGACACCATCAACAGCGCATGGATCGAGTTGCACGCGTGCTGGCCGAAAGGCGCCAAGACCCGCGAGGATCTGACCAAGTTTCTCCGCTTCGTGCAGGAAACCTCGCTGCGCTTCGACGGCTCGGCCTACCGCACCATGCTGCGCAACGACGCCTACTGGTTCTCCCGCCTCGGCCTGCATCTGGAACGCGCCGACAACACCGCGCGCATTCTCGACGTGAAGTATCATGTGCTGCTGCCGGAAGAGGAGCATGTCGGCGGCCCGCTCGACTACTACCAGTGGACCTCCATCCTGCGGTCGGTCTCGGCGCTGACCGCCTATCACTGGGTCTATCGCGAGACGCTGAAACCGTGGCTGATCGCGGACCTCTTGATCCTCAACGAGTCGCTGCCGCGCTCGCTGGCGAGCTGCTACGGCAACCTGGTGCGCAACCTCGACCAGATCGGCGTCGCCTATGGCCGTCAGGGCGCGGCGCAGCGCCACGCCCGTGGCGTCCGCAACCGGCTCGAACACAGCAACATGGACGATTTATTCCAGCGCGGCATGCACGAATTCATCCAGGAATTCATTGCGGACAACGCGCGCTTAAGCGATACCATCTCGAAACAGTACCTGATCTGAGTTGCCCTGAACGCAGGGCTGCATCCCGTCATTGCGAGGAGCACTTGCGACGAAGCAATCCAGTCTTTACTAGGCCGAGTTCTTCACTAGCCAAGACCGGATTGCTTCGCTTCGCCCGCAATGACGTTGGGTCATTGACGCCCTTCTCACGAACGCACGACCTCTTACCATGCGCCTGAAGATCGCTCACACCACAACCTATCGTTATGAGCCGCCCGCCACCGGCGTGATCCAGATCCTGCGCATGACGCCGGGCAGCCATGACGGGCAGTACGTCGCCAACTGGCAGATCGACATCTCCACCGATTCCCGCCTCGACGTGCATGAGGACGCCTTCGGCAACATCACCCACGTGCTGACCCACGGCCCGCTGACGGACCTGACCATCAATGTCGAAGGCCTGATCGAAACCCACGATACCGGCGGCGTGCTGCGTGGAACCGACGAGCGGTTTCCGCCCAGCCTGTTCCTGCGAGCAACGCCGCTGACCGAGGCCAACGCCGCGATGGCGAAGTTCGCCAACGACCTGCGCATCGAAGCCGGCGGCGACACGCTGGGCTTTCTTCACGCGCTGCTGCTCCAGATCAACGATCACATGACGTTCGACACCGACCCGACGAGCAGCGGCACCTCGGCTGCGGAAGCTTTCGCGCTCAAGCGCGGCGTCTGTCAGGATTATGCGCACATCTTTATCGCCTGCGCGCGCAACGCCGGCGTTCCCGCGCGCTATGTCTCCGGACATCTGCTGCGCTCAGACGGCATGGTCGCGCAGGATGCCGGCCACGCCTGGGCTGAAGCCCATGTCGAGAAGCTCGGCTGGGTCGGCTTCGACGCCACCAACGCGATCTGCACCACCGACGCCCATGTGAGGGTCGCGGTCGGGCTCGACTATTTGAGCGCCGCGCCGGTTCGCGGCACGCGCTATGGCGGCGGCAAGGAAATCCTCGAAGTCGCCGTTCGGGTCGATCAGGCGGGCCGGCAGAGCTAGAGCTAACCTGACCGCTTCACCGCGCCTCTCTTCACCTCTCCTTGCCAGCGGGGAGAGGTCGGAAACCGAGCATTGCGAGGTTTCCGGGTGAGGGGCAATCGCCACAAGCCCGGCACTAACAACCTTATGAGCCTGATAAAGCCCCTCACCCCGCCCCTCTCCCCGCGAGAGCAGGGAGAGGGAGAAGCGGTTGCCCCATCCCCCTGCGCCGCGTAGAAATGCGCCGTCTGGAGAGAGTTGGAATGACCTATTGCTGCGGAATTCTGGTGAAGGACGGCCTCGTGATGATGGCCGACACGCGCACCAATGCGGGTCTCGACAACATCTCGACCTTCCGCAAGCTGCATGTGTTCAACCGGCCGGGCGAGCGCATCATGGCGATCGCCACCGCCGGCAATCTCGCCCTCACCCAGTCGGTGATTTCGACGCTCAACGAGGGACTCGAGAATCCCGAGACCGGCGAACTCGAAACGCTGATGAACGCGCCGACCATGTTCCAGGCGGCGCAGCGGATCGGACGCGCCATCCGTAACGTCCACGCGCTCGAAGATAGCGCGCTGCGCGCCGAGGACATCAATTTCGATATTTCGTTCCTGTTCGGCGGCCAGATCAAGGGCGCGCGGATGCGGCTGTTCATGGTCTACACCGCGGGCAACTTCATCGAATGCACCACCGACACGCCCTATCTGCAGATCGGCGAACACAAATATGGCAAGCCGGTGCTCGACCGCGCGATCTCCTATGACGTCGATCTCTACGACGCGCTCAAGGTCGGACTGGTGTCGATGGACTCGACGATGCGGTCGAACCTCGGCGTCGGCATGCCGATCGATATTCTGCTGGTGCGTCCCGATGTCTGCGACGCCGACCTGAACTACCGCATCGAAGCAGGCGAACCTTACTTCCACGATCTGCGCTCGCGGTGGTCGGCCGCGCTGCGCGCCGCGCATCAGAGCATTCCGCGCCCCCCCTACGGCAACAAGACCTGACCCGCCTGACTGATCGAAGACAAGCCGCGACCAATCAACCAGCGGCATCAACATAAAAAGGGAGAACACAATGAAAGTCGCAATCGTCACCGGTGCGGGATCTGGAATCGGGCGCGCTTGTTCGTTGGCGCTGATGAAGGCCGGTTTCTCGCTGGTGCTGGCCGGGCGTCGCAAGGACGCGCTCGAAGAAACTGCAAAGGCCGGCAAGGATCTCGGCAAGAGCCTCGTGGTGCCGAGCGACATGACCGATCCGGCGTCGATCGCGGCGCTGTTCGCCAAGACCATTGAAGTATTCGGCCGCCTTGATGTGCTGTTCAACAATGCCGGCGTCGGCACGCCGCCGGTGCCGCTCGAAGATCTGAGCCTTGAGCAGTGGCAGACCACGGTGAACACCAATCTCACCGCGCCGTTCCTCTGCACCCAGCACGCGTTCCGCATCATGAAGAACCAGACGCCGCAGGGCGGACGCATCATCAACAACGGGTCGATCTCGGCTTATGCGCCGCGCCCGTTCTCCTCACCCTACACCGCGACCAAGCACGGCATCAGCGGCCTCACCCGCGCCACCGCGCTCGATGGCCGCGCCTACAACATCGCCTGCGGCCAGATTGACGTCGGCAATGCCGCGACGGAAATGACCGAGCGCATGGCTGGCGGTGTGCTTCAGCCGCGCGGTGACAAGATGGTCGAGCCGCGGATGGATGTGCAGAACGTCGCCGATGCCATCGTCTTCATGGCGACGCGCTCGCTGGACGCCAACGCGCTGTTCCTCAACATCATGGCGACCCAGATGCCGTTCGTCGGGCGGGGGTGACGGCTCTTACTCAGTTTGCCGCAGCAAGGGAAGCTGAGCTGCCCGTGCTATGTAGCCTGCGATAAGAACAGAGCCCTTCGCCGTAAGGTGAGCGTGGTCCCAAGACAATGGCTCGCCGCTCGCCAGCGCGGCGGGACACTTGTGCTCGATACAAGCTGCATCGAGTACCGAGACATAGGTTATGCCGTCTTGAACCGGAATTGCCGATTTCATCGTCATGTCCAGTTCAAAAATATCCGGCACAACCAGATCTTGAAGGGGAAGCGGGTCAATTTTTCTGATCTCCGCCCGCAAGAGCATGGATGGCAACCTGCCCTTAAACTGGATCGATGGACCCACGATTACCGCCGCTATGCCCATGTTTTTAAGACTCTGAAGCGTCCGATTGATCTCGTCGATCGTTACGTAGTCACGCCTGCGCGAGTATCCTAACCAATCAGCAGAAATGATGACGATATCCGGCTTCGTTTCCTCGAGAAAGGCTGCCGCTCGATGCGTAAAGCGCCGGCAAAATTCATTGAACCCTCGCAGCACTGTTAGCGCAGGAAAGCAGCCTGCTGCGGTCAACTGAAGAATATTTACTCGCGTGGGATCGATGTGTGATTGGAGCCCACCCATGTAGTGAGCGGCAAGGCTGTCGCCCCAAAGAAGAACATTCTTCTTCCCAACAACCATAGACAGGCATGCCTTATCGTCGAACAAAGGCCAGTACTCAACGAAACATACCCCGGCACGATAGGATGAATCATAACGATCCTTGCTGTAAGCCTCGAGCTGACGCGCACGGCCGTCCATGTCGGACGTGCGGGCGCTCGTCATGCCGAGCGCGGCAGTCGCCAGCAGGACCGCCGTGCTGCATCCGGCCATCGCGAACGCCGAGCGCCGTGACGGAATGAGCGAGCCGCGCCGCAGCGGCTGCTCGACAAAGCGGTAGGACGCCCAGGACAGTGCGACGGCAAGCGCGAACAGGACGGCTTTCTCGAACGCATCCGGCGCGAGATCCGGTTTTGAGAATTTCGCGTAGATGAAAAGCGGCCAGTGCCACAGATAGAGCGAATAGGAAATCTTACCGAAAAATCCGGCGATTTTCAGCGGCGACCAGAGGGCGCGGACAGTTGCGCCGCCTTCCAGACCGCTCCAGATGAAGAGAGCGGCACCCGCGCAAGGCAGCAGCGCCGCCGCTCCGGGAAACACCGTGCCGTCGCGGTAAGCGATGGCGGGAACGAGAACCATCGCCAGCCCGATCCCACCTGCGATCCGCCGCAGATGGATGTTGCGAACAACCGGAAAGCCCTTCACGGCGACAAGGCTTCCAGTCAGAAATTCCCACGCACGCGGCGGACTCATGAAGAACGCGGTGGCAATGCGCCCGCTCGTCATCAGCCAGTAACTAAAGACGAAGGACGCCAGCGCCGCAGCGCCGAGTCCGGCGAACACTATCCAGTTGCGGTGCGACGCCCGCCCCTGCCACCGCAGCAGCGCCCAGACCAGCAGCGGCAGCACCAGATAGAACTGCTCTTCCACCGATAGCGACCATGTATGAAGCAGTGGCTTTTCGTCGGCGGCCTGCGCGAAGTAATTGGTCTGCCACCAGAAGAAGATGTTCGATGTGAAGGTGACCACCGCCGCGATCGAGCGGAAGAACTCGTGGCGCTCCGACGGCAGAAGCAGCCAGAACGACGGCAGCACGGTCAGCACGAGCATCACGTAGAGCGCGGGCAGCAGCCGCCGTACCCGGCGCTCGTAAAACCGGGCGAAGGAAAAGTCCCCCGCCATCATTTCGGACTGGATGATCTGGGTGATCAGAAATCCGGAGATCACGAAGAAGATATCGACGCCGACATAACCGCCGCGAAACGGCGGGATGTCCCAATGAAACGCCAATACCGACAGCACCGCAACGGCGCGCAGCCAGTCAATATCTTCTCGGTAAACATGCGCCATGAATGAAAACGTCGGAAATCATCAATATCCGACGTTTATGCGGTGCTTTCCATGCGAAGTAAACCGGACAGCCGGCCGGCTCGATCTCAATGCAGCCGGAACACCCCGTCGATCGCTTTCAGCTCGGCGGGCTTCACCAGCTTCGAATGCGCGACGGTGACGGCGACCAGCGGCCCTTCCAGCTTGGCCTGCCAGAAGGCGAGAAAGTCCTTCAGCGCCGGAAAGTTCGGAAACAGATCGTAGTTCTGCCAGACGTAGGATTGCAGCAGCCAGTGGTGATCGGGCCGGCGATACAGGATTTCGGCCGTCGTCAGGCCGTAACCGGCGAGCTGCTTCTTGAAGTCCTCGGAGACAGCGCCGTCACGGACAGCGACCTGCGGGACCGTAGCTTTCGAAACCATCAGAACCTCCGTAGAGCGTTTTCCGGCGAGGCGGCCTTACGACTCGTCGTCGAAAACGCGACCAGAAAAATGGCGGAGGCGATCGGCAAACAGTGGCTAACCGGTTTTTGTCGAACGCGCTCGCACCCGCTTTCAGGAGCATTTTCTGGCGGCGAACCGGACATCCACTTCGCCGGAAAAGGCTCAGTTGAGCGCGCGAGCCGCGACCGAATCCACTTCGCGACTGAACGCGCTTAAGGAAAAGTCTCACGCAATACGAAGGTTCATCACAAGCCTAAATGTTAAATAAAGTGTTGCCTATCAAGGCAGTAGCAGCATGACTCCGGGACTGCTGACAATGCGTGGCTGACAAGGCCGGGCGCGCATGCGAGCCTCACGCCTCGTCAACACGGAGCGGGGCCATGAGCCGTTTCACGGGCGAACTCACCATCACGCAGCTCGATGTGGACTACCGCACATGGCGGCTCGAGCAGCCGCTGGTCTACGAGGTCGGCGACGAGAATTCCGGCCACCTGATCGAGGTGCACAAGCTATTCGAGACCGACGGCGCGTCGATCCCCCGCCTGTTCTGGTCGATCCTTCCCACATGGGGCCGCTACAGCCGCGCCGCTGTGATTCACGACTATCTTTATAATGAGCTGCGCGAAGGCACCCAGCCGCACCCCGAAGCACCGACCCGGCAGCGCGCCGACGCGATCTTTCTCGAAGCCATGGCCGTGTGCGGCGTCGGTCTGCTGACCCGCTGGGCCATGTGGGCCGCAGTGCGGCTGTTCGGGTTCCTGGCGTTGCAGGCGGCCCGCGCCATGGCCTGGAAAACCGAAAAGCCGATGCCCAAGGAAGTCGCGCCGAGGCCCGAACTGGACATCGTCCGCAAGCGGCGGGCGGAGAAGCCTTCCCCTCCGCCGCGTTAACGATCCGGCAAAATTTGGCAGCCGGGCCGCCCGACTGCCAAAATTTCTGCTACAGACCCTTGCCCGGCACCCGCCGCGGGCCTATGTCCGGTGCAGTCTGGGGGTAGCACTCGCTAACCTCGACTGCCAAAATTCGAAAACGCAAGCATCATCAAAGTTTTAGGAGGACTGCATGAAATTCCGTCCGCTTCACGACCGCGTCGTGGTCAAGCGCATCGACGCCGAAGAGAAGACTGCTGGCGGCATCATCATTCCGGACAGCGCCAAAGAGAAGCCCTCGCAGGGCGAGATTCTTTCGGTTGGCCCGGGCGGCCGTGACGAAGCCGGCAAGCTGATCCCGATCGACCTCAAGGTCGGCGACATCGTCCTGTTCGGCAAGTGGTCCGGCACCGAGGTCAAGATCGATGGCCAGGAAGTCCTGATCATGAAGGAAAGCGACATCATGGGTGTCATCACCGACACCAACGCGAAGAAGAAGGCCGCTTAAGAGCGCCCTCTCTCCCACCCAAAATTCAATCTTCCTGACACTCAAGGAAACCCAACATGTCAGCTAAAGAAGTCAAATTCGGCGTCGAAGCCCGCGACAAGATGTTGCGCGGCGTCGACATCCTCGCCAACGCGGTGAAGGTCACGCTCGGTCCGAAGGGCCGCAACGTCGTTCTCGACAAGTCGTTCGGCGCTCCGCGCATCACCAAGGACGGCGTCACCGTCGCCAAGGACATCGAGCTTGAAGACAAGTTCGAGAACATGGGCGCGCAGATGGTCCGCGAAGTGGCCTCGAAGTCGGCCGACGCTGCCGGCGACGGCACCACCACCGCGACCGTGCTGGCCCAGGCCATCGTCAAGGAAGGCGCCAAGGCGGTTGCCGCTGGCATGAACCCGATGGATCTGAAGCGCGGCATCGACCTGGCTGTGGAAGCCGTGGTCGCAGACCTCGTTAAGAACTCCAAGAAGGTCACCTCGAACGAGGAAATCGCCCAGGTCGGCACCATCTCGGCCAACGGCGACAGCGAAATCGGCAAGTTCCTCGCCGACGCCATGAAGAAGGTCGGCAACGAGGGCGTCATCACGGTTGAAGAAGCCAAGTCGCTCGAGACCGAACTGGACGTCGTCGAAGGCATGCAGTTCGACCGCGGCTACATCTCCCCCTACTTCGTCACCAACGCCGACAAGATGCGCGTTGAATTCGACGACGCCTACATCCTCATCAACGAGAAGAAGCTCTCGTCGCTGAACGAACTGCTGCCATTGCTGGAAGCCGTCGTGCAGACCGGCAAGCCGCTTGTCATCGTCGCTGAAGACGTCGAAGGCGAAGCCCTCGCCACCCTCGTCGTCAACCGTCTCCGTGGCGGCCTCAAGGTTGCAGCCGTCAAGGCTCCGGGCTTCGGCGACCGCCGCAAGGCCATGCTGCAGGACATCGCGGTCCTCACCGGCGGCCAGGCGATCTCGGAAGACCTCGGCATCAAGCTTGAGAACGTGACCCTGCAGATGCTGGGCCGCGCCAAGAAGGTGATGATCGACAAGGAAAACACCACCATCGTCAACGGCGCCGGCAAGAAGGCCGACATCGAGGCGCGCGTGTCGCAGATCAAGGCGCAGATCGAAGAGACCACTTCGGACTACGACCGCGAGAAGCTTCAGGAGCGTCTGGCCAAGCTCGCAGGCGGCGTCGCGGTGATCCGCGTCGGCGGCGCAACCGAGGTTGAAGTGAAGGAGCGCAAGGATCGCGTTGATGACGCGATGCATGCGACCCGCGCGGCTGTTGAAGAAGGCATCGTGCCGGGCGGCGGCGTCGCCCTGCTCCGTGCTTCCGAGCAGCTCAAGAAGATCAAGACCCAGAACGACGACCAGAAGACCGGCGTCGAGATCGTCCGCAAGGCGCTCTCCGCTCCGGCCCGCCAGATCGCCATCAACGCAGGCGAAGACGGCTCGGTCATCGTCGGCAAGGTGCTGGAGAAGGATCAGTATTCGTACGGCTTCGACTCGCAGACCGGCGAATACGGCAACCTCGTCTCCAAGGGCATCATCGACCCGACCAAGGTCGTTCGTGCGGCGATCCAGAACGCAGCTTCGGTTGCGGCGCTGCTGATCACCACCGAAGCCATGATTGCCGAACTGCCCAAGAAGGGTGGCGCGGCCGGCGGCGGAATGCCTCCGGGCGGCGGCATGGGCGGCATGGATTTCTAAGTCCAGCCCCCCAGGCGAGTAGTCAAATACGAAGGGCGCGGTGCAAACCGCGCCCTTTTTGTTGGCGCCACTTCATCATTCCGGGCGGCGCGGCATTCTTCATGCGCTCCGCAGACCCGAAATCTCGCTCGACGATGACGAAATACAAAAACCCGACAGCGATACCTTTTTTGTTTGCCACTTCAAATCCGCAGCCAAACCTACTTCTTAGCCTGTCCGAAGAGATTGACGAGAGCCTCGTGAGCGACAGAGACGTCAGCGGCCACACTACGCGCGAGTTCGATTGCGCCATCCGGAGTTTTGAGGTTGCCTTCCTCGGAGTCGATCATCAGCCCCTTGACCAGACCCACATAGGCTGCCGCCGCCTGGTAGGCTGCGGCACTGCCTTCGAAACTCATGCTCCAACGCAAGGTGTGGATGTGAGCTACATGCTCAGGAAACGCGACTTTGGGAAATATCTCGCGCAATTCAGCAAGACCGCTTCGGCTTAGCTCCATAAGCACGGGTGTCTTCAGATACTCTGTGCGTAATCGCACCTCCTTTGTCTGCAATGTCTCGTCGTCGAGAAAACGGACATCAAAGCCAAGTGCGTCGATGGCCTTTTGCCAAGCCTGCGTGGAAGGAACGTCCTGATCGGAGAGCAAATATATTTCCATGCTCATCGTGCCAATCTCCAGAGCAAATCATAAGATTTGCGAGATACACCTCGAGTCACGTTCAGTTCAAAGACTGGCGTACCTGATGCCGCGCCGGTTTTCTCGCGCAATTCGTCAGCCCTCTTTTGAGACATGCGAGCGTTGCCCGTCTTCACATCGTAGATCGCAACAATATCGCCCTGAATATTGCGCAATGTAACGTCAGTACGAACACTGCCAGCAAATCCATAATAAGGATCGGCATCTTCCAGGCTGAATGTGCGTTCTATGTCGCCTATACCCTGCAGGCCCTTTAGCCAGACTTCAAGACCGAATGCCGTATGCACAAGCATCCCATAGACCTGCGGACTCATCGAAGGCAGATATTCAAGCTTCTCGATGACATCCGTCAAAATATCGCTCAAAGCATCCGACGTCTCGTCGATGCTTTGAATTCCCGTGTAGAAGCCGGTTGAGGTCGTGACGACAACCCCGCCTCCGCTTGTCCAGCGACCATGAGCATCCCTCGGCTGATCCTGGTTAAACCCGGCTTTCAATGCCAACATAAAATGATGGAACGCATCATCCGCTTTCCACGCGAAAATTCTGCCCTCCAATTCGACTAGCTTCCTTTGTAAGCTCACCATCAAAATTCTTCCCGCTTAAGCAATACTTGGAAATCGTAATAAGGATTTTATTCCTAGTCAAGATATTTATGATCCAACGCGACCTCTTTTGCATCGGTCTGATCACCACCGAAGCCATGATCGCCGAACTGCCCAAGAAGGGCGGCGCCGCCGGCGGCGGAATGCCTCCGGGCGGCGGCATGGGCGGCATGGACTTCTAAGACGTCCATCAGACTTCCAAGCTGAATACGAAATACGAAAGGCCCGGAGCAATCCGGGCCTTTTTGTTATGTCGTCATTGCGAGCCAACGGCTCCGGCTCCGCCGGCCCGATGACCGGCTGCGCGAAGCAATCGATCGATGGTCCAGCAATTGACGGCTGGATTGCTTCGTCGCTATCGCTGCTCGCAATGACGACCCCTGCTACGTCGCCGCATTCTCTGCCCCGCGCCCTACCTCGCCCTCTCCTTCGCCCGCTGCAGCCTTGCGATCGCGGCGCGGATCGGCGCGAACGGCCCGTATTTGTGCTGCCGCTCGCTGAAGCCGTCCGCGTAAGGGCCGTAAGCCGCATCGACCGGCTTCTTCAGACGATCCGGAAAGTCCTTGTCCAGCCCCGCCTTCTTTGGGCGCGGCTGCGACACCATGTAGGCGGCGACGTCCCACGCCTGCGCCACCGACAGGCGCGGATTCCAGTAATCGACGCCGTGCGGCATGTTGAAATGCACGAAGTTCGCGGCCGTGATCAGCCGCGCCATGCCCGCGCCGTCGTTGAAACTGTCCGGCCCCCACAAAGGCGGCACCATGTAGCCGAGATCGGTGGTCGGCAGGCTGCGGCGAATGCCTGAGCCATCGGTGTTGTGGCAGGAGAGACAGGCGCTCGCATAAATCTTCTTGCCGCGCACAGGATCGGCCGCGCGCTTCAGTTCAGGCATCGCACCGGCGCCGAGGCCCGGCAAGGTCTCGCCGGGTGCCACGCCCGACGACAGAAACTTGATATAGGCGACGATGGCCTGCATCTCCGCGCTGTCGTCCGGCAGCGGGCGGCCATTGAGGCTGCGCGCCATGCACGAATTCACGCGGTCCTCGATGGTGATCGTTGCGCCGAGCCGCGCGCTGTATTGCGGAAACAGCTCGTACAGACCGAAGATCGGCAACCCGAACTTCTTCGTGCCGGCCTGAAGGTGGCAGTTGCTGCAGGCGAGATTGTTGCCGGCATACCGCTTGGCGGGGTCCGCCACCTCCGGCCCGATATGGGCGTAGGTCGCCGTGATGAGATCGCGGCCGCGGCGCACCTGCAGGCCATAGGCATCGGACGACAGCGCGCCGACCTCGGGCACCGTCCAGACTTTCGGCGCGGTCGTCTGCGCCAGCGCGGAATGGGAGACAGCGACGGCAACCGCGAGCGCGACAAGCCGGACGACACCAAGTGGAAACCGCCGACCCTGATGCGATGTCATGCCCCGCCCCCGTGATTGAAAGCGCAGCGTCTGCGCCTCGATTCGTTGGGCACAGAGTAATTGCGTCACATGACGGGTGTCACGGGCGAAACGGCAGATGCGACTGCGGCGGCATGGGTGGCACGGACGTCCAAGACGGCCCGTCATTCCGGGCGCGAGGCAGCGCGAAGCGGTGCATCGCAGACCCGGAATCTCGCTCAGCGATCACGACATGCAAAACCCCGGCGATGCCCGGGTTTTGGTCTGAACATTGTCGCTTTCAATTTCGTAGCCCGGACGAGCGCAGCGAATCCGGGAATAGAGCATCCGGCTTCGCGCGCAAGCCGCCCGCCCGCGCCACTTGCCGCGCCCCACGCCTGAATATATAAATCATATACGAATCGTATATTCAGGAGTGGCCCGTGGGTATCGTCAACATCGAGGATGAGCTGCACGAGCAGCTTCGCAGGGCGAGCAAGGCGTCCTATCGATCGATCAACGCCCAGGCGGCGTTCTGGATCAGGATCGGCATGCTCTGCGAGTTGAACCCGGGCCTCACCTTCCAGGAGCTTGTGGCGCGCGAGCTGAAGGCGGCGGGCGTCGACACCGCCGATTTCGCGGCGACGGCGGCATGACGAAGACGCCGGCGGAGGTTGAACTGCTGGCGGAGTCGGGCCGCCTGCTCGCATCGGTGTTCGCGCACCTGGACGGACAATCGCTCGCCGGGTTGACCACCCTGCAGGTCAACGACCTCGTCGAGGCATTCATTGTCAAACAGCTTGGCGCGCGGCCTGCCAGCAAAGGCCAGTATGGCTACGGCTTCGTGCTGAACAGTTCGAGGAACGAGGTGGTCTGCCACGGCGTGCCGTCGAGCGACGAGGTTTTGCAGAATGGCGACATCGTCAATTTCGACATCACGCTGGAGAAGCACGGCTATATCGCGGATTCCAGCAAGACATTCCTCATCGGAAATGTGGAGCCCACCGCGAGGCGGCTGGTTCGCACCGCCTATGACGCCATGTGGAAGGGCATCCGCGCGGTGCGCCCGGGCGCCAAGCTGGGCGACATCGGCTTCGCCATCGAGCGGCACGCAAAGCGGAACGGCTATTCGATCGTGCGGGAATACTGCGGTCACGGCATCGGGCGCGAGATGCACGAAGCACCGCAGGTGCTGCATTTCGGAAAACCGGGGACCGGCCTGACGCTGCGCGAAGGCATGGTCTTCACGATTGAGCCGATGCTGAACCAGGGACGCAGGACGGTTCGAACCGAGGACGACGGATGGACCGTTGTCACCGTGGACAGGAAGCTGTCCGCACAGTTCGAGCACACGGTTGCAGTCACTCATGACGGCGTCCGCGTGTTGACGTTGCGTCCGGACGAAGCGTAGCGAAATCCGGGAATAGAGCATCCGGCTTCGCCCCGGATTGCGCGACGCTCCATCCGGGCTACGCTGGCTCCATCCCGTCATTCCGGGCGCGGCGCGGCATTCGTCATGCCGCTCCGCAGACCCGGAATCTTGTCGCGAATTGGGGGATAGCCCGCGCGGCGCCGGGTTTTTTTGCCGCCAAAAGATGCTAGAATGCAAATATGAGCAATGTCGAAGACATCGAGAAAGCGATCGAAAAGCTCGCCCCCGGCGAACTCGCGAAATTCCGCGCGTGGTTCGACGCATTCGATGCCGCGCGCTTCGACGAGCGGATCGAGCGCGATGCGCGCGACGGCAAGCTCGATGGTCTGGCGGCGCAGGCCCTGGCCGCGCATCGCAACGGCCGCACTGGCGGGCTGTGAAACACTTCGCCAGTCCTGAATTCTGGTCTGCCTATCGACGCCTCCCCATCCATGTCCGCGCTCTGGCCGACAGGAATTTCGCGTTGCTGAAAAGCGATCCGCGACACCCTTCCCTGCACTTCAAACAGGTTGGCCGCTACTACAGCGCCCGTGTCGGCCTGCGTTATCGCGCCCTCGCGGTCGAAACCGATGACGGACTGCTGTGGTTCTGGATCGGCTCCCACGCGGACTACGATGCGTTGTTGAAGCAGGGATAGCTCCCGTGAACCGGCATGGGGCGGGATGGATTTCCAAGACGTCCGTCATTCCGGGCGCGATGCAGCGCGGAGCGGTGCATCGCAGACCCGGAATCTCGCTCCGCGATCACGACATGCAAAACCCCGGCGATGCCGGGGGCTTGTTTGACCTAGTATTTCCTGCGGGAATTGCAGCCCTTAATCCGTTTTTCCCGCTAATCGTCTCGCCACTCGCATCAGAGCCGCGCCAACCGACTGAGAAAACGCCGCCTAGCGGCGGCGTGGATTCACGGCAATTCAAGGGGGACAAAATCGAGGCTGCCTTGACTCCTGATAAGAGAATCACTGAGGCTTATGATTGGTGCGGTGCGATTCGCACTTGCGGAAAAACCGGGGTCTCGAACACCCCGGCTTCCGTGATCCACAACTAGCCTTGGGGCTTTTGCAGAAAGTCATCACAAACGGCACCGTAAGGGGTCGTGACTCGCTGTCAAGAGTCTCCGAGGCCTTTTCTGAAAAGGCCAATGAAATGAAGACCCCGACTTATCAACTGACATTCGATGACGCTGTGGATATCTGGCTGCGTCATTGGAACGGTGAGTTCCAGCACAGAATCGCTGCAACATTCGACGTCAATCCCGGTCGCGTGAACGAGGTACTGAAAGGCGCTAAGCATGCAGGGAGCCGCGAAGCGGCTATGACCCGTCAATCCGCTTGAGAAAAGACCCGGCGTAAGCCGGGTTTTTTGTCACTTGAGCGCAAGCATCGACTTTAAGCGCAAAGCTGCCTCTTCAGAAGTCAAGCGCGCAAGAACGTGAACTTCGCTGGGCTCAGCGCCGCCTTTCGTTTCGAAGAGGAAATAGCCGCTCTTGTCCTCAATCTCTTCTCCCGACAACTCCACACGACGCTCCGTGATCGGCGCGATGCAGATCGTGGTCTCATCATCCACCTGCGCGCTGAAATAAAAATCCGACATCACACCCTCCGAGGATCCAAATGGACAAATCCGAAAAAACTCACGTTTTGGTGCCAGAAGCAGAAATCACCGTCCGCTATCTTGCTGACTACATGGCTGCCTCCGAGCGAAAGCGGCGTTCGATTGTTGAAGGATGCAAGTATCGGCCCCTTGCAAGGTTGCTTCAGCACAAGGAGGCAGCGATCACGATTTCGAGCGCTATTCGATCGGGCTCGCCCGACCCTAAAGCCTTGCTAAAAAAAGCAGAATTCATTCGCAACAAGCTTGCGACTGGCGACTTTGATGCTCTCACTAACGAGGCTAACGCCGACTACGTAGAGAAGTTCAGCGAGGTAGTCGCTAGCATCAATCTGCCGGATGCGGAGATTTTGCCGGGCAAGTCTTTCCCCCCTCTGAAAGTGCATGGGGTCAGGGTGAAGTTCTCGCCAAATCTGCTGCTGCGCCGATTGGATAAGTCCAATAAACAGCGAACAGGGGCGTTTATGTTGAGATACGCAAAAGGCAAGCCTCTTGGAGCAGATGTCGGCGGCTATCAGTCAGCGGCCGCTTTCGGCATTTTGAAGGAATATCTGGCAGAGCATGGGGCTGAAGCTGATAGGAGCATTTGCGTTACGCTAGATGCCGTGACCGGCAGTCTTTACCCTGCACCGGGCAGCGCCATAACGATGTTTGCGAACATGAAGGCTGCTTGCCAGTCGATCGCAGAAAGGTGGCCCAATATTCCACCCCCAAAAGGAGCAATCATTTAGTGATCTAGTTCGGTAGGTATCCTTGGAGGCTTTGCGGCAAGTCCAACGTACCGCAAGAGAGAGCGCTACGAAATTCAGATCAATGGCAATTGCAATATTTCGTGATGGGGATAGCAATCCCCGCCCTCCAAACCTCTCTTATGTTCGGCATGTCCCGCCCCGTCATGAGGGGCGTTCGCGATCGTCACGATACGCGGGGCGGGATGCGGTGGCCGCTTGCGGCGTCCGATCCGGCACATGAAAAGTGCGCCGGATGACGACAGCGCAGCTCGCGGACGGTTGAAGTCGCGTGGTCCTGGCGCCGCGATGCTGGCGTCGAAAGGAAATAGCGAGTCGTCGCTTCGTTCGCGAAGGTGGCGGAAGATCGTAGTTTCCAGAGCGGTGGCGAAAGAGCCCGTCCACCGGGGAGAGCGCGAAACAGGCCGTTCCAACCATTGCGTGCGGAACGCCGGATGTCTCCGGCGCGACCGTGGCGACTACGCTCGTGTGCTTTTTCACTTTGCACACGAGGCTGCGGATGCGCTTGCGCATCCGGCGTTCCGCGCGCCCTCATGTGAAGGGCAAGCGACGAGAAAGTCTCGGGCGCCCCCGCGCCGTCACAACAACAGGGGCGATGATGCATGTGCGCGACCGACGTTGCTGTTTGAAAATCGAATCGGGGGAAGATGTGAAGCGTGATCGCGCAACACACTCAATGGTCGTCCCCGCGCAGGCGGGGACCCATAATCACCGAACGCGGTGATAGAAAAGGAAAGAGTTGTCCCGGTATCGCAACAAGGCCGATGACTCAGGGAGTATGGGTCCCCGCCTGCGCGGGGACGACCACGGAGAGATCACGGAGACGACGGAGAAAGATCAGCCCTCGACCTCGTCGGTCCAGACCTTGAAGCTGACCAGCGTGTTCGGCCCGAAGGTCTGCGTGATCGGAACGTCGGACGCGTCGCGGCCCTGCGCGATCAGCACGCGGCCGATCCGCGGCACGTTGTTGCGCGGATCGAACATGTGCCAGTGGCCGCCGATATAGGCCTCGAACCAGCCGGCGAAATCCCCCACCCACGGCTTCGGCGTGCCGATGTCGCTGAGATAGCCGGTGCAATATCGCGCCGGAATATTCATGCAGCGGCAGAACGTGACGGCAAGATGAGCGTAGTCGCGGCAGACGCCCTTCCCTTCCTTATAGACTTCATAGGCCGTCATCGTCGCCCGCGCATGCTCGTAGCCGAACCTGATGTGGTTGTGGACGAAATCGCAGATCGCCTGCACGCGCGCCCAGCCGGGCGGCGTAGCCTCGAACAGCTTCCATGCAATGTCCGACAGGCGGTCCGTCTCGCAATACCGGCTGCCGAGCAGATAGAGCAGCGTCTCCGCCGGCAGATCCTCTACCGCGTGCTGGATCGCCGAAGGAACGGCCACATCCGGCAGGCCGCTGTCGCGGACCATGCCGTCGGCGGCAAGGCGCATCCGACCCGGCGGCGCGACGATCCGGCTGCACCAGTTGCCGAAGATATCGCGATAGGGAAAAATCGGCACCGAGGGACTGGTGGTCAGGAAATCCGGCGTGATGACGTCCGACGCGCGGGTGAAGTGCGTGCCCAGCACCATGATCATGGGCGTGGCCTGCGGAAAATCGTAGATCATCTCGTAGCCGACGCGAATTGTGATTCCAGTCACGTGTTTCCAATCATGTGTGAGATTATTGTCCGGCGGCAATACCGGGCCTTGATCGATGCAGCTATTTGAGTGCGATCGCCGGTTCTTGCAGCGAGCTGATCGGAATGTTGACGTCGCAGACGAGGCCGGACGGCTCAAACATCAAGCGCGCCTCACCTTGAAGCTGGCCTGGCAAGGCCTGCTCGATGAAGCGGCTGCCAAAACTTTTTTCCTTCGGCTCGACGACAGTCGGCCCGCCGCTTTCGCGCCATTCCAGCTTGAATCGCCCGGCTTCAACATCAACCGCCCAGACGATCGAGACGCGCCCGTCCGGCACGGACAGCGCGCCATATTTGAGCGCATTGGTGCTCAGCTCATGAATCACCATCGACAGCGCCACCGCCGGACCGGACGAAATCGCGATATTGTCGCCGGTAATGGTGAATTGCTTGAGGCCTTCGGTCTGGAACGCCAGGATCGCATTCTCGATCAGCGAGCGGCACCCCGCCCCCGTCCAGCTTTCGCGGATCAGGAGATCGTGCGAGACGCCGAGCGCCGCCAGACGGCTGGCGATGGTCTTCGCGGCTGCTTCGATGCTCGGCGCGCCGCGCAGGCTTTGCGAGGCGATGGCGGACGCAATCGCCAGCATGTTCTTCACCCGGTGATGGAGTTCACCGATCAGAACGGCCTGCAACTTCGCAGCCACATCATGGGCGTGAGCTTCGGCTCCTGCCTGAATCAGCAATTGCCGAAGCTGGTCGTTTTCGCTCTCGACGTCACGTAACGGCGCGAGATGTCGCACAGTCCTCATGAATCATCCCTGTATTGCGACCGCTCTTCACGATTTACGCTTTGCGATCGGCGGAGGCGGCGGATTGAGTTCGGCGATCTTGAGAAGGGCTTCCTCGTGGGTGGCGTGGGGGCCGGTGACGAAGGTCCCGCTCATCTTGGTGGTGTACCATCCCGACACGACGCCAAGCCGCAGCGATTCCTCCGGCTTGACGTGGCGTGACGACAGTTCCTTGGTTGTCATATCGAGCATTGGATAATCCTCCCGTTCCCGCCGAACGTCCGGATGAAGTTTCAGTATCAATCGTTCGCGGAAAACAATCGAATGTCGGACAAAAAATTCAGCTCTCGCTGTCGAGCCGGGCGAAGTCCTTGAGGACCGACGCCACCAGATCGCGGTGGTGCGTGTCCTGCGCACCCAGCGTCGCGTAATAGAGATTCAGAATGTAACGTGCCTTTGCGGCCGCCTCTGGCCAGGATACCGCGGGTTCATCGAGCAGATGCCTCTCGATTTCGTTTTGCCGGTCGCGCAAACCGGCGGCATGAGCCTCGGCCTCGGCAAGAATCCGCCGCAAGCCGGTCGCCTTTTGCGCAGCCATGCCGCGCCGGGTATCGAGTTCGACCGGTTCGTCAGACATTTGACCCCACCGCATCGCGCTGCTGCGCGTCAGCCAGATCCACCGAGCTGATCGCAAGCATTTCCATCGCATGGTGGTGCGGAGGCGCGCCGGGTACCGTGATCATGGTGGCGATCCGCCGGAAGCAGGGAAACGAGAGGCCCTCGATCATTTCCTCGTCGGTCACAACCTCGTAGGAACCCGCGGCCAGCAGGCGATCAATACCCTTGATCCGCGCCGGATGCAGAAACGTGACCGTTTCGCGCCGCGAACGGGTCGTCATAAGGCCGCGCTGAAAAAAAGCATGCGCCACTGTGCGCCTTTAATGGCGAAATAGCCAACGTTCGTTGCGTCGCGAAGATCGATTTCCGGACACTTAAATCGTGTTCTGGAACCCGTTTCTTCTGGCAGTTCCACGAGGAATGCTCGCCCTGCCCGCTATCCGTCGACGTGCTTGAGGATCGTCTTCAGCAGCCCCGGAAACCGCGCGTTGAGATCCGCCTCGCGCACCGTGTTCTGGTGTTCGACGCCCTTCTTGGTGGTCCGGATCAGCCCGGCCTCGCGCAGCACGCGAAAATGGTTCGACAGCGTCGATTTGGCCATGTCCGGGCACGGCGCCGCAGCAGCACAGTTCATGACTTCCTTTTGGCCGATCAGTCCCTGGACGATTTTCAGCCGGTTCGGATCGGCCAGCGCCGAAAGCACGCCGGAAAGCGTGATGTCCTCTGTCGCAGGGTGAACGAACCGGGTCATGAAAATTAATATAGGGCCGCCCTTGACGTCGTTCAATAGTTCATTATTTCCGAACTATTGAAATATCGAACAACGAAAGTCAGGGACTTCAGTCATGAGCAATACTCTTCAAGGTAAAGTCGCGCTGGTCACCGGCGCATCCAAGGGCATCGGCGCCGAAATCGCGCTTCAGCTCGCGGCACAGGGCGCAAGCGTCGCCGTCAACTATGCATCGAGCAAGGCGGGCGCGGATAGCGTGGTCGCCAGCATCAAGGCCAAGGGCGGCAAGGCGGTGGCCGTTCACGGCAACCTGGCCGATCCGAAGGACGTAGCATCCACCGTCGCAGAAACCGTCAAGGCGCTCGGGCCGATCGACATTCTGGTCAACAATGCCGGCGTCTACGAGTTCTCCCCGCTCGACAGCATCACGCCGGAGCATTTCCACAAGCAGTTCGACCTGAACGTGCTCGGCCTGCTACTGGTCTCGCAGGAAGCGGCGCGCAACTTCAGCGCCAGCGGCGGCAGCATCATCAACATCTCGTCTGGCGTCTCGACCATCACGCCGCCGAACTCGGCGGTCTACACCGCGACCAAGGCCTCGGTCGACGCGATCACGGCCGTGTTGTCGAAGGAGCTGGCGCCGCGCAAGATCCGCGTCAATGCCGTTAATCCCGGCATGATCGTGACCGAGGGCGTCAAGGCCGCTGGATTCGCCGAAGGCGATATGCGCACCTGGATCGAATCCGTCACGCCGATGGGACGCGTCGGAAAGGTTGAAGAGATCGCCTCGGTCGTCGCCTTCCTTGCTTCCGAAGGCTCGTCCTATGTCACCGGCGAAACGCTGCACGTGACGGGCGGTTTCCGCTAAAGACGGCACAAACGCAGAAGGGCCCGCATTCGCGAGCCCTTCTGTGTGGTCCGGCAGATGCTACTGGCAGACGATACGCGCGCCGGTCTGATCGCGGACGATGCTGCCGGGATGGCAAACGAAGCCGGTGCGCGAAATGAAATCGTTGCGCCCGACATAGCCGCCTTCCTGGCCGTCATTGTAGGACAGGCCGTAGCCATAAGGCGCCGGCGTCAGATCGGGCGCGCCGCGCCGGACAAAATCCTGCGCCAGCACGGGGGTTGCAATCAGCGCCGACAAGACTGCGGTGGCGGCGAGAAGTGTGGTCTTCCTCATGGTGAGCTCCTGTTTGAGGTTACGCTCGGCAGGAAGCTCCGCAAATGTGGCGGCCATTTTGCAAGGTGTGCAGGCTCAAATCAAACGCGTGTGACGCCTCGCTGAGCCGTGATCGACAAGCGGGCGCGCAGCAATTTGTTTGAGCGTAATACGTTGCTTCGAACGGCAGCGATCAATCGTCGTCGTCATGCCCTTCAGGGGGCGACGGCGGCGGCGCACGATCACGCAGCGCATGTTCACGAACAGGGGGCGTCTGGGTGACGGGCGGTGGCGGCGGATTGAACACCACGCGGCACGGCGGACTGAGCTTCGGCCCCGCGTTTCGCAGGCAGGCTTCGACCTTGTCAGCATCGGGAATGAACTGCCCGCACAGCCGAAACGCGTCGGGCGTGCAGGCTTCGCGCTGCTGCTCGGTGCCCTGCCCCGCCAGCGCCGATGCTTGAACGGACATCACGACGATCCAGCCGGCCAACGCTTTTGAGGTCATGGTCCTTGTGATCATGCTCGTCTCCCGGGAATGCTCCGACGGAAACTCGCAGCCTCGGATATGCGTTCCCGCCGCGCTTCTCACATCGCGCTGAAAATTTATGCGGGATGCTTAAAAGATGGCGAAAGCACGCCGCTAATGCGGCCCGCCCAATTCCGGGGGCAGCACGCGATCGAGGACCTCGCTCTTGGCGCCGTCCAGCACATCGACCTGATAGTTCTCCAACGGGACACCGCTGCGCTTGCGCGCCAGCACTGTGAGCTTCTCGGCGCGCGCGAAGGAGGCACGATAGGCGGGGCTCGCTCCTTCCGGACCAATCAGAAGTGCCCTGCCCCTGAGCAGGTCCGCATGCGGTTCGTTCATGAAGGTCCAGCGGTAGCGTTGCTGAAACTGCGCCACGCAGGTGCCCTTGGGCAGATAGAACATCAGCCACGACGTCGTGCCGTAGTCGGCAGCAAGCACGCAGCTTGCGTTCTGCGCGACGCGGATGGCCTCAATCTCCTGCGCGAGTTGCGGCCAGCCGACGCCGACGCTGCGCACGGTCGCGTCGCGGCGGAAGCCGGTAAACAGCCCGGTGTTGGTTTGCACGATCAGCACGACGAACAGCAGGACACTGATTGGCAGGGCCCAGTTTCGCGACGCGGTGACAAGACTTTGCGTGCGAACGCTCCAGTGCGCATCCCAAGCCGCAAAGGCGGCCGCGATAGCGAAGGCAGGATACAGCGGCCCGAGCCAATTGGCCTCGACGCGGCTGTGCAGCGAATGCCAAACGAAATACAGAAAGAGCATCCAGATGCTGATATTGATCAGCGCCGCAGCCGTCGCATTCGCGGCCCGCCTCCGCGCCAGCGCGTAGAGGCCGAGCACCCCGAGAATAAAGACGGAAGGCGTGGCGAAGGCGAACTGCGTCGGCAGCATCTCGCCGAGATACTTCAGCGTCAATTCCTCAACACGCGCGCGGCCGAGTTGCTTGATGAACGACACCCATTGATGATCCGCATTCCAGAGGATCACCGGCGAGAACACCGCGAACGCAACGATGCCGCCGAGATACGGCCAAGGCGACGCGAGCCAGCGGCGCTGCTCTTTCACCAGGAGGAGCCAGAGCAGAATCTCAGCGCCGAAAAACAGCGCGGTGTACTTCGACAGCAACCCACAGCCGACGGCAACGCCGACCCCGAGCCACCATGCGCCCCGACCCGTCTCCATCACCTTGGCAAGGAAATAGAGAACAAATGCCGATGCCACCATCAATGGCGCATCGGGTGTCACGATGGTTGTACCGACCGACGCCATCAGCGTCGCGTTCAGCAGGATCGCCGACATTGCCGCGATGCGGGTGTCGTCGAACAAGATACGCGCTGCGCGATAGACCGCCCAGCTCATCGGCAGCGCCAGCAGGATCGACACCAGCCGCACGCCAAACGCAGTGTCGCCCGCGATCATGGTGCCGAGGCGGATCACCACCGCCACCATCGGCGGATGATCGTAGTAGCCGCCTGTGAGATGTTTCGACCAGGTCCAGTAATAGGCCTCGTCGAAGGTCAGCGGCGTGAACGCCGCCGCAACAAGGCGAAGCAGCACCAGTGCGGCCACGGTGATCGCCGCGCCGCGCGCCAGTTTGACCTCGGCCGAGATCATTTCGCGCGCCAGACAAACAGGCTGGAGATGCCGTAATTCCAGACCACGCCCATCAGCGCGCCAGCCGCACCGGCCAGCCACCAAATCGGCTCCTGGTCGAAGACAGTCGCCGCAACGCCAACATTGGCAAGCAGGCCCACGCTGCACACCAGATAAAACATCAGGAGGCCGCGCACGAGCGCAAAGCCCTTCAGGCGCTGGTCGCGATAAGTCAGACGGTTGTTGAGAAGAAAGTTTCCGGTCATCGCGACGAAGGCAGCGATACCTTGCGATTCCGCGAACGGCACCTTGAATGCAAGCGCCGTATAAAGGGTGACGAGATGCACGCCGAGGCCAATGCCGCCGACCAGCGCGAACAGCAGGAAGCGCAACGACACCAGATCGTTGGTCAGCTTCGCCAGCACCAGACCGAGGAAATCCAGCACCACCAGCGAATCCAGTTTGCTTTCGCCGTGCAGCCGCGCGCCGAAGGAATACGGCACCTCGACGATGCGGAGCTTGCCGCCTGCCGTCGCCACGATGTCGAGCAGGATCTTGAAGCCCTGCACCGAGAGCGACGGCGCAAGCTGCTCGAAGCGATCGCGGCGAAGCATGAAAAAGCCGCTCATCGGATCGGCGATCTCGATATGCAGCAGCTTCTTTGCGATGTTCGTGGCAATCACACTGCCACCAAGCCGCGCGCTGCCGAAGCTGCCGGTGTCGCCACCGCTGACGTAGCGACTGCCGACGACAAGTTCAGCCTGGTCGGATTGCAGCAGCGCAAGCATCTTGGGGAGTTGCGTTTCGTCGTGCTGCAAGTCCGCATCCATCACCGCGACGTAGGGCGCACTGGAAGCCAGTATCCCCTCGATACAGGCTCCGGAAAGTCCGCGCCGTCCGACGCGGCGAATGCAGCGCACCCGCGGATCACTCTGGGCCAGTTGCCGTGCGACCTCCCAGGTTCCGTCCGGAGAATTGTCATCGACAAAGATGACTTCCCACGCGATGCCGGACAGCGCTGCGTCCAGCTTCGCAAAAAGCCGGGGGACGTTATCGCGCTCTTTGAAAGTCGGCACCACTACGCATAATTGACGCGCGGGCGCCGTCTCGGGTGAGATGGCCTCAGTCATGGGGCCAGCGTATATCCGGGGGAACGCGGGATGCCAAGACGCCCTCCCGCAGCGGGATTTCGATACAATAATGCCGGCAAACCGGGTGACGTTCGGGGGGCCAAAATGCCAACGACCACGGAGGGAAACCGATGAGAGAATCAGGCAGCGCGTACATCCGGCGCGCATAACCTCTCACGGTGTCTTCTCGTGGTCGTCCCGGCGACGGAGCGGGGCTGCAACATCGCCGATAGAAGCTAGATAGGTACGGGACCACAGGTCCGCAAGGGGCCCTAGGGGAAACGAAAATGGCGAAGAAATCGGGTCAAATCCATATCGGCATCGGCGGCTGGACCTTCGCGCCGTGGCGCGGGGTGTTCTACCCCGAGAAGCTGACGCAGGCGAAGGAACTGTCCTACGCCGCGTCCAAGCTGACCTCGATCGAGATCAACGGCACCTATTACGGCTCGCAGAAACCCGAGAGCTTTCGCAAATGGGCCAGCGAAGTGCCCGACGGCTTCGTATTCTCGGTCAAGGGGCCGCGCTTTGCCACCAACCGCCGCGTGCTGGCGGAGGCCGGCGATTCCATCCAGCGATTCTATGATTCCGGCGTCACCGAGATGGGCGACCGGCTGGGTCCGGTGCTCTGGCAATTCGCACCAACCAAGAAATTCGACGAGGCCGACTTCGGCGCCTTTCTCGAACTGCTGCCGCGCAAGTTCGACGGCCTCGCCCTACGGCACGTGGTCGAGGTGCGCAACGACAGCTTTTGCACGCCGGCATTTATCGCCCTGCTGCGAAAATTCGAGGTGGCCGTGGTCTATGCCGACCACGCGAAGTACCCGGCCATTGCCGACGTCACCACCGATTTCGTCTATGTGCGGCTCCAGACCGGCAAGGACACCGTCAAGACCGCCTACCCGCCCAAGGAGCTGGATGCATGGGCCAAACGGCTGATGCTGTGGGCGCAGGGCGGCGAGCCGGACGACCTCGCCCGCTCCGACAAGACGCTTGCAAAGAAACAGCCGCGCGACGTATTCGCCTATGTGATCCACGAAGGCAAAATCCGCGCGCCAGCAGGCGCGATGGAATTGATCGAACGGGTGAAATGACGCGATAATCGCCCCGCCCCATCGAACGCCGGGAGATCGCATGGCCAAAGCCAGGAAGCTTTTCACCATCGGTTACGAGCAGACGCCAGCCAAAGCGGTACTCGACGAATTGCAGCGCGCCGGTGTGAAGCTCCTGGTCGACGTGCGGGCCATCGCTTCATCGCGCCGTCCAGGCTTTTCCAAGACCCAACTCGCCGCCGGTCTGGATGAGCGCGGCATCGGTTATGTCCATCTTCGCGGGCTCGGCGCGCCGAAGGACGGCCGCGAGGCCGCGCGCCGCGGTGACATGAAAGCGCTGTCGAAAATCTATCACGCCCACCTCAAGACCGCGCAGGCGAAGGCTGAGATGGACGAACTGGACGCATTGGTCATGAAAGCCGGGCCGGTCTGCATCCTGTGTTACGAGCGCGATCACAACGCTTGTCATCGCAAATTCGTCGCTGAGGTCATCGAGGATCGCGAAGGAGTTAAGATCGAGAACCTCGTCGCTCCGCAGTTCTGACCTGCCGGAGCCAGTGAATATCTTTTGTCGTAGTCATCGAACGTTCTCGTCCCGTTCGCTAGACGATCTCCCTCCTCGACGCTCTAATCGTCCCGCGTATTTTACTTAAGTTATTTCTTTGGGGCTTGGGGGCTCCATGCGTTGCGTGGGTTGGGTGCGCGCGTTCTGCGTTACCGCCGCTGTTGTGATTTGCGGCGGCTGCCCCTCTTTTGCCGATCCCGCTGTGAGCGGCATTGCTATTGATGCACCTGCCGAGAGCCGCTTGAGCGGCGGCGTCACTCCAGAAAAATTCCTTTATTTCAGCGGCTTCGACCTCTGGCGTAGCGGCGGCTCATTCTATGGCGGCATGCAATGGGCGCCGCGTGGACTGAACGAAGACGGCTTCACCCTCAAGCTGCTGCTGGCGGAAGGCACCTATCGCTACCTTGCGGGCACGACCAACATCCGCGGCACCGGCCTGCTGGCCTCAATCATGCCGGGCTGGCGGATCAAGCACGGCAAATTCGAAGCCAAGATATTCGCCGGCCTCGATCTGCAGAACCACCGGACCTCACCGGACGATCCCGGCAACAGCCTGCGCGGCAATCATGCCGGTCTGCGGGTCGGCGCCGATCTGTGGTGGGAGCCGACGTCGTCAATCATGGTGGCAGCGTCGATCTCAGGCTCGACCATCGGCACGACTTTCGGCCTGCGCGGCGCCGCCGGATGGCGTGTCATGGATCGCTTCTGGACCGGCCCCGAGATCGAAACCTCAGGCGACGAGATCTACCGCCAATATCGGATTGGCGCACATCTGACGTCATTCCGGACGGCCGCCTTCGAATGGACGTTGGGTGCGGGCTATGTTGAGGACAACAGCCATCGCTCCGGAATTTACGGACGGGTCAGCCTCCTCACCCGCCGATAGTGCAAACACCCTCACCCCAGACGCCAAACCGTCATCGGTTGTTCGTAACCCCTGATCGCGACACTGCCGAGCAGAACGGCAGCCGGTTCGGCTACTCGGCCGCCAAGATATAAAACGTTCAGACCACGACAGCGAGGATCGACGTGGTGACGATCAAGGCCTTGATGCGAATTAGTTCGGTCTTCAACACCTCCTGCGTCAACGCGCGCCGGAGGTCCGCTAAAACTGATGCCTGATCTTCTTTTTCAACCTGACTTTCCGCCCCGCGCATTCCTCGCCCCGCCCCACAACATCCGCCATTCCACGCGGAACAGGATACAGGATTGCGCGTTGTGCTCAATCCAGCGTTCGCCGGAATCGCGTGATCGCGATCGTCATCGCCACCAGCATCAGCACGAAGAGCGCGATGGCGTCGTATTGCAGGTTTTGCAGCGTGGCTCCTTTCAGCATGATGGCGCGCACGATGCGGATGTAATGGGTCAGCGGCAGGGCCTCGCCGATCCACTGCGCCCAGACCGGCATCCCGGCGAAGGGAAACATGAAGCCCGACAGCAGGATGTTCGGCAGAAAAAACATCATCGTCATCTGCATCGCCTGAAGCTGGTTCTGCGCGATGGTGGAGAACGTATAGCCGATCGACAGGTTGGCCCCGATGAACAGCGTGGAGAGCAGCGCCAGCATCGCAAGATTGCCGAGGATCGGCACCTTGAACAGAAAGTGCCCGATACCGATGATGATCGAAGCCTGAAGGAAACCGACAAGGATGTAAGGGATGATCTTGCCGAGCATGACTTCGATCGGCGTGATCGGCATTGCCAGCAGGTTTTCCATCGTGCCGCGCTCGATCTCACGCGTGACCGACAGCGCGGTGAAGATCAGCATCGTCATGGTCAAAATGGTCCCGACCAGACCCGGCACGATATTCAAGCGGGATTCTGCCGCGGGATTGTAACGCGCATGCGCGCGGATCTCGAACGGCATCGACGGCGGATCGCCGACGAACAAATCATGCTGAAGCGCCGTCTGCATCACCTGACCAAGCGCGCCCAGGGCCGACCCCGCGGCGACCGGATCGGTGGCATCCGCCGCTACCAGCAGCGCGGGTTTCTCGCCGCGCCTAACCCCGCGTTCGAAACCGCGCGGAATTTCGACACCGAACAGAACCTTGCCCGACTCCAGCAGGGCGTCGAACTCAGCCACGGTGTGAACTTCGCGGGTAAAGCGGAAATATGCCGTATTCTGGAGCGCCTTGAGGATCGAGCGTCCTAGATCGCTGTCCTCCTGCAACAACACGGCCGTCGGCAAATGACGCGGCGTGGTGTTGATGGCAAAGCCGAACAGCAAAAGCTGCATGATCGGCAGCATCACGATCATCGCGAACGATACCCGATCGCGACGCAACTGAAGGAATTCCTTGACCAGCATCGCATAGGTACGCTGCCAGAAACCTGAAAAACCGCCGTTTATGGGCGTGGCGTCGCTCACTGGAAATTATCCTTTGAGCGGCCCATCAACTCGATGAAGACGTCTTCGAGCGACGGTTCGGATTTATGCCAGACCACACCGTCGGCAGACCTGTACGGGGCAATTGCTGCTTCGAGCGCGGCTTCGTCCCGCCCGGAAACATGCAGGCTGTTGCCGAACGGCGCGACCATGTCGATGCCGGGCTTGTCGGTCAGCTCCGTTGTCAGCTTGTTGAGGTCCCCGCCGGTCACCGTGTAGGTCGTCAGCGCGGATTTGGCGATGACGTCTTCGACGGTGCCGTGCGCCAGCAAGTTGCCGTAAGCGATATAGGCGATCTCGTGGCAGCGTTCCGCCTCGTCCATGTAATGCGTCGAGACCAGCACGGTCAGCCCGTCGGCAGCGAGCGCATGGATCTCGTTCCAGAATTCGCGCCGCGCCTTGGGATCGACGCCGGCGGTCGGCTCGTCGAGCAGCAGCAGTTGCGGACTCGGCAGCGTGCAGGCGCCCAGCGCAAGGCGCTGCTTCCAGCCGCCGGACAGTTCGCCAGCGAGTTGCTCCTCGCGTCCGGAAAGACCGATACGCTTGATCATCTCGCGCGCAGCGCCACGCGGATCGCGCACGCCGTAAAGCCGCGCCACGAATTCCAGATTCTCACGCACCGACAGATCCTGATAGAGACTGAAGCGCTGGGTCATATAGCCGACCAGACGCTTGATCTTGTCGGCATCGCGCCGGATGTCGTAGCCGAGGCACCGGCCCTCGCCGCTGTCGGGCGTCAACAGGCCGCACAACATGCGGATTGTCGTGGTCTTGCCGGACCCGTTGGGTCCGAGAAAGCCGTAGATCGTGCCGCGCTTCACCTGCATCGACAGGTCATGCACCACTTCCCGGCCGTTGAACGATTTCGACAGGCCGCGGACTTCGATGGCGATGTCGGATGGGGCGGTGGCGCTGCTCACGGTGCCGTACCGCCTGTATAGATACTGACGGGCTGCCCGACACGCAGGCTGTTGGGCTTGTTCGGCCGCGCCTGGATCAGATAGACCAGCTTCGATCGTTCATCGAGGCTGTAAATCACCGGCGGCGTATATTCGGCCATAGTGGCTATGAAGTAGATTTTTGCCGTGAGATCACTGGTGCAGCCGTCGCAGGTGACGCGCACGTCCTCGCCCACCTTGAGCTTCGGCAATTCCGGCTCCGCCACGAAGAAACGCACTTTCATGTTTCCGGGCGGCAGAATGGAGATGACGGGCCGCTGTGCGGGAACGGTTTCGCCTTCACGAAAATAGATCTGCTGGATCGTCCCGGCGATGGGCGCGTTCATGCGGCGGCGCGCCAGCTTCGTCTGTGAGGTGTGCACCCGCGCTTCGGCGACCCGGAGATTGGCCAGCGCGGAATCAAAATTGGCCTGCGTCCCGGAGCCGGTCTTGCTCAGCGATGCGGCGCGATCATAAGCTTGCTGCGCGTTCGCCAGCGTCGCATTGCTCTGGTTCAGATCGGCCTGTTGCAGATCGTCATCCACAGCGTAAAGCGGCGCGCCCACCTCGACATGATCGCCCTCGCGGACGTTGAGCTTGACGACGCGTCCCTGCTCGTCGGGACTGACGAAGATCAGATCGGCCTCGATCCACCCCTGATAACCGGGATTTTTCGAGTTTCCGCATCCGGCAAGTGCGGCAAGCACCGCAGCCAGAGCGAGTACCCGCATCACGTTTCGCGACGCAATCATGCCGCCTTCCCTTCATCAAAAACCAGACCGAGATGAACACGCAGCATTGCGGCGGCATCGAGCGGCGCGTGCTTGCCGAACAGGCCATGCCAGATCACCGCCACAACGAGCGGCGAGAACAGCAACTGTGGAAATTCCGCCAAACCCGGATTGCGGATTTCGCCGCGCGCGATGCCGTATTCGATCAGCTTCCGCATTCCAGCGATGCCTTGCGCCACCACCTCGCGATAGTAGAACTCCGCCAGCGATGGAAAACGCGTGCCTTCGGAAATGATCAAACGCAGAATATCGCCGCGCTTCGTTCCGACGACCTCCCGCGCGAACGTCGCTATCAGCGCTTCCATCGCCGATCGGGCCGATCCCATTTCCGGCCCGATCGGCGGATTCGCGATCAGCGCTGCGAGTGGACCCAAGGCGGTGCGCACCAGATCCTGAAACAGCGCTTCCTTGTCCTTGAAGTGCAGATAGATCGTGCCCTTGGCGACACCTGCCCGCTTCGCCACATCTTCGAGACGCGTCGCCGCGAAACCCTTGGCCGTGAATTCATCGAGACCGGCCGCGATAATCGCGGCGCGCCGCTCGGTTGCACCGGCGAGACGTTTGGATGGACGCCGGGTCGCGCCACGCCCGGTGCGCGCCCGCGCTTTGGAAGCGCGGTCGGACTTCTCGTTTGAAGGGCGATTATCGACCAGCGATATTTTCCGCATGATACTTTATGACTGACCAGTCAGTCATTTTCAATGACATACATCAAAGCGCGTAAAATCGACCAAACTTACTGATTTATATGAAGAATATCTCTGGTAGCCTAACCGAAGGAGGGTCGGCGCCAGCCTCAGCCCCTTGCGTCGCAGGCCCAGGCGCGGATGACGCATTCCTTGCCACCGAACGCGTAGCACTTCTTCATCGCCTCGTTCAGCGCGCTGGAAATGCGGGGCGCAACCGCGTAGCCGTGCGCGCCACACGGCTTGGTCATGTCGAGCGAGAGCGCCACACAGGCGCGCTTCATGGTGACCGCGCTGCAATCCCCCTTGCACTGCTTGAGGGCGGCGCTGCGCGCGCCCTGCTCGGCGGGATAATCAAAAGCCTGTCCGTATGCGCCGCATTTGCCGATCGCAAGCGCACCGGCCGCGATGGCCGGCGTGGCGACAAGATGAACGGGAAAAGATGAAATGAAAGCAAAGACCAAAAGCGTGCGAACGCGCACGACGGCACTGTCGAGCAAAATCCCCTCCCCAGAGGCTAACCGGCGATGATCCTAAACAGCAGGGCGTTTCAACTTGGTGAACAGGTAGACAGCACGAACAGACCGGCGGCGTCAGGAGCCGCTGGCGCCGATCCGCAAACCGTCCCTGCGCGCATCGGTCAGCATTTCCGGCGTGTCGATGTCGAGAAAGGCGCTTTTGCCTTCGACTTCCACTTCCGTCACCGCCTCCATGTGCCGCGCGATCAGATGCCGCGCACCGACGTCGCCATCGAGCACCATTAGCTCCGGGAAGAAGCGGCGCGACCACAATACCGGATTACCGCGTCGGCCTTCCGCAACGGGCACTACGATCAGCGATCCTCGATCCGGGGCAAACGCCTCGACCAGACGGTCGATCAGCTTGGCATCGATCAGTGGCATGTCGCCAAGGCAGACCACCGCGCCATCTGCATTCTCCGGAACGGTTGCGATACCCGCCTTTACCGATGTCGCGAGCCCCTGAGCAAAATCCGGGTTGCGCGCGAACTCGACATTGAGTCCCTTCAGTGCAGTTTCAATCTCGCCCGCCTGATGGCCCGTCACGACGATCACCGGCGACGCCTTTGAGGCCAGCACCTGCTCGGCGACGATCCGCACCAGCTTCTTGCCGTTGAGTTCGGCGAGCAACTTGTTTGGCCCGCCCATTCGCGTCGAGCGGCCCGCGGCAAGAATAACCGCCGCGACGTTCTTGTTTCCGTCCGTGCCGACGGGCACACGCGGTTGCGGTCGCGTCACGATTTCCATCAGCAGGCCGCCGACACCCATGCCTGTGACATCCGCACGCGTTACCGGGAGGCCTGCGAGCAAGCGCATCAGGATCCAGTCGAAGCCGTTTTCCTTCGGTGAGCGCGCACAGCCCGGTGCGCCCAGCACAGGCCGGCCATTCACCTTGCCGATCAGCATGAGATTGCCCGGATCGACCGGCATACCGAAATGCTCGACCGCGCCGCCGATCTGCTCGATGGCGGCCGGGATCACATCGCGCCGGTCGGCGATGGCGGACGCACCGAACACCAGCACCAGTTCCGCGCCCAGCGCGATCAATTCATCGATCGCTGGCGCAAGTGCGGCCTCATCGTGGGGCACACGCCGTTCGGCGATGATCCGCGCGCCGGTCGGCGCGAGACGCTCGTCCGTCACACGCAAGGTCTTTTCGATCACTTTCGGTGCAAGACCGGGCAGCAGCGTGGAAACAACGCCGACCCGCTTGATCTTGAACGGCGCCACCCGCATTCGTGCCGCTCCGACGGCGGCCACTGCCGCATCGCGCAGCTTCGCTTCGACGCCGAACGGAATGATCTTCACCGTCGCAACCATCTCGCCCGCAACCACCGCCTTGAAGGCCGGCAGGGTTGCAAAGGTCACGGCTTCATCGATACGATTGATCCGATCGACGGAATCGCGGTCCACCATCAACACGCCGGCTTCCGATGCGAACAGATTGGCGCGCCCGGTAAACGCACGCTCCACATGGACGCCATCGCCTGCCACCGCCGCGGCGATGCTGGCCGCCGCTTCGTCCTCGGAAACGTCGTCCTTGTCGAGGCGGGCGACCACTATTTCCTTGACGCCCGCCTGCTTCAGCGCCGCCACCTCGGCAAACCCCACGACGGTACCCTTCTTGAGCACAAGCAAACCCTGCCGGATGGCGTGCACGGTCACGCCGCCGAGAGCATCGTCAGGTGTGACGGGACCGAATTTCATGCGGCTGACTTTGTCTTGAGCGGGGCATCGGCGGGCAGCCGAAGCCTTGCCGTAATCTCAGCCATGATAGCAACCGCGATCTCCGATGGCGAGACCGCACCGATATTCAGACCGATGGGAGCATGGATGCGGGCCAGTGCCGCCTCGCTCGCGCCTTGGGCCTTGAGCCGGTCCAGCCGCTTGGCATGGGTCTTCCGCGAACCGAGCGCGCCGATATAGAAGCAATCGCGCGACAACGCGTGCAGCAGCGCCGGATCGTCGATCTTGGGATCGTGGGTCAACGCGACGAACGCCGTATAGCGATCGACATGAAGCGGCGGCAGCGCCACGTCCGGCCAGTCCGCGAACAGCGGCACGTCGGGAAATCGCTCAGGCGAGGCAAAGGCCGTGCGCGGATCGACCACGAACACGTCATAGTCCAGCGACTGCGCCAGCGGCGCCAGCGCCTGGCTGATATGGACCGCGCCGATGATGACGAGGCGCGCGGTCGGGGCATAGACATTCAGGAACAGCTTCTTGCCGTCCGCTTCGATCATCCCGCTTTTGCCCATGCGCAGGTGCTTGTCGAGTTCGGCATGCAGAGGATCACTGGCGATGTCGGCAGCCTTGATCAGGCGCTGGTCGCCGCTCACGACATCGGTGACGACGATCACAGCGCGGCGCGCGGCGCGCTCGGCGTTCAGTTCGGTCAGCGTGTTGTGTTTCAAGAGTTGCCCACCTTCTCCACGAAAACGCGGATGGTGCCGCCGCATGACAGCCCGACGTTCCATGCGGTCTCATCCGCAACGCCGAATTCCAGCATCTTCGGGGTGCCGCTGGCGATCACATCGAGCGCCTCGGTGACCACAGCGCCTTCGACGCAGCCGCCGGAGACAGACCCCAGAAACGTGCCATCGTCGTTGATGACGAGGCTCGAACCTGCCGGGCGCGGCGCCGACCCCCAAGTCTCGACCACCGTCGCCAACGCCACGCCGTGACCGGACTTCATCCAGTTTTCGGCGGCTTTCAAAATATCTTCGTCGCGGTTGAGCATGGCTTTTACCTCAGGCTGCGGAGCGGGCGTCGATACGGCGGGGCCGCGGGTCGGATGACAGCGCGGCGATCAGCCCTTCCATCGACTTCAAGTTATGTACCGGACGGAATTCATCAACATGGGGCAACATCATTTTGATGCCCTGCGCCTTGGCCTCGAAGCCCTCAAACCGCAGCAACGGATTGAGCCAGATCAGGCGGCGGCAGGAGCGATGCAGCCGGTCCATTTCGAATTCCAGCCGGGAATCGGCCTCGCGCTCCAACCCGTCGGAAATTAACAGAACGATGGCACCCTGCCCGAGCACGCGCCGGCCCCACTGGTTGTTGAAGTTATGCAGCGAGGTCGCGATCCGCGTGCCGCCCGCCCAGTCCTCGACGCTGCTTGAGCATGCTGCCAGCGCCTCGTCGGGATCGCGCGCGCGCAGCGCCCGCGTCACGTTCGTAAGCCGCGTGCCGAACAGGAACACCGAGACGCGCTTGCGGGCATCAGTGATGGCGTGGAGGAATTGCAGGAACAGCCTTGTGTAGTCAGCCATGGAGCCGGAAATATCGAGCAGCGCCACGATCGGGGCCGGCTTGTCGATACGGCCGAGCCGATGGAATTTCACAATCTCCCCACCGGTGCGGAGGCTGCCGCGCAATGTCCGACGCAGGTCGAGCCGGGTGCCCCGCGCATCGGGCGCAAAACGCCGCGTGCGCAATTCGGCCTGCGGCAGCTTCATCTGCGCAATGGCGCGCGTCACTTCGGCAATCTCTGCAGCGCTCATCTGCGCAAAGTCCTTGCGCTGAAGAACCTCGCGATCGGAGACCGAGAGCTGCACGTTCTTTTCCTCGATCTCCGGCGCATCGATATTGCGGCTCTGAGCGAAGGCTTCCTGCACGCGACGCGATGCCGGCGGCGGAGGCTTCTGCGCCTCGGGCGGCAGCGGCACCGAATCCAGCATATGGTCCGTGCCCTCGGCGCGGCGGAAGAACAGATCGAAGGCCTGCGCGAACACCAGCGCATGTTCGCGGCGCTTGACGAAAATCGATTCCAGCGTGGTGAACAGATCGGCGCGGTTGCCGATATCGATCAGCCGCATCGCCTTCAGCGCATCGATCACCGCGCCCGGCCCGATCGGCAGTCCGGCCACACGCAGAGCGCGTGCAAAACCGATGACATTATCGGCGATCAATCCGGTCGTTGGGGCCCCGATGTCGTTCGCCATCCTGTCACTTGCCATGACGTGTCCCGGATTGCATTCAGACCGCAGGATCGCTGACGGCTTCCTTGATGACCTTGTCGAGTGCCGGTCCCTGCATGCGCCCGATGTCGTCCTGATACTTCAACAGCGCGCCGAGCGTATCGCCCACCACCTGCGGCGTCAGCGAACGCGCGTCGAGTTCGGTCAAGGCCGTAGCCCAGTCGATGGTCTCGGCGACGCCCGGCACCTTGAACAGATCCTGCTCGCGCAGCGCCTGCACGAATCCAACCACCTGTTGCGACAGCTTCGCGCTGATGTTCGGCACCCGCGACTTGACGATGGCCAGTTCACGCTCGGCAGACGGATAATCCACCCAGTGATAGAGACAGCGGCGCTTCAGCGCATCGTGAATTTCGCGAGTGCGGTTCGACGTGACGATGACGATCGGCGGCTGCGGCGCCTTCACCGTGCCGAATTCCGGAATCGTCACTTGGAAGTCGCTGAGGATCTCCAGCAGATAGGCCTCGAACGCTTCGTCGGCGCGGTCGAGCTCATCGATCAGCAGCACAGGCGGCCCGACGACGTCCGGCTCCAGTGCCTGCAACAACGGGCGCTTGATCAGATACTTTTCTGCAAAAATGTCTGCCGAAAGCTGCTCGCGGTCGGTTTCGCCGCTGGCCTCCGCCAGACGAATGGCGATCATCTGTGCCGCGCTGTTCCACTCATAAACAGCGGAGGCGACGTCGAGACCTTCATAGCATTGCAGGCGGATCAGTTTACGTCCGAGGGCTGCGGCAAGAACCTTTGCGATCTCGGTCTTCCCCACCCCTGCCTCGCCTTCGAGAAACAGCGGACGGCCCATCTTGAGCGAGAGATAGACCACCGTCGCAAGCGACCGCTCAGCGAGATAGCCACGGCTGGTGAGCAAATCGAGCGTTGCATCGACCGATGCGGGAATCTTGCTCATGCGCACACCAACTCCAATTTCAGCTCTTTGCAGTCGCAGCCTCGACGGCACGGCGCGCGAGCACGCCGATCAGATGTGCGCGATATTCGGCGCTGCCGTGGATGTCGCTGTTGAGGCCGTCGGCCGGCACCGTCAGTCCGTCGAGCGACTTCGGCGAAAACCGTTTCTTCAGCGCTTCCTCGAACTCGGTGACACGGAACACGCCGTCACCACCCGCGCCGGTGACCGCGACGCGGACATCCGACGGACGGCGCGCGACGAACACGCCGACCAGCGCGTAACGCGACGCCTGATTGCGGAATTTCTGATATGCGGCTTTCTTCGGCAGCGGAAACATCACGCGCGTAATGATCTCGTCGGGCTCAAGCGCCGTGGTGAACAGGCCCTGAAAGTATTCTTCCGGCTTGAGCCGGCGCTTGTTGGTAACGATGGTCGCACCCAGCGCCAGCACCGCTGCGGGATAGTCGGCCGTCGGATCGTTGTTGGCGAGCGAACCGCCGATGGTACCCTTGTGACGAACCGCCGGATCGCCGATCAGGCCGGCGAGTTCGGCAAGCGCAGGAATGGCTTCCCCGACGATGGCGGAGTTCGCGACTTCGGCGTGGGTTGCCGTCGCACCGATCACCAGATTGCGACCCTTCATCTCGATGCCATTGAGGCCTTCGATGTGGCTGAGATCGACCAGATGCGGCGGTGCAGCGAGCCGCTGCTTCATAACCGGCACCAGCGTATGGCCGCCGGCGATCAGCTTGGCGTCCTCGTTCTTGAGGAGAAGATTGGCGGCCTGCCGCACAGTCCCGGGACGATGATATTTGAAATCGTACATAAGAGGTCCTTCGGGAGCGCGTCGTTACGCGAGATCGGATTTGGCCATCGCCTTGGCGCCGGCCGCAATCGACAGCACGATGTTCTGATAGCCCGTGCAGCGGCACAGATTGCCTTCAAGTTCTTCGCGGATCACATGGTCACTCAGGTCGTGCCCCTTGCGATGCACCAGGTCGACCGCGGTCATGATCATACCCGGCGTACAGAAGCCGCATTGCAAACCATGGTGCTCGCGGAATGCTTCCTGCATCGGATGCAGCGGAGCGCCGTCGGCGGCGAGACCTTCGATCGTCTTGACCTCGTGGCCGTCCGCCATCACCGCCAGCGTGGTGCAGGACTTCACCGCCTTGCCGTCGAGATGGACGACGCATGCGCCGCATTGCGAGGTGTCGCAACCGACATGGGTGCCGGTGAGCCGGAGGTTTTCGCGCAGGAACTGGACCAGCAGCGTCCGCGAGTCGACCTTCCCCGTCACAGGATTACCGTTCACGATCAGTGAAATCTTGGCCATCAACACTCTCTTGTTTTCGGCTGAACGCCCAGGTTCTGGCGCTCAAATTTGGCGACGCCGCAGGCACGGCGCAAACGCATTTAAAATAGTTCCAGATTGATAATATGGGCCATTCCCGCAATGAGCAACCATGCGCGGACCGGCTGCGGACAAGAAGGCTTGATTTGCAGGAGGGGCTGATATGCCGAAACGGCCTTCAGCCCGCTTTCACTGCGTCCGCGAATTTTGCAAAAAATTCATCGGCGAGCTTCTTGGCGGATCCATTGATGAGCCGCTGGCCCAGTTGCGCGAGCTTGCCGCCGATCTGGGCGTCGACATTATAACTCAGCAGCGTGCCGCCGTCCTTGTCAGCCAGCGCCACGGTTGCGCCGCCCTTGGCGAATCCGGCAACACCGCCCTCGCCCTCGCCGGAAATCTTGTAGCTGTTCGGCGGGTCGAAATCGCTCAAGGTGACCTTGCCCTTGAACCGCGCAGACACTGGGCCGACCTTCATCTTGGCGACCGCTTCGAACTGGTTCTCCCCGGCCACATTTAACTCCTCGCAGCCCGGAATGCAGGCCTTCAAGACAGCCGGGTCGTTGAGCTTCGCCCAGACCACTTCGCGGGAAGCCGGAAGCTGAACCTCGCCGGTCATTGTCATCGCCATGAGCAAGCCTCCCAGTTCAATGGCCGCATACCGCGGCCTTATGTCAGTTCAAGTAAGCCACCGACAGCAGAATTGAAAGAGGACCGTTCGGGCAGTTGCATTGCAAAATCCTCGCCGGCCGAGCGAATCTATTGGCATGCCATCGGCCGTTCGTTAGGGTCCGCGCATCATGAGCACGTCCCTTTCGCCCCTGCTGGCGCCCATGCTGTCGAGCGCCACGATGCGCGCCGTCTGCGATGATGCCGCCTTCCTGCAGCATATGCTGGATTTCGAAGGTGCGCTTGCGCGCGCGGAAGCTGCCACCGGCGTCATCCCCGCCAGCGCGGCAGACGCGATTTCAAAAGCCTGTCAGGCCGGGCAATTCGACATAGCAACCCTCGCGGACGCAGCGACGAAAGCCGGCAATCTCGCTATTCCACTGGTCAGGGCGCTGACCGCCGCTGTCGCGAAGACCGATGCCGAAGCGGCCCGATATGTTCACTGGGGTGCGACCAGTCAAGACGTGATCGATACTGCCACCGTGTTGCAGTTGCGCGCCGGCATCGATGCGCTGCTGAGAGATCTTGACCGCGCCGTCGCGGGCTTCGCCAAGCAGGCGCAGCAGCATCGCCAGACCGCCGCCGTCGCACGCACCTGGCTGCAACATGCGCTGCCGATGCCGTTCGGCCTGAAACTCGCGGAGTATGCTGCGGCGCTGCATCGCTCGCGCGTGCGCCTGACCCGGTCGCACGCCGAGGCATTGGTCTTGCAATTCGGTGGCGCAGCAGGAACGCTGGCTGCCCTTGGCGATAAAGGAATGATCGTCGCGGAACAGCTTGCCAAGGAGCTTTCGCTGCGGCTGCCGGATGCTCCATGGCATACGCATCGCGACCGCATTGCCGAGGTCGCCTCGACCTTCGCGATCCTCGCAGGCAGTTGCGGCAAGATCGCGCGCGACGTTTCGCTACTGATGCAAACCGATGTCGCGGAAGCCTTCGAGCCTGCAGGCGAAGGCCGCGGCGGCTCCTCGACCATGCCGCACAAGCGCAATCCGGTCGCGGCAGCAACCGCGCTTGCCGCAGCAACAATGGCGCCAAATCTCGCGGCAACGATTCTTTCGGCGCAGGTACAGGACCACGAGCGCAGTGCGGGCCCGTGGCACGCCGAATGGCCCACCCTGCCGATGCTGATGCTGGTCACGTCCGGCGCACTCGGCTCCATCGTTGAGTTGGCCGAAGGATTGGAGGTCGATGCCGTACGGATGCGCGCCAATCTCGACTCCACGCAAGGTCTTGTCATGGCTGAAGCCGTCTCGATGGCGCTGGCGGAAAAGACCGGCAAGAGCGAAGCCCATAGCATTGTCGAAGCCGCAAGCCGCAAGGCGATCGAGTGCAAACAGCACCTTCGCGATATTCTCGGTAAAGACCCGCGCGTGACAGCGCATCTCAGCGCCGATAAACTCAAGAGCCTGTTCGAGCCGATGTCCTATCAGGGTGTCTCGCAGTCGCTGATCGACCGGCTGCTTGCGTCGCTTGATGACGAATAGAATCGTGCGCGCCACAAGGAACAGAAGCTTCATTGCCGGGCTTGACCCGGCAGTCCATCATCTTGAAAGATTCATTTCAGGATGGATGCGCGGGTCAAGCCCGCGCATGACGATCAAAATGCGGAGAGATGCTTAATGCCCATGATCGATGCCGACGGTTGCCTGCTCAATGTCTCGGTCGAAGGCCGCGACGGCGGACCGACCGTCATGCTGTCGAATTCGCTCGGCGCAACCATGCAGATGTGGGAGCCGCAGATGTCGGCGTTGACCAAGCTGTATCGTGTCGTGCGCTACGACCGGCGCGGCCATGGCAAGTCCGGCGTCCCGCCCGGACCGTATTCGATGGAGCGTTTCGGCAAGGATGTGCTGGCGATCCTCGACGACCTCAATATCGAGAAGGTGCACTGGTGCGGATTGTCGATGGGCGGCATGGTTGGCCAGTGGCTGGGAGCAAATGCGCCGGAGCGAATCGGCAAACTGATCCTCGCCAATACCTCCTGCTACTATCCGGACCCGACCAACTGGCACAATCGCATCAAGGCGGTGAGCGAAAACGGCCTCGCATCGATCGCCGATACCGTGATCGCCGCGTGGCTGACGTCGGATTTCCGCGAACGCGAGCCGCAGATCGCGGCAAAGCTGAAGGCCATGCTGATCGCCACGCCACAGCAGGGTTACATCGCGTGCTGCGAAGCACTGAGCCGACTCGACCAGCGCGACCTGTTGCCGCGCATCAAGGCGCCCACGCTGGTGATCGCCGGCCGTCACGATACATCCACGCCGGTCGAAGCCAGCGTGTTCATCCGCAGCCAGATTCCAAATGCGAGCATGACCCTGCTCGACGCAGCTCACATTTCGAACATCGAACAGCCGCATAACTTCACCGAGGCCGTGGTCGGATTCCTGACCCAGCGCTGAGACCGATCAATGGATGACAACCAACGCCGCAATGACGGCACGGCGCAGCGGCGCAAGGTGCTTGGCGATGCCTGGGTCGATAAATCCGTTGCGGGAAAGTCCACGTTCAATGCGGATTTCCTCGATCTCATCAGCCGTTATGCCTGGGGCGAGATCTGGACGCGGCCGCATTTCGACGAACGCACCCGCCGCGTGCTGGTGATCGGCACCATGATGTCGCTCGGACAGTGGGATGAATTCCGCCTGCACGTCCGGGCGGCGCTCACCGAAGGCGGCTTCACGCCGGACGACATCAAGGAAATCCTGCTTCAGCAGGCAATTTATTGCGGCGTCCCCGCCGCCAACCATGCCTTCAAGGAAGCGGCTGGCGTGATTCAGGAGTTGGGGCTGCTCGACAAATAGCCGTGATGCGGTTCTGGCGAGGTCTGTTTTTTACGGGATGCCATGACCTGCGGATCGGTATCGACGATCAAGATGATCGCGCCCCCAATCAGCAACAGCGACTCGCTGGCATGAAGCCGCAGCGCCGCCAGTTCCCCGACTTTCGATGCGGCAATCAGGCTGGCCATGCTGATGAATGCAGCAAGCCCCAGCGCGAAAGCGAGCGCCTCATCGGCGCCGCCCTTATTCCGGATCGCCGCACGGATGACCAGCAAGAGGAACACAAGGAAGAAGGCGGCGACGATGACTTTCCCCAGCGCCAGCAGCCACGCGAGGCGGATGGTATCGATCGAGGAAAGAGAGAGAAAGTCGCTGGCATACATCGCCGCGGCGATATTGGTGCGATCGTAGAAGCCGCGGATCGGCGAAACCCATATCTTCATCGCCGACAGAACCCAAGACGGGATGAAATAACACGCCAGAAGCACGCCATTATACGTGCTGATCCGCCAGTCGTTGTACATCTGCCGCCTGCTCCAACGTGAAGCCGGAGCTAACTCCCCTCAACTGGGAGCGGCAATTTAAACCCTTTCTTAACCTTAATACGGCGGCCGGCCTGTGGACAACCGAAAGCCGGACGCATCCGCGCAAAAAAATCCCGCCTTTCGGCGGGATTTTCTCAACTCAACCACTCCGAACGCGATCAGGACATGATCAGAAAAGCGGAAACGGTTTTCTGACCTGATCATGCCGGCGATGTCAGTGGCCGCCCTTTTGGCTCTGCTGACCCTGCTGGCCCGGCTTGTGGCTCGGATCCTGCTGCTGCTGACCGGGTTTTTGACCACCGCCCTGCTGCTGACCCGGCTTCTGACTTGGATTCTGGCTCTGTTGGCCGGGGTTCTGGTTCGGATTGTTCTGGTTGCCCATGATGGCATCTCCTTTGTTGAACGAAGAACCAACAGCCGCCGTTGTCATTGGTTGCAATGGAACACCGTGTTCCTCCATGAACTTTTCATCGCACCGCAAACTTCGCGTGGACGACGACCCCACGCCGCACCCCTGCCAGTTGCCGCACCCTGTTCCCACTGTTAGAAAATGGGACGACGCGACGATCCGGCTGCCGGGGCCTTCGACGTGTCGATCTGTTCCTCGAACACGGCAGCCCATGGATTACTTCGCCCAGCAACTCATCAACGGATTGGTGCTCGGTTCGATCTACGGGTTGATCGCGATCGGCTATACGATGGTCTACGGCATCGTCGGCATGATCAACTTCGCCCACGGCGACATCTTCATGATCGGCGGCTTTATCGCCCTCATCACTTTTCTCATTCTCGTGTCGATCGGTTTGACGGTCGTACCTGTCATCCTGCTTCTGGTGCTGCTCGTCGCCATGGCAGTTACGGCGCTTTACGGCTGGACCGTGGAGCGCATCGCCTATCGGCCGCTGCGGCAGTCGTTCCGTCTGGCGCCGATGCTTTCCGCCATCGGCATGTCGTTCGTGCTGACGAACTATGCGCAGGTGGCGCAGGGCGCGCGCGTCAAGCCGGTGCCCCCCGTCATTACTGGCGGCTATACGCTGTTCGAGAACGACGGCTTTGTGGTGAGGCTGTCGAACATCCAGATTATCGTCGTCGTCACCACCGTGATCCTGCTCGCGATCTTTTCCTGGCTGGTGGCGCGCACGCGCCTCGGCCGCGACATGCGCGCCTGCGAACAGGACCAGACCATGGCCGCCCTACTCGGCGTCGATGTCGACCGCACCATCTCCATGACCTTCGTGATCGGCGCGGCGCTCGCCGCCGTCGCGGGCATGATGTACCTGCTCTATTACGGCGTGGTCGATTTCTTCATGGGCTTCATCGCCGGCATCAAGGCGTTCACCGCCGCGGTGCTCGGCGGCATCGGCTCGCTGCCCGGCGCGATGCTCGGCGGATTGCTGATCGGCCTGATCGAAACCTTCTGGTCTGCCTACTTCACCTCCGAGTACAAGGACGTCGCAGCGTTTTCCATCCTGATCGTCGTCCTGATCTTTCTTCCGACCGGCCTGCTCGGCCGTCCGGAAGTCGAAAAAGTCTGAGAGGCAGCGTGGCGCGCCCTGTCCATTCCGCTCACGCGTCCAAAGCTGCCGCAAATCCGCACGGCATCGCCTTCATCCTGAAGAAATCCCTCATCAGCGCCCTCGTGGCGCTGGTTTTGTTTTCGCTGATGATCGGCGTCCGCACCGAAGCCGGTCCGGAAGGCCAGTTGATCTACTGGACGCGATTCGGCGATCTCGCCGTGCTGGTGGCTGCAGTGTTTTTTGGCAGCATCATCGTCGAGTTGCTGCGGCAATGGATCGGTCCCTCGAAGACCATCTCCCTTCTTCCTGAATCCGCCAATAGCACGCTCGCGACGATGCGCCGCTTTCTTGCGCCGGCGCTTCTCGTTTTCACGCTGCTGGTGCCGGTGATCTTCTACGACCAGCGCTACATTCTCGATCTCGGCATTCTCGTTCTCACCTACGTGATGCTGGGATGGGGATTGAATGTCGTGGTCGGCCTCGCCGGTCTGCTCGATCTCGGCTACGTCGCATTCTACGCGGTCGGCGCGTATTCCTATGCGCTGCTGGCAACGACCTTTGGACTATCATTCTGGGTCTGCCTGCCGCTGGCCGGAATCCTCGCCGCGTTCTGGGGCGTGCTGCTCGGCTTCCCGGTGCTGCGGCTGCGCGGCGACTATCTGGCCATCGTGACCCTGGCCTTTGGTGAGATCATCCGCTTGATCCTGCTCAACTGGCAGCATGTCACCGGCGGACCGAACGGCATCACCGGCATTCCGCGCCCGACATTCTTCGGCATTCCGCTGACCAATACCGACGACGGCCTCGCTGCGATGCTCGGCATCGAGTTCTCCGCGACGCATCGCGTGGTGTTCCTGTTCTACCTGATCTTCGCGCTCGCGCTGCTGACCAACTGGGTCACCATCCGTCTGCGCCGGCTGCCGATTGGCCGCGCGTGGGAAGCCTTGCGCGAAGATGAGGTCGCCTGCCGCTCGCTCGGCATCAACACCACCACGACGAAGCTGACCGCGTTCGCCACCGGCGCGATGTTCGGCGGTTTTGCCGGCGCGTTCTTCGCCACCCGTCAGGGCTTCATCAGCCCGGAGTCGTTCACGTTTCAGGAATCTGCCCTGGTGCTGGCCATTGTGGTGCTAGGCGGCATGGGTTCCCAGCTCGGCGTTGCGCTAGCCGCGCTCGCCATGATCGGCGGGTTCGAGCTGTTCCGCGGCCTCGAGCAATTCCGTATGCTGGTGTTCGGCGGCGCGATGGTGCTTCTGATGATCTGGCGGCCGCGTGGCCTGATCGGTCATCGTGCGCCGTCGGTGTTTCTCGAAAAGCCCACCGAAATTTCATCCGCGATGGTCAAGGAAGGCCACGGATGACCGGCACAAGCGACGACATTCTCGACGTCGATCATCTGTCGATGCGCTTCGGCGGCATCGTCGCGGTGAACGATCTGTCGTTCACCGCGAAGCGCGGCGACATCACCGCGCTGATCGGCCCCAACGGTGCCGGCAAGACCACCGTGTTCAACTGCATCACCGGCTTTTACAAACCGACCACCGGCATGATGCGACTGATCCACGAGGACCGCCGTGAATTCCTGCTGGAGCGTCTGTTCGACTACCGCATTTCGAAAGTCGCGAAGGTTGCGCGCACATTTCAGAACATCCGGCTGTTCGCCGGCATGACGGCGCTGGAAAACCTGATGGTGGCCCAGCATAATTCGCTGATGCGCGCGTCGGGCTACACATTTCTCGGCCTGATCGGCGCGCCCGGCTTCCGCCGCGCCGAGCACAGCGCCATCGAGCTCGCGCGTTACTGGCTCGACCGCATCGGCCTGACCTCGCGCGCCGACGATGCAGCAGGAAATTTGCCCTACGGCGACCAGCGTCGGCTGGAGATCGCGCGCGCGATGTGTTCCGAGCCCGCCTTGCTGTGCCTCGACGAACCCGCCGCCGGCCTGAACGCCCGCGAAAGCGACGAACTGAGCCAGTTGCTGCTGGCGATCCGCAAGGACCACGGCACGTCCGTGCTTTTGATCGAGCATGACATGTCGGTGGTGATGGAAATCTCCGACTGCATCTTTGTGCTCGACCACGGCGTCAAGATCGCCGCCGGAACGCCGCGGCAAATCCGCGACGACCCTAAAGTCATCGCCGCCTACCTCGGCGCCGACGAGCAAACCGCCATCGAAGTGATGGAGGGCGGCACATGAGCGCGCCCCTGCTCGCTATTCGCGGCCTTGTCGCGGCTTACGGAAATATCGAGGCTCTGAAAGGTGTCGATCTCGACATCAAGGCTGGCGAGATCGTCGCCTTGATCGGTGCCAATGGCGCGGGCAAGTCCACGCTGATGATGTCGGTGTTCGGCCGCCCGCGCGCCCGCGCAGGCACCATCGAATTCGATGGCCGCGACATTACGTTTGAGCCGACCCATCACGTCGCCCGGCTGCGCATCGCGCAGTCTCCCGAAGGGCGGCGCATTTTCCCGCGCATGACGGTGGCCGAGAACCTGCGCATGGGCGCAGATGCCGCCGTCGAAAGCACCGAGGCCGAGCGCAACACCAGCTTGGAGCGCGTCTTCGCACTGTTCCCGCGCCTGAAGGAACGCATCGCCCAGCGCGGCGGAACGCTCTCCGGCGGCGAGCAGCAGATGCTGGCCATCGGCCGCGCGCTGATGAGCCGTCCGCGTCTGCTGATGCTGGACGAGCCGTCGCTCGGCCTTGCGCCGCTGATCGCGCGGCAGATTTTCGACGCCGTCCGCACGTTGAACCGGCAGGACGGCCTCACCGTGCTGATCGTCGAACAGAACGCCAATCACGCCTTGAAACTCGCCCATCGCGGCTACGTTATGGTCAACGGCAAAATCACGCTCAGCGGCACCGGCCCGGAACTGCTGGCGCGGCCCGAAATCCGCGCAGCGTATCTCGAGGGAGGGCGTCACTGATGTCGCTCTACTCCAACGAATCCATCTTCCAGGTGCTGTTCGTCACCCTGGTGCTTGGCGCGGGCTGCGCGTTGCTCGCAGGCCGAGCCATCGCGCTCACCTGGCGAAGCATCTGGGTCGCGGCGGTCGCAATGATTCCGCTGGGACTGGCGGTACGTTTCGTGCATTTCGCCTTGTTCAACGAAACCCTGTTGCAGCCGCAGACCTATCTGGTTGAAACCGCCATCCTGATCGCGGTGGCCTGCCTGTCTTTTCAGCGCACCCGCGCCCGGCAGATGGTCCGGCAGTACTACTGGCTGTACGAACCGAGTGGTCCGCTCGGCTGGCGGCTGCGGCAAGATGCGCCAGCCAAGGCGTGAGCACGACCGAAAATTGCCGATGACTTGCCGGTAAAATCAGCCGACAATACCCGCGATTTGTTCGCCCGGCGGGCCGACTGGCCGCGCCCTTCGAGATTTGCATAAGGACAGCCCCATGAAACCCACCCACATCCTTGGCCTCGCACTCGGCGCGTCGATTGCCATGTCGACTGCTGCGTTTGCGCAAGACATTTCCGTCGCTGTCGCCGGTCCGATGACGGGCAGCGAGTCGGCATTCGGCCGCCAGATGAAGAACGGTGCCGACATGGCGGTCGCCGATCTCAACACCGCGGGCGGCGTTAATGGCAAGAAACTCGCCTTGCAGATCGGCGACGATGCCTGCGATCCGAAGCAGGCGCGCTCGGTTGCCGAAAAGCTCGCGAGCTCGAAAGTGCAGTTCGTCGCCGGGCACTTCTGTTCGTCGTCGTCGATCCCCGCATCCGAAGCCTATGCCGAAGGCAACGTGCTGCAGATCACCCCGGCCTCGACTAATCCGGTGTTCACCGAACGCAAGTTGTGGAACGTGCTGCGCGTCTGCGGCCGCGATGACCAGCAGGGCCTCGTCGCCGCGCAGTACATCCAGAAAGCCTTCGCCGGCAAGAACGTGGCGATCCTCAACGACAAGACCACCTACGGAAAGGGTCTGGCGGACGAGACCAAGAAGGCGCTGAACGCCGCGGGCTTCAAGGAGAAGCTGTTCGAGTCCTACAACAAGGGCGACAAGGACTTTAACTCGATCGTGTCGCGCCTGAAGCGCGAGAACATCGATCTGGTTTATGTCGGCGGTTATCATCAGGAAGCCGGCCTCATTCTGCGCCAGATGCGCGATCAGGGGCTCAAGACCGTGCTGATGGCTGGCGATGCCATGAACGACAAGGAATTCGCCTCAATCACCGGCGCCGCTGCGGAAGGCACGCTGTTCACCTTCGGACCCGATCCGCGCAACAAGCCGACCGCGAAAGCCATCGTCGAGAAGTTCAAGGCAAAGGGCATCGATCCCGAAGGCTACACGCTCTACACCTACGCCTCCTTCCAGGTCTGGTCGCAGGCGGTTGCAAAGATCAAGAGCACGGATCCGAAGAAGGTCGTCGAAGCCATCAAGGGCGGCGAATGGGATACCGTGCTAGGCAAGCTGTCGTTCGACGCCAAGGGTGACATCAAGCTGCTCGACTACGTCGTCTACAAGTGGGACGCCAAGGGCAACTACGCCGAGCTGGGCAAGGGGTCGTAAGGAGTACGCTCCTCATCTAACAAGATCGTCATGGCCGGGCTTGTCCCGGCCATCTACGTCTTTGGATACCATTTTGAAGGCGTGGATGCCTAGACAAGCCCGGGCATGACAATTTCAAAGACGCGGCGCTACCCGAAATTCTGCAACGCCGGAAACGTCTCCAGCAGCCAGATGCTGACGTTCGATACCGCACCAGTGAGAAATCCGATCCCCACCAGGATCATCAGCACGCCCATGATATGCTCGATGGTGGCAAGATATTTCTTCATCCGCGCGAACACCGACGAAAACTGTTCCACCATGAATGCGGCGATCAGGAATGGAATGCCGAGGCCGGCGGAATAGACCGCAAGAAGCCCGGCGCCCTTTGCCACCGTGGCCTCCGAGGCTGCGACCGAAAGGATCGCCGCCAGGATCGGCCCGATACAGGGTGTCCAGCCAAACGCGAAGGCCAGCCCCATCACATAGGCCCCCCACAATCCGACCGGCTTTGGAATCGGCAGGCGGCCCTCGCGCATCAGGAAGCGGATACGCGTGAGGCCGAGGAAATGCAGGCCCATCAGAATGATTGCGACGCCCGCGATGATCGAGAGTTGCGCGGACCATGCACGGATCAGGCTGCCAATCAGACTGGCGCTGGCGCCGAGCGCCACGAACACGGTGGAAAACCCGGCCACGAAGACCAGCGCCGACAGCATCACGGCCCGCTTCGAGACCGACTGTTCCTCGTCGCTGGCGACATGCTCGATGGTCGCACCGGTCAGATAGATCAGATAGGGCGGCACCAACGGCAGCACGCAAGGCGAAAGAAAGCTAATGATGCCGGCGGCCAGCGCGGCGGGGATCGAAACGTCCTGAATCATGCCGCTTATTGCACCGGGGCCACTATGCTATGCAAGCGCCGCGCCCTGCCCTTCCGCGTGTTGTGATCGAGATTTATCCCAAGGCAGCCCATGAGAAATCTGCTTACCGACATTCCCGGTGTCCGCGTCGGTCATGCCGACGACGCTGCGCTCGCCTCCGGCGTGACAGCTATTGTCTTTGACCGGCCCGCCGTGGCCTCAATCGATGTGCGCGGCGGCGGGCCGGGCACGCGGGATGTCTCATTGCTCGATCCCGTCAATACGGTGGAACGTATCGATGCGATTGCGCTATCAGGTGGCTCGGCTTTCGGCCTCGAGTCCGGCGGCGGCGTGCAGGCATGGCTGGCCGAACAGGGCCGTGGCTTCGCGGTGGGCGATGCGCGGATCCCCATTGTTCCCGGCGCAGTGCAGTTCGATATGCTCAACGGCGGGAACAAGAAATGGGGCCGCTTCCCGCCCTATCGCGATCTGGGCTACGCGGCGGCCGAAGCAGCGACTGACGGTGCGTTCGCACTCGGAAGCATCGGCGCGGGCTATGGTGCGACCACGGTCAACTTCAAAGGCGGCGTCGGCTCGGCGTCAGCCATCACAACGGGCGGCGTTCGCGTCGCCGCCATCGCCTCGGTCAACGCGGTAGGCAGCGTCACTGTCGGTGACGGCCCCTGGTTCTGGGCCGCGCCTTTTGAGATCGGCAACGAATTCGGCGGACGTGGATGGCCGCCCTCCTTCACGCCGGACATGCTCGCGATGCGGCTCAAGGGCGCGCCGGCCGCGACGTCCATCGAGAACACTACAATTGCAGTGGTCGTGACGGACGCGATCCTCACCAAGGCGCAGGCCCAACGCATGGCGATGATTGCGCAGACCGGCTTTGCGCGCGCGATCTATCCGGTCCATGCGCCGCTGGATGGCGACGCTGTGTTCGCGGCGGCGACCTGTGAGAAAGAAATCGACCCCCTGTATGGCCTGACCGAACTCGGAGCTGTCGCGGCGAACGTCATTGCGCGTGCGATCGCGCGCGGCGTGTATGAAGCGACCGCACTGCCGTTCGCCGGCGCGCTGCCATCGTGGAAAATGCGGTTTGAAGAATAGTCCCGATTGTGACTCGCGACAGATGCGGTCTGCAAATAGCGTCAGACCTTGACCGAGACTGACTGCTTCGCCGCGCTGGCAAGCGCGTCCGCCTGACGTTGCACCATTTTCTCGACAAGATTGTACTGCGACGACGCGGCGCCTGATGCTGTCGATGACGCGGGCTGACTCATGGTCAGCTTGGTACCGTCGGCATAGGTCAGCGTGGTGGTGACTGAACCGTCGCTGTTGGTGGTCGTGGTGCTGGAGGCGCCCTGAAGCGCCTGCAGAAGCGCGTCCGCGCCGCCTCCACCACCGCCCCCGGAATGATGCGCATGATGAGCGCCCTTGCCTTTCAGCGCCGCCGCCATTTCGTTCATGCTGACGGAGCCGTTGCCGTCGGTGTCCATCTTGTCGAAAACATTATCCGCCGCTGCGATATTGGTACCGCCGGCCCCGAGCTTGTCCTCGAATTCGACCTTGGTGATCTTGCCGTCACCGTTGCCGTCGATCTGCGCGAACAGGTGCTTCAACGCATCCGTCGGGCTGGAAGACGCGGTGTCCTGGGACGCAAGCAGCGCGTTGAACGTCGCAGGGGACAGGGTTCCGCCCGGTGCCGATCCGGTCGAGGACGCAGGCGTCAAAGTCTGGGTATTTTCGGTCGGTTTGGTCAGGCCGAAGATTGAACCGGCTTGCTTGATGCCGGTTGTCGCCGCTCCCGATTTGCCGGATGTCAGCGACGACAGCAGATCCAATGCTGGGCCAGCGGCGGCAGCGGCAGCTCCAATCGCACCAGCAGCAAAAAACATCGCGATACTCCCCGGAGCCGCGGACAAGCGGCTCAGATCAACCCGAAAACTATCCAGCAATTGCCGTGCCGCTTCAAAAACTGTTTAGAAATGGGCACTTCTCATTGTGAGCGGCAGGATCTGACGCGGCAATTTCTGCCCGTTTCGGCAGGAATTGCCGTGAGCGGAACGCGAGTTCTGTGTACGTCCTGCACCTCACATTGCCCGCGCCCGGGCGGCGTGTTAGGCGAAACTCGTCCGTCACCGCTGGCCATCAAGGCAAGGAAAGCACCGGAAGCAGCCATGTCCCAGCCGTTTGCACCGCGTCCCCTGATCATCGCGCCGTCGATCCTGGCGTCGGATTTTTCGAAGCTCGGTGAGGAAGTCCGCGCCGTCGATCAGGCAGGCGCCGACTGGATGCATCTGGACGTGATGGACGGTCACTTCGTGCCGAACATTTCCTACGGCCCCGACGTCATCAAGGCGATGCGCCCGCACTCGAAGAAGATCTTCGACGCGCATCTGATGATCGCACCGTGTGACCCGTATCTCGAGGCCTTCGCCAAGGCCGGCTGCGATCACATCACGGTCCACGCCGAGGCCGGCCCGCATCTGCATCGCTCGTTGCAGGCGATCCGCGCACTGGGCAAGAAGGCTGGCGTGTCGCTCAATCCGGCAACGCCCGCAAGCGCGATCGAATATGTCATCGACCAGATCGATCTCGTGCTGGTGATGTCGGTCAATCCCGGCTTCGGTGGGCAGTCGTTCATCCCTGCCGTGCTGGAGAAGATTTCCCAGGTTCGCGCCATGTGCGCGGGGCGGCCCATCGACATCGAAGTCGATGGCGGCGTGACCGCAGACAATGCAGCAAAGATCTCCGCGGCCGGCGCCAACGCTCTGGTCGCCGGCTCCGCCGTGTTCAAGGGCGGCACGATGGACAGCTATAAGGCGAACATCACCGCGATCCGGAACGCGGCCGCCTCCGCGCGCGGCGAAGCGATCTAGGCCAAAAGCCCCTGATTTTCCGGGCAGATCGCGCTCCAAGGGTGGTTTCGCCGGGCGCGATCTGCTAAAGCGCGGCGTAATCTCCAAGCTGTGAGCTAGTGAATGATCCCACGTTATTCCCGCCCCGAAATGGTCTCCATTTGGGACCCGCAAACACGCTTCAAGATCTGGTTCGAGATCGAGGCGCATGCTGCGGACGCCCTGGCGGAACTGGGGGTGATTCCGAAGGACGCCGCCAAAACCATATGGGCCAAGGCCAAGGACGCGATCTTCAACGTCGAGCGCATCGACGGGATCGAGCGCGAGACCAAGCACGACGTCATTGCCTTCCTCACCCATCTGGCGGAGATCGTCGGCCCGGAAGCGCGTTTCGTGCATCAGGGCATGACATCGTCCGACGTGCTCGACACCTGCCTCAACGTCCAGCTCTCGCGCGCCGCCGACATTCTGATCGCCGACATCGACAAGGTGCTCGCCGCACTGAAAACCCGCGCCTTCGAACACAAGATGACGCCGACCATCGGTCGTTCCCACGGCATCCATGCCGAGCCGGTGACGTTCGGCCTCAAGCTCGCCTACGCCTATGCCGAGTTCACCCGCGCCCGCGAGCGCATGGTCGCCGCGCGCAAGGAGATTGCCACCTGCGCCATTTCCGGGGCGGTCGGCACCTTCGCCCAGATCGATCCGCGGGTTGAAGCGCATGTCGCCAAGGCCATGGGCCTCGCGGTCGAGCCGATCTCGACGCAGGTGATCCCGCGTGACCGCCACGCCATGTTCTTCGCAACGCTCGGCGTCGTCGCCGCATCGGTGGAGCGCCTTGCGGTGGAAATCCGTCACATGCAGCGCACGGAAGTTCTGGAAGCCGAGGAGTTTTTCTCCGAAGGCCAGAAGGGCTCATCGGCCATGCCGCACAAGCGCAATCCGGTGCTGACGGAAAACCTCACCGGCCTGTCGCGGATGGTGCGTGCCTACGTGACGCCCGCGCTGGAAAACGTCGTGCTCTGGCACGAGCGCGACATCTCGCACTCCTCCGCCGAACGCATGATGGGCCCCGATGCGACGGTCACGCTCGACTTCGCGCTTAATCGCCTCGCCGGCGTGGTCGAAAAACTACTGGTCTATCCGGCCAACATGCAGAAGAACCTCGACCGCCTCGGCGGCCTGGTGCATTCGCAGCGCGTCCTGATTGCGCTCACGCAAAAAGGCGCATCACGCGAGGACGCCTACACGCTGGTCCAGCGCAACGCCATGCCGGTCTGGCGCGGCGAAGGCGACTTCCAGTCCTTGTTGAAGAAGGATGCCGACGTGAAGAAATATCTGTCGGACAAGGAGATCGAGGAACAATTTGATCTCGCGTATCACTTCAAGCACGTCGATACGATCTTCAAGCGTGTCTTCGGAGCGTCCTGAACCGATGGGTGTCGTCACCGCAGTCAGCCTGCGCAAGGGCCATCACTTCAGCAAGACCAATGCCATGAGCATCCGGCTGCTCAAGGATCTCGGCGTCGACGGGGACGCGCATATGGGCGAGACGGTGAAGCACCGCTCGCGCGTGGCGAAGGATCCGAACCAGCCCAACCTGCGTCAGGTCCATCTGCTGCACGAAGAACTGTTCGAGGAACTTCGCCCGAAGAACTTCATCGTCCGCCCCGGCGACATGGGGGAGAACGTTACCACGCGCGGCATCGACCTGTTGGCGCTCCCCACCGGCACGCGGCTGCATCTCGGCGACAGCGCCGTGGTCGAGGTCACCGGCCTGCGCAATCCCTGCATTCAGATCGACCGCTTTCAGAAGGGCCTGATGGCTGCGACCCTGGACAAGGACGCCGACGGCAACCTGATCCGCAAGGCCGGGGTCATGAGTGTGGTGCTGGCCGAGGGCGACGTGCGTCCCGGCGACGCCGTCCGCGTTGAACTGCCGGACGGGCCGCACCGGCCGCTGCAGCCGGTGTGAGCGCCGCCGCGACAACAGACTGGTAACCGCCATCCTGCTATCATGGCTTTCGTGTCCCACACGCCCACCATCCTTGTGTTCGATTCCGGCCTCGGCGGTCTCACCGTGTTCCGCGAGATCGTCAAGCTGCGGCCGGGCGCACGCTATGTTTACGTCGCGGACGACGCCTATTTCCCGTATGGCCAGCACACCGAGGACGAGATCGTCGCACGCGTGGTGCCATTGGTTGGCGACCTGATCGCCGAGCACCGGCCGAACCTCGTGGTGATCGCCTGCAACACGGCGTCCACACTGGTGATGACGCATTTGCGCGAGGCCTACAGCGTGCCGTTCGTCGGCACCGTGCCCGCCATTAAGCCGGCCTGCGCCTCATCGAAAACCAAACGTGTCTCGGTGCTGGGCACCAAAGGCACCGTGAAGCGAGAATACACCAAGAAGCTGATCGCCGATTTCGCGCACGATTGCGATGTGACTTTGGTCGGCGCGGAGAATCTCGCGAGCCTTGCCGAGGCGACGCTGCGCGGCGAGCGCGTCAGCAACGACGCCATCGCAGCCGAGATCGCGCCGTGTTTTCTCAATGGGGATGCGCGAACCGACACAGTGGTGCTGGCCTGCACGCACTACCCCCTGCTGCTCGACCAGATGGTTGCACTGGCGCCGTGGAAGGTGGACTGGATCGATCCCGCGCCCGCGATCGCGCGCAGGGTGAGCGACTTGCTTGGAGCGGCCAACGGCCTTGGCGAGCCCATCGGAGGGCGGATTATCTTCACTTCGGAACAGGCACCCTCGCCGGTTCTGGCCAAAGCGCTGATGCCGTTCTTCGGCGCGAGCTTCGTGAGTTGATAACCACCCTTCCGCAGATACTGTCCCACTGCTAGCCTCCTCCCAGTCTGTTCCGGAAAGAGAACAGCAACGGGAGGATTTAGAATGTTCAAGACGACAGTGCTCTGCACCTCGATTCTCGCTCTCGCCGGCATCGGTGCGGCGCTCGCCCAGCAGCCGCCTGCAGGCATCAAGCGCACACCACTCCAAACCATCGCCTTCCCGGAGGGCTACAACACGGTCACCGGCCTTGCAGAACTCGCGCCGGGAACAAAGGCCGGACGGCACACCCATCCGGGCATCGAGACAGGCTATGTCCTGGAGGGCGAACTGGTGCTCTCCATCGACGGCCAGCCCGACAAGACGCTGAAGCCCGGGGAATCCTATCAAATCCCCGCCGGAGCCATTCACGACGCCGCCGTACACGGCGATAAGCCTATGAAAGTGCTTGGAATTTACGTGGTGGACAAGACGAAGCCACTGGCCTCGCCGGCTCCGGCGAAATAGCCGAACTATTTGACTTATCGGCCTTTTCTACCTATGAACACGTTGCTCGCGGGCCGGTTTCGGCCCGCGTTGCGTTTCGCGACCCGTGGTCCTCCCCATCAAGCTTATGAGGCGGACCTGTCAGCACCGGGACCATTCCCGGTGCACAGGAGGGCGCGTTTCCTCAAAACTCAAACTTACGAAAGAGGACGCGATGACTAAGCGTAGTGAGGCGAAGTACAAGATCGATCGCCGTATGGGCCAGAACATCTGGGGCCGCCCGAAGAGCCCCGTCAACAAGCGCGAATACGGCCCCGGCCAGCACGGCCAGCGACGCAAAGGCAAGCTCTCCGACTTCGGCACCCAGCTCCGCGCCAAGCAGAAGCTCAAGGGCTATTACGCCAATATTTCCGAGCGTCAGTTCCACGCGATCTACGTGGAAGCCAGCCGCCTCAAGGGCGACTCGGGTGAAAACCTGATCGGCCTGCTCGAGCGCCGCCTCGACACCGTGGTGTATCGCGCGAAGTTCGTGGCCACCATGTTCGCAGCGCGCCAGTTCATCAACCATGGCCACATCAAGGTGAACGGCAAGCGCGTCAACATCGCCAGCTACAAGGTCAAGGTCGGCGACGTCATCGAGATCAAGGAATCGTCCAAGCAGCTCACCTTCGTGCTGGAAGCCAATCAACTCGGCGAACGTGACACGCCCGACTACCTCGAAGTCGATCACGGCAAGCAGATCGCCAAGGTGACGCGCATTCCGGGCCTCTCGGAAGTGCCGTTCCCGGTGCAGATGGAACCGCACCTCATCATCGAATTCTATTCGCGCTGATTTCTTCAGCGACGGATCACGGAAATGCGAAAGGCCGCCCACCGGGCGGCCTTTTTCTTGAACCCTGGTTGAACTGCTACTTCAGCGCGCCGTAGATCATGCTTTTGAGCGCCGATTGAATGCGCCCGCGCTGCGACGGCGACTGGATCATCAGGATGGCGAACATGTCTTCCTTCGGATCGACAAGGAAGTATGTGCCGCTGCCGCCGCTCCATTCGTACTCGCCCACTGAGCCAGCCCAATGGCTGACTCCAGCCTCGGTGCGCACGGCAAAGCCCAAGCCGAAGCCATATCCCGCACCGGGAAAATAATAGACCCACGGCTTGATGCCGGTGTCGCCCCCGATATGGTTCGACATCATCAGGTCCACGGTCTTGCGCGCCAGAATCTGCCGGCCGCCAAGCCCGCCGCCGTTCAGCAACATCTGCAAAAAGCGCCCATAGTCCGCAATCGACGAAACCATTCCGCCGCCGCCGGACTCCCATTTAGTGACGATCCGCGGATCGCGCTCGATCTTGTCGTCTTTGTTGCGAAGCGGTTCGGCCAGCAGAGCCTGCTTCGCGGGATCGGTGACGAAAAAACTCGTGTTGGTCATGCCGAGTGGATCGAGCAGATTGTCCTTCTCGAACTGATAGAGCGACTTTCCCGAGGCCACCTCGATCACCCGGCCGAGCACGTCGGTGCTGTGGCCATAGACCCACTTCTCTCCGGGCTGCTCGATCAGCGGCAGTGTCGCGATCTTGTCCGCAACCTCCGCATTGGTGAATTTTCCGGACAGCAGATCGGCGTCGACATAAGGTTTCTTCACGACACCGTACGCCAGCGATGCGTAAGGGATGCCTGCCGACTGCCGCAGCAGATCGTGAATCAGAATCGGACGCTTCGGTGCCACCAGATCGAGCACCGGCTTGCCGTCGGTACCCTGCTTCTCCTCACCGACCTTGATGTCGTAGAAGCCGTGAATGTATTTTCCGACCTCGTCGTCGAGCGCGAGTTTGCCCTGCTCCACGAGAATCATCGCCGCGACTGACGTGATCGGCTTGGTCATCGAGAACAGCGTGAAAATGGTATCGCGTGTCATCGGCGCCTTGGTTGCGACATTGCGGACGCCGAAACCTTCATAATAGGCCGGCTGGCCGCGGCGCTGCACCAGCACGACGGCGCCCGGGATCTTTCCCGTCGCGACTTCGTTCCTGAAATATTCAGTGATGCGCGCAAGCCGCTGCGGGAAGAATCCCGCCTTGTCCGGATTGGTCCGCGCCAGACTTTCTGCCACGGCTGGCAACGCTGGCAGCAAGAGGACTGCGAAGGACATCAATGCAAAAAGCAAGGCCGAGCCAATACGCCTGCCGGTATCTGAATAAAACAACACCAATCTCCGCAAATCCGGTCCAATGAGGCCGGACTTTAGCGGCTGGCCAACAGCGCGCAAGGAAACGAAAAATGATCAGCCCGATGCGTCCGCACCGGGCTGATCCCTGTCGTTCGATGGGTTACTTCTCAAAAGCCCCGTAGACCATATTCTTCAGCGCGGTGCGGTGGCGTCCGCGGTGCTGCACGGTCTGCGACATGAAGACCACGAACATATCTTCCTTTGGATCGACCCAGAACGTCGTGCCGCCCGCCCCCGACCAGTTCATCTCGCCGACGCTGCCTTCCATGACGCTGACACCAGGCTCGGTCCGTACCGCAAATCCGAGGCCAAAGCCAAAGCCGGGACCCGGCAGATAGTAGGGGCCGTTCACGACGCCCGACGCCGGGCCGATGTGGTTCGAGCCCATATAGGCAATGGTCTTCGGGCTGAGATAGCGCTTGCCGTCCAGCGTGCCGCCGTTGAGCAGCATCTTCGCGAACCGCGCGTAGTCGCCGATGGTGGACACCATCCCGCCGCCGCCGGACTCCCACTTCCGCACGACATGCGGATCGTTCATCTCGGCGTCGTTGCCGATCTTGCGGTCGTTCGGGAACGGCTCGGCGATCCGCGACTGCTTCGCCTGGTCCGTGACGTAGAAGCTGGTGTCCTTCATGCCGAGCGGATCGAGGATGCGCTCCTTCTCGAACTGGTACAGCGACTTGCCGGAGACGACTTCAACCACGCGGCCGAGAATGTCGGTGGAGTGGCTGTAGTCCCACGTCGATCCGGGCTGATAGGCCAGCGGCAATTTCGCGATGCGATCGGCAAACCCGGCATTGTCGACATCCTCAGAGAATATTTTGGCGTCGACATAGGCTTTCTTGACGAGGCCCTCGCCGAAGAATCCATAGGTGATGCCCGAGGTATGCCGCATCAGGTCCTGCACCGTCATCGCCCGGCGCGGCATGACGAGATCGAGCGTCATCTGTCCGTCATCGCCCTTCTTCTCGACGCCGACTTTTACATCCTTGAAGGCTGGGATGAATTTAGCGACCGGATCGTCGAGTTGCAGCTTGCCTTCCTCGACCAGCATCATCGCCGCCACTGTCGTGACCGGCTTCGACATTGAATAGATGCGGAAGATCGTGTCCGCCGTCATCGGCGCCTTGGTGGCGGGATCGCGCACGCCGAATGTTTCAAAATACGCGACTTGGCCGTGGCGCTGGATCATCGCCACAGCGCCCGGAATCTTGTTGGTGGCGATTTCGTTCTTGAGATAGGCGCCGATCCGCGCGAGCCCCGCAGGTGAAAGCCCCGCCTCGGCGGGACGGGTGCGGACAACACTTTCGGCAAATGCACTGCTCGCAGCAACGAGCGTGAGGGCAGCAAACAGGGACGCCCTGATATGGCGAGACACGAACATACAAATCCTCCCGGTTCTTTATCTGACTCAAGTCTGGTCAGACGAAGCCCCGGATCATGAGCGTCCGGGGTTGGGAGAAAGTGTATCGGTCAGTCAAAGAGTCGCACAAGCGAGGCGGCCCGCAGAGCCGCCGTCGCGCAAATGCAAACCTTTAGCCGGCAGCCTGCTGAACCGGTACGCCCTTGTCGGCCAGCAATTGCTGCAATTCACCAGCCTGGAACATCTCGCGGATGATGTCGCAACCGCCGACGAACTCGCCCTTGACGTAGAGCTGCGGAATGGTCGGCCAGTTCGAGTAGATCTTGATGCCGTCGCGCAGTTCGCCGGATTCGAGAACGTTCAGGCCCTTGTAGGCGATGCCGACGTGATCGAGAATCTGGACCACCTGGCCCGAGAAACCGCACTGCGGAAACTGAGGCGTGCCCTTCATGAACAGCACGACGTCGTTGGACTTCACTTCGTTTTCAATGAACTGCTCGATGCTCATAATCGCGTCCTTGGTGATTTTGCCCACGGCACGGCCGGGACTTGCCCGTTTGCCTGTCGCTCTGGCCATATATGTAGCCTGAAACCGTTCCGCATCCCAATCAAATTGCCGAAGGGGTGCCATGCCGGCCTCCCAAGGCCCCTGTCTGCCATCGAAGGGCTCCATCTGAAACCGGAATGAGTGCGTCGACGTACTCACTTTGTCTCCGGCCCGGCCTTTTAACGGCGAGCCAAGCACCCCATTTACGAACATCTATTCTCCGGAACCGATCCGGGGAAGCATCGTTCTCTCCCGAACCGGAGATTCGCGTGACGAAACAAGCCTCCCAACCAGAAGCGCGTGTTGCCAGCCCTTCCCCGTTTCCGGCCAATTCCCGCCACGAATCCCGCGATGTACGAGCTGCCAGGCTGCTGAAGGCCTATCGTTCCGTGCGGGAGGAGACCGAGCGGCGGGCCGCGCCGCTATCACCCGAGGATCAGCTCATCCAGTCGATGCCGGACGCCAGCCCGACCAAGTGGCACCGCGCCCATGTCACTTGGTTCTGGGAGCAATTCCTGCTCGGCGAGCATTCGCCCGGCTATATGCCCTACCACCCGGACTACGCCTACCTGTTCAACTCCTATTACGTCAGCGCTGGTCCCCGCCACGCCCGCGCCCAGCGCGGCCACCTGACCCGCCCCGGTGCTGATGAAGTGACGGCCTATCGCAAGCATGTCGATGCCGCTGTCGCGGCATTTTTCAACACAGCCGATGAGGCAACGCTCGCGAAACTGGAGCCGCTGATCGAGGTCGGCCTCAACCACGAGCAGCAGCATCAGGAATTGCTGCTCACCGACATCCTGCACGCCTTCGCGCAAAACCCGATTCCGCCCGCCTACGACCTGGACTGGGCTTTTCCAGCATCAAACCGCACTGGCGATGCATGGGTCACGCTGCTGGAAGGCATCCACACCATCGGTCACACGGATGAGTCGTTTCACTTCGATAACGAGAAGCCGGCGCACCGCGCGCTGGTCGGCCCGGTGAAGCTGGCGCGCAACCTCGTGACCAATGGCGAGTGGTTGTCGTTCATGAAGGATGGCGGCTACGCGAAGCCCGCGCTGTGGCTGATGGACGGCTTCGCCACCGTCGAGCGCGAGGACTGGCAAGCACCCGGTCATTGGCGCAACGTTGATGGCCAGTGGAAGATCATGACCCTCGGCGGATTGCAGCCGGTCGATCCTGCGGCGCCGGTGTCGCATGTGAGCTACTACGAGGCCGACGCCTTCGCGCGCTGGAGCGGGAAACATCTCCCCACGGAAATGGAATGGGAGGTTGCCGCTCGCGCCGCCCATCTCAACGATGCGTATGGCGTCGTCTGGCAGTGGACCCGCAGTTCATACGCACCGTACCCGGGCTACCGCGCCATCGAAGGCGCACTCGGCGAATACAACGGCAAGTTCATGGTGAACCAGTACGTGTTGCGCGGCTCATCGCTGGCGACACCGGACAACCATTCGCGCGTGACTTACCGCAACTTCTTCTATCCGCATCATCGCTGGCAATTCACGGGGCTTCGCCTCGCCGACTACGCCGTCTGACCTCCGAACCAACGAGATCGTCATGAATGTGCATATGACCGCGCTGGCCCACGAGCTTCTTGATCCGAAAGACTGTCCATTCGCGAAGGACGTTATCGCCGGACTGTCGCAACAGCCAAAGCGGCTGCCGCCGAAATACTTCTACGACGAAACCGGATCGAAACTGTTCGAGCAGATCACGCTGCTGCCTGAATACTATCCAACCCGGACCGAGTTGCGGATTCTGCGCGACCGCGGCGCGGAGATCGCGGCGACGATTCCGAAGAATGCCGCACTGGTGGAATTCGGTGCCGGTGCCACCACCAAGGTGCGGTTGCTGCTGCAACAGTGCGCGTTCGGCGCTTACGTGCCGGTCGATATTTCCGGCGACTTTCTCAACGGACAGGCTGACGAGCTACGCAAGGATTTTCCGGACCTCGCGGTCTATCCGGTGACGGCCGATTTCACGACGCCGTTCGAACTTCCGCCGAAAGTGAAGAGTGTGCCGAAAGTTGGCTTTTTTCCCGGCTCGACTATCGGCAATTTCGATCCGCATGAAGCCTGTGCCTTCCTGCGCAGCGCACGCGCCATCCTCGGCGACGGCGCGACACTGATCGTCGGCGTCGATCTGGAGAAGGGCGAGCGCGTGCTGCACGACGCCTACAACGATGCCGCTGGCGTGACGGCCAGGTTCAATCTCAACGTGCTAGTGCGGATCAACCGCGATCTCGGCGGCAACTTCGACCTGTCTGGTTTTAGGCATCGTGCGATCTACAATCGCGAGCGTCACCGCATCGAAATGCATCTCATCAGCCGCAAGGCGCAAACCGTGCGCCTGCTGGGTCAAACCTTCTCGTTCCGTACCGGCGAGACGATCCATACCGAGAGCAGCTACAAATACAGTCTCGATCGCTTCAACGCATTGGCGCTTGGCTCCGGCTGGACGCCGCACGCGTCATGGACCGATCCGGATGCGATGTTCTCGGTTCATGCGCTGGTCGCACAAGACTGAGTCAAATCTCGTCCGACTTCGTACTGGAGCCGAGCGAGATCGCTTCCCACGCCGCGACAACCAGGATGATGAGGGTTGTCGCCGACGACAACGCGAGTGGCGACAGGTAATGCGCGAACGGCATCAGCGCGACCAGCAGGCCGATGCCGACCATGTGCGAGAGCTGGAAAATTCCGCGAATGCTGCGCTTGAACAGGATGGTGCCGATGAGGAATAACAGCGGCCCGCCGATCATGCTGAGAACAGCCTTCATGTCGGAATGGCCTTCGGGATGCGCGAGCAGCAATTCATCCCCCACGGCCGACACCACAATGCCGGCGACGATCGGCAAATGGAGATAGGTGTAGGCCAGCCGGGCCAGCCGTCCGGTTTCTTCGGAATGCGAAATATGTTCGGCGCCCGCCTCCGCGCCGATGTGGAAATACACCCACCACATCGCAATGCTGCCGATCAGGGCGACCACAAACGCCGTGATCGTCGGCGTGGTCCAGGCCGTTGCCGCGAAGGTCGAGCCGGTGACAACGATGGACTCGCCAAGCGCGATGATGATGAACAGCGCGCAGCGCTCGGCCATATGCCCGCCCTCGACCTCCCAATCGTCGAGAGGCGTCGCGCCGAAACCAGAAACGCATTGCCGGTCCGCAATACTCGATTCCCACCGCGACGATCCACAACGCCAGTCTGGCCTGTCCTTCGGCAAAGCCGCCGGCAATCCAGAACACGCCGCTGCACATCAGCCAGCAGGTGATGCGCAGCAGATTCATCTGCCAGCCAGGCTGCGACTTTGGGATCGAAAAGAACGTGAAGGCCGACCGGCCGACCTGCATGGCGACAAAGGCCAGCGCGAATGCCAGTCCACGCGTCTCAAATGCTTTGGGAATCGACGTGGACAGCAGCAGGCCGAAAATCATCAGCACGAACAGCATCACCCGGACCGGCGTGCGCTCCGGGTCGAGCCAGTTGGTGATCCAGGAAGTGAAGATCCAGACCCACCACACCGCCAGGAACAGGATGGTGGTCTGCAAGACGCCGAGCGGCGTGAAGTGCGCCAGCAGCGTGTGAGAAATCTGCGTGATAGCGAAAACGAAGACCAGATCGAAGAACAACTCGACATAGGTGACGCGGTGATGCTGATGCGGGGCGCGCGCCCGCAGCAAGTTCTCGTTTCTCGCCACCCCGCCCCTCGCTTTCGCCGATCAGGCGTCAGGCACGCCGGTCTGGAGCGCCAGCGCGTGCAGCACGCCGCCCATCTGCCCCTTCAGCGAATTGTAGACGATCTGATGCTGCTGCACCCGGGACTTGCCGCGAAACGATTCCGAGATGACGGTGGCCGCATAGTGGTCGCCGTCGCCCGCGAGGTCGCGGATGTCCACCTGCGCGTCAGGCAAAGCAGCCTTGATCATCGTTTCGATGTCCCGCGCGTCCATTGGCATTCCCGAGGTCTCCTGATTCTGCGCCGCCCATAGCGCACCAAAATATGACTGATTCTAGCCTCTGCAACCCGCTGCGTCACGCGAGCATTGCGCCGGATCAACCCTATATTGCTTCCGAACAGGAGAGTTTCCCATGAACGTTCGGATGAAGATTCCCGGCCCCGACCACCCGATCACCATTGCCCCGAACCCGAAACGGGTCCGGGTGAGCGCCGGCGGCGAGGTCATCGCCGAAACCGGCCGCGCCCTCACTCTGAAAGAGGCGAGCTATCCCGCTGTCCAGTATATCCCGCGCGAGGACGCCAACCCGTCCAAATTGCAGCGGACGGCACATTCCACCTATTGCCCCTACAAGGGCGATGCGAACTACTTCAGCATCGTGTCCGGCGGCAAAACGCTGGAGAATGCGATCTGGACCTACGAAAGCCCCTACGATTCTGTGAAACAGATCGCCGGGCATCTGGCGTTCTATCCGGACAAGGTCACAATCGAGGAACTGTAGAGCCGCCCGCCGTCCCTATGCGTATGGGAGCATAAATGCTCCTGCAAAACTCCGAAACGCATGGAACGACCGTATGCTGCTTCCGTTGCCTCCCTAGCGGTACTTTTGCCGGGTAGGAGACATACGATGAGACATTTCACAGTGGCACTTTTGGCGGGTGCGGGCGCTGTCTTGGCGAGCAGCGCAATCGCAGCGCCCGTTATAAATGGCAGTTCCGGCGCGAAAGCCGGTTCGGATATCGAACAGGTCCGGATGGTGTGCGACGAAAACGGCCGATGCTATCGATCACGCGGCGCTCGCCGCGTCATCGTTCAGGACGATTCTTATGCTTATGCGCCGCGGCGGCGCTACAGAGAGCGCAGCTACTACAATGAAGGTCCCGGTATGGGCGTCTATGCGCCGGGGATCGGCGTCGGCATAGGTGTCGGCGGCAATCGTTGGTGACCTGACCAACACGGCCATCCAAAGAAAGCCGCAGGCGCGTCCTGCGGCTTTCCTGTGTCAGTTCTTTCCGGCCATATAAGCCGGCAGCCAGCCCTCGAAGCCGGCCTTGAGCGAAGTGATCGACACCGGCGCCTCGCCCTCGACGGAGATATCGTGGCCGCCGGTCTTGCCGATCACATGGCAAGGCACGTCAACAGCCTTCAGCTTGCTCAGCACGGTGAGCAGGTGCGTCTCCGGGACCGTCACGACATAGCGGGCCTGATCCTCGCCGAACCACCAGGCATGCGGCACCAACTCCTCAGGCGCTGCATCGAGGATCGCGCCGATACCACTGGCCATCGCCATTTCCGTCAGGGCGACCAGCAAGCCGCCGTCGGAAACGTCATGCACAGCCGACGCGGTGCCCGCATGAATCATTCCGCGGACGACGTTGCCATTGCGCTTCTCGGTTTCGAGATCGACCGGCGGGGGAGCGCCCTCTTCCCGGCCGCAGACCTCGCGCAGGTACACCGACTGGCCGAGCCAGCCCTGCGTGTCGCCGATCAAAAGGATGGCTTCGTCCTTCGCCTTAAAGGCGAGCGTCGCCGACTTGGTGAAATCATCCAGCAGACCCACGCCGCCGATCGATGGCGTCGGCAGAATGCCGCGTCCGTTGGTCTCGTTGTAAAGCGACACGTTGCCGGACACGACCGGGAAATCCAGTGCGGTACAAGCCGCGGCGATGCCCTTCAGGCAGCCGACGAACTGGCCCATGATCTCGGGGCGTTCGGGGTTGCCGAAATTGAGATTGTCGGTGATGGCGAGCGGACGGCCGCCCACCGCGGTGATGTTACGCCACGCTTCAGCCACCGCCTGCTTGCCGCCCTCGAACGGATCGGCCTCGCAATAGCGCGGCGTCACATCGCAGGTCAGCGCGAGGCCTTTCGGGCCGTCCAGCACGCGCACCACCGCTGCATCGCCGCCGGGACGCTGCAGCGTGTTGCCGCCGATGACATGATCGTACTGCTCCCATACCCAGCGCTTGGAGCACAGGTCTGGCGATGCGATCAGCTTCGACAACGCCTCAGAAACAGACACCGGCGGCGTTACCTCGCGCGCATGGATCACCGGAAGTTGCGGCGACGGCACATGGGGCCGGTCGTACAGCGGCGCTTCGGATTCCAGTTCCTTGATCGGCAGGTCGGCCATCACGTCGCCGCCGTGCTTGACGACGAAACGCTGTGACGGCGTGGTGTAGCCGACCACCGCGAAATCAAGCCCCCACTTTTTGAAGATCGCCTCGGCCTGCTTTTCCTTCTCCGGCTTCAGCACCATCAACATGCGTTCTTGCGATTCCGAGAGCATCATCTCGTAGGCGCTCATGCCCTCCTCGCGCGTCGGCACGCTGTTGAGATCAAGTTCGACACCGAGGTCGCCCTTCGCGCCCATCTCGACGGCGGAGCATGTGAGGCCCGCAGCACCCATGTCCTGAATCGCGATGACGCAATCGGCTTCCATGATTTCGAGGCAGGCTTCGAGCAGCAGCTTTTCCGCGAAGGGATCGCCGACTTGCACGGTCGGGCGCTTCTCGGCGCTGTCGTCGTCGAATTCGGCGGAGGCCATGGTCGCGCCGTGGATGCCGTCGCGGCCGGTCTTGGAGCCGAGATAGACGATCGGCATGTTCACGCCAGAGGCCGCCGCGTAGAAAATCTTGTCGGTTTCCGCGAGACCCACCGCCATCGCGTTGACGAGAATGTTGCCGTCATACCGGGTATGGAAGCGCGTCTGGCCGCCCACCGTCGGCACGCCGAACGAATTGCCGTAGCCGCCGATGCCCGCAACCACGCCGGAAACGAGGTGGCGGGTCTTCGGATGTTTCGGATCGCCGAACGAGAGCGCATTCAGGCACGCAATCGGCCGTGCCCCCATGGTGAACACGTCACGCAGGATGCCGCCCACACCGGTGGTCGCGCCCTGGTACGGCTCGATGTAGCTCGGATGGTTGTGGCTCTCCATCTTGAAGACCACAGCCAGTCCGTCGCCGATGTCGATGACGCCGGCATTCTCGCCCGGTCCCTGGATCACCCACGGCGCCTTGGTCGGCAGGCCGCGCAGATGCAGCCGCGAGGACTTGTACGAGCAATGCTCGTTCCACATCGCCGAGAAGATCCCGAGTTCCGTGAAGGTCGGAACACGCCCGATCAGCTTGAGGATACGCTCGTATTCGTCAGGTTTGAGACCATGGCTGGCGACGAGATCGGGGGTGATCTGGGGTTCGTTCCTGATCGTCAAGGCGACGTCGCTCCGGGGTCAAATGCTGCAGCTTCCCCAGGATGGCCGGGGGCCAGACGGGCGGAATAATGCGTGATTCCGAGCTTCCTTGTGCACGGCGGCCCGTGCCGCGGCAAGCATCAGATAGGCAGAAATCCCGTCCAAAAAAGCCCCGGTTGCCGCACGGCGCCATCGTCTCTAAGACTTCCCGGAAACGCGCCGATTTCGGCACCAAAATCTTCAGGACATCGCCCCCGTGAACGTCTCGCCTCCCCAGATCGGCCGCCCTCGTCCGGACCTGTACATCGCCACCGAAGGCGAGTTCGCCGGATGGCGGACCTGGAAGCGCGACAGCTTCGAATCCAACAACGGCCCCTTCTGGCACAAGGTCGAGGACGACGGCACCGTCCGCTGCGCCTTCCGGGTCGAGAGCAAGCACCTCAATGGCATGCGCAATGTCCACGGCGGCTGTTACATGACGTTCGCGGATTACTGCCTGTTCGCCTTCGCCATTCACGAACTTGAAGCCCCTGCGGTGACCGTATCGTTCGCGTGCGAATTTCTCGACGCCGCCAAGGAAGGCGAACTCGTCGAAGCCATCGGCGGTGTCACCCGCGCGGGCGGCTCGCTGATCTTCCTGCGCGGCACGCTCGTGACCGGCAACAGGCCGCTGTTCACTTTCTCCGGTACCATCAAACGGATGAAAAAACGGGCGTAGCTAAAATTTGTGCAAAGAAATCCGTGCCTTGCCGATGGCGCATGGAACCCATTTTAGATTGCATTAACCAAACAATACTAACCATTGTTATGCCAGCGCTTCTTGACCGCGCCCGGCACGCCGATCAGCCCTTCACATCGGACAGCGTGGCCGACTGCCTGCTCACGGCAAGCGGAAACGAGTTGCCGTGTCATTTGCAAGTCAGGTTCCCCCCGCAATGAACGATACCGACACTCTCGCTTCCCGTCTGGCCTTCAACGGGATCAATGACGCATCGCGCGCAGTACTCCGCGACGTCCGCCCGGTGGTGATGGCAGCGCTTCCCCCGATCCTCGATGAATTCTACCGGACGATCGCGAAGTTTCCCGAAGTGAGCCCCATGTTTCCGCGGGCAGAACTGGTCGCCCATGCCAAGGCGGCGCAACTGAAACATTGGGATATGATCCTGTCGGCCAAGTTTGACGAGAGCTACGTCCGCTCGGTGACCCGTATCGGGGAAGCCCATCATCGGCTGGGTCTTGAGCCCCGCTGGTATATCGGCGGCTACAAGCGGATCATCTCTGGCCTCGTTCATCATGTCGAGACCAGCATCACCGCGCGGTTTGCGGGCCGTGCGCTGTTCGAGAAGAAAGCGGTGATCATCGACGCCGTGATCAGCGCGGCGATGCTCGACATGGATTTTGCCATCTCCGTCTATCTGGATGCGGGGAAGCGCGAAAAACGCGAGGCGCTGGACAAGCTGGCCGGGCAGTTCGAGCAAACCATCGCCCAGATCGTCCATCGGGTCGGAACGACCACGAAAGATCTCAACATCGCAGCGGACGCCTTAAAGTCGACGGCGGATGAAACCCGCCTGCTGTCGACGTCCGTTGCCGCGGCGTCCGAGGAAGCGTCGGCCAGCGTGCAGTCGGTCGCGGCGGGCGCCGAGGAAATGGGCTCGTCGGTCTCGGAAATCTCGCGGCAGGTTCAGGAATCGCTGCGTGTGGCGGGCGACGCCGTCCGCCAGGCCGAAAGCGCCAACGGCCGGATGACCAGCCTCACCGAGGCCGCCGGCCGCATCGGCGACGTCATCAAGATCATCAACGCCATCGCGGAACAGACCAACCTGCTCGCGCTCAACGCGACCATTGAGGCCGCCCGCGCCGGCGAAGCGGGCAAAGGGTTTGCCGTCGTCGCATCGGAGGTCAAGGCGCTCGCATCGCAGACCGCCAAGGCAACGGAAGAGATCAGCACGCAGATCGGCGAGATGCAGACCTCGACCGGCGAAACCGTCGCAGCGATCACCGAAATCGGCAACACCATCGGCTCAATCTCGAAAATCGCCACCGCCATTTTCGAGGCTGTCGATCAGCAGAATGCGGCAACCACCGAAGTGGCGCGCAACATCCAGATGGCCGCCACCGGCGCATCAGACGTTGCGGCGAATATCGTCCGCGTCAACAAGGGCGCCGAAGACACCGGCCAGGCTGCTGCGAACGTCTTTGCCTCGGCCCATTCTCTCGGCAGCGAGAACCAGCAATTGCAGACCGACGTGGATCAATTCCTCGCAACGCTGCGCACAGCATAAGAGAGAAATCCGGGACGCTTCGGGATCGTGCCCGGAGCGTCAGGCCGCGGCCTTCAGATGCTCCACCAAGCCTGCGAACAATCCGCGGCCGTCGGTGCAGCCCATGATATCTTCGACATGGTTCTCGGGATGCGGCATCATGCCGAGCACGTTGCCCTTGTCGCTGACAATGCCGGCGATAGACGCTGCGGCGCCATTGATGTTGTGGGTGTCTCCGACCTCGCCCGAAGCGCTACAGTAGCGGTAGAGCACCCGGCCCTCGCCTTCGAGCCGCCGGATCGTGTCCTCGTCGGCAGCATAGTTGCCTTCGCCGTGTGCCACCGGCACGCGGATCACCTGCCCGGCGTTATAACCGCGCGTGAACGGCGTATCGGACCGCTCGACGCGCAGATGTACGTCGCGGCAGATGAACTTGAGCTGCGCATTGCGCATCAGCACGCCGGGCAGCAGGCCCGACTCGCAGAGGATCTGGAAACCGTTGCAAACGCCGAGCACAAGGCCGCCCGCGGCGGCATGGGCGCGAACCGCGTCCATCACCGGCGCACGCGCAGCAATCGCGCCACAGCGCAGATAGTCGCCATAGGAGAAGCCGCCCGGCACCACGACCAGATCGGTGCCCTTCGGCAGCGACGTCTCGGCGTGCCACACCATGGTTGCTTCGTTTCCGGACGCGAGCTTGAGGGCGCGCGCCATGTCGCGCTCGCGATTGATGCCGGGGAAGACGAGAACTGCGGATTTCATCGGTCGTGCGCCTTAGCCAAGAAAACTAGCCGAGTACCTCGACGCGATAATTCTCGATCACCGTGTTGGCGAGCAGCTTGTCGGCGGCCGCCTTCAGCGCAGCTTCGGCCTTCGCCCTGTCCGCGCCGGCGACCTCGATGTCGAACACCTTGCCCTGCCGCACGCTGGCGATGCCATCGACGCCGAGCGATTTCAGCGCGCCTTCGATGGCCTTGCCCTGCGGATCGAGGATGCCGTTCTTCAGTGTGACGGTGACGCGCGCCTTCATTGCAATCAGCTCTTCACCAGCACCGGGCCGGAGCCCGCGGGACGATCATTTTCAATGAGGATGCCGAGACGCTTTGCGACTTCGGTATAGGCCTCAAGCAGCCCGCCGAGATCGCGGCGGAAGCGATCCTTGTCCATCTTCTCGTTCGACTTGATGTCCCACAACCGGCAGGAGTCGGGCGAGATTTCGTCAGCGACGATGATGCGCATCATGTCGTTCTCGAACAACCGCCCGCATTCCATCTTGAAGTCCACGAGGCGGATGCCGACGCCGAGGAACAGCCCGGTCAGGAAGTCATTGACGCGGATGGCGAGCGCCATCATGTCGTCGATCTCCTGAGGGGTCGCCCAGCCGAACGCAGTGATGTGCTCTTCGGAAACCATCGGGTCGCCGAGCTGGTCGTTCTTGTAGTAAAATTCGATGATCGAGCGCGGCAGCTGCGTGCCTTCCTCGATGCCGAGACGCTGCGAAAGCGAGCCTGCGGCGACATTCCGCACCACGACTTCGAGCGGCACGATCTCGACCTCGCGAATCAACTGCTCGCGCATGTTGAGCCGCTTGATGAAATGCGTCGGCACGCCGATGTCGTTCAGATGCTGGAAGATGTACTCCGAGATCCGGTTGTTGAGGACACCCTTGCCCTCGATGATCTGGTGTTTCTTGGCATTGAACGCGGTGGCGTCGTCCTTGAAATGCTGGATCAGGGTTCCGGGCTCCGGCCCTTCGTAAAGGGTCTTGCCCTTGCCTTCGTAAATGCGACGCCGACGGCTCATAGGGATGTACCGTGTGTTGTTGAAGTCCATGAAGTGGGGTGCTCCGGGTGATTTACGCGACCCACGGCGGAGCTGCCGTGAAGCCCGGAATCGTGAAACAAACCGCGAACCGGACTCGTCGGCAACCTAACCGATTGATCCAGCCGATACAATGTAAGGAAAGACGTTTTACCGGCTGCTTTTAGCCTTCCTGCGACCTCTCGGACGTTGCTTTGCCCACGGCCAAACCCCTATATGCTGGGCCTGCGCCGCCGCTTCTGGCAAATCCAAAATTCAGCTTACGGAACAGATATATGTCGACTTTTGACAAGCGCGAGGAAGGCTTCGAGAAAAAGTTCGCCCTCGACGAGGAACAGAAGTTCAAGGCGGAGGCCCGCCGGAACAAGTTGCTGGGGCTCTGGGCTGCCGAAAAGCTGGGCAAGACCGGCGACGATGCCGCAGCCTACGCCAAGGAAGTGGTTTCGGCCGATTTCGAGGAAGCCGGCGACGCCGACGTGCTGCGCAAGGTCGTGCAGGATCTCGCCGGCAAGGCCACCGAGCAGGAAATCCGCGTAAAAATGGACGAACTGGTGGCGGTCGCTGTTGCCCAGATCAAGGCCGGCCAGTAACTCCTCCGCGCTCAAACAGAAACGCCGCGCGATCCGATCGCGTGGCGTTTTGTTTTCGTGCAAATGGTTACTTCAGCGCGTCCTGAACCTTCGCGATGCCGGCGAGGACACACACCTCGTCCTTCTCGCCGCCGGGCGCGCCCGATGCGCCGACCGCCCCGATGACCTCGTTGCCGACCTTGATCGGAGCCGCCCCGCCGACCCCAACAACACCGGGGATCTGCCTCAGGTAGGCGGTTTCAGGCTTCTCGGTCAGCTTCATGAATTCCAGCGAGGTCTGCCCGCGCGTGCGCGAGGTGTAGGCCTTCAGCCGGCTGAACTCCATGGTGTGCGGATTGGTGCCGTCGCCGCGAACCTGGGCCGCGACAATGCCGGCCTTGTCCACGACGGTAACGGAGACCTTGTAGCCGTCCTTGGTGCACTGTTCGATGGTGCCCTGGATGATGGCCATGGCCATCGCCATCGACACGTTTTTCTCTACCTGCGGCGCCTGCGCGTGAGCCGGACCGGCGACAACGATTGCTGCAGCCGTCAATGCTGCAAGACCAAGTGAACGCATAATGGAAGCCTCCCGGGTTTGTTGATTTTTGTAACAACTCTTCCTAGCGCGCTTTAGTCCATCCAGAAATAAATTTCCTGCTTCGCTGGCCCAACTGAAGGCCGGCGCAAGTCGATATCGACACGCGCCGGTTTCCCGTTCAGGTCTTCTGTCAGTCCACTCTCATCATCGGAGCGAAGCCGCGTCGCACGAGCGACCCGATAAGCCTCGCCTACTCCGTGCCCAAAATCTCCTGGATCTTCTGGGTCGAAACCGAGGGCGACCACAAGGCATCAATCGTTTTTCGTGCATCGCGATGCGCGTCGTCTGTCGCCGCAAAGGTAAACTTCGGTCGGGTCAAACCGGCCGCATAGTGCTTCGCAAGTACGGCCAGAACCTTGCCGCGCCCGCTCAGATCGGTGAATTCGATGTAATCCTTGAACTTGTAGACTTTGGTTTCCGATCGGGTACTGGAATATTCACCCGAACCTCCAACGCGCCAGTATCCAATATAGATGCCGGCATCAGCGCCGCCTTCAAAGTGATCGTAGAGATAATCGAGCGAGTCACTGTCTGCGTAGATGCGGAATGTCATGCCACGCCCGACCATCAGCGTTTTCGGTATCAGTTCCAGTTGCCCGTTGGGCCCCCAAACAGCATCGAAAGCATCACTCTTCAGCTTTGGCGCAAATCTGCTGACAAGATTTTCGTCGAACCATTCGCCGCGAACGATGTTGAAAGTATCGACGTTGGCAAAAGAGACTTCAATTCGTGTCGCATGGTTTTTGACGTGGGTTTCCCTCCGGATTTGCTCCGCAGAGGCACCCCCCGCGCGAAATAATCCGAGAAAGCTCACGCTCACGCTCGCTTTCCACTTCTGCTCGAAATATGTCGAGGTCTGCGAAACTTCCTCGATTTTCTGCGACTGACGATTTTTCTCCTTTAGAAAGGCAAAGATGTCTTTGTCTACGTATGAGATGAAGTAGGGCTGCCATCTTTCAGGATCGTTCAGTACTTCGCGGATGGGCGGAAGAGTGATCTTCTGCTTGGGATTATTGAATTTGATCTGCGCGCGCTTCAGCAACTCGATGTCGGGATCGTTCAAATTCTTTGTCACGATCTCAAGGGTCTCCAGCGCCTTGTCCAAACGCCTTGCGCTGATGTCGATCTCAGCCGCCCAGCCATACCCTCTGGGGGGATTTGAGTAGAATTCCGTTTTCGACCGACGTTTCGATGGCGGTGTGTTGTTTACGTATTGGCCGTAAGCCCTGAGCGCTTCATCCTGTTTGGAAATGTATTCCGCGCGGGTGAATTGAACTTCCTCTGACGCTCGCTTCAACGCGTTCTTCAATTCGGCCGACGCTGTGCCATTGGCGTCGACGGCAGCTACCCACGCTGCGTTGAGAAAATACTGATAGCCCTCACTGATGCGCCGTCCCGAGTTTGGTGCGTATTGCCAGGCGTTCGAGGGCGCCCAGTCGCCCCAGCGATGCATTTCCACGAGTCGAAGCGTACTTATCGGATCGTCCCATGCAGCATTGGTGGCGATCGGCAAAACCTGAACCATCTCGTCTTTCGCGATCGCGCCGAAGCGCGATTCAAAATACTTGAACATCCGGCTCCACGCCGGCTGCCCGAAATCCCCAAATATCTGCTCACTATGGGCTAGCGGCGCGGCGCCGAGAACTGCGAGGACGATTACAAAGCATTGAAAAACAAAGCGCATTTGAACCTCCCAATAACTAAAATGATTGTATATATAATAAAATACAGCTTAAAGTTGTATTTCAGACATGTCAACTCGCCGCGTCCCTTCGGTGGGACACGTGTGAAAGAACAGCCGTCTAAGCTGTTACACTGGTTGCAAGCTTGTTCAGCTGCCCATCGAGGTCGGCCTCGATGTCGATGGCATTGAGGCGACACACGCGATAGCCCCGCGCCTCAAGCCACTCGCGCCGCACCGCGCGATCCCGCTCGATGGTCTCGTTCTCGTTTGCATTGACGATCTCGATGGCGATGCGCTTCGTAAACGACACGAAGTCCGGAATATGGCGGCCCACCGGCGTCTGCCGCTTGAACTGGGATGCAAAGCGGCGATCCGTCCTCAACGAATCCCACAACATACGCTCGGCATCGGTCGGATTCCGCCGCAGCAGCCGCGCCAGGCCTCTCACCGTGCTGCTTTCGGACGGCGCGCGGCCTTCCGAATGTTCGGCGAGCAGCGCACGCAGCCGGGTCGCTTCCGTCCCATTCAGAACCCCGCCTTTCGCCGGACCCTTGCGGCCCTCGGCGATGGCCATCACCACGCCGTGCAGTGTGTGCATGTCCTGCTTGGTCGGCTCCATCCGGGTGAAGATATTGCGCAGGTTCACCAACATGGTCTCGCGCTTCTCCGGCGGCCGCAGGAATTCGACCTTGTCGAGTTCGCTGACCAGATTGTCGAAGAACGCCTGCATCTGGTGGTTCGACGCCCGCTCGGAACGCTCCGGCATCGCGAACGGCAGCGCGTTGGAGGTGGCGAGCTTGAACCATTCATAGCCCATCAGCAGGACCGCCTGGGCGAGGTTCAGCGAGGCGAAGCCCGGATTCACCGGGAATGTCACAATGCGGTTAGCGAGCGCGACCTCGTCGTTCTGTAGGCCGTAGCGCTCGCGCCCGAACATGATCGCGGCGGTGCCGCTGGCCGCGGTTTCGCCAATGATCTGGCGGGCGGCCTCCTCCGGTCCCACCACCGGCTTGGCCTGATCGTGCGCCCGCGCCGTAGTCGCAAACAGCAAAGAGCAGTCGGCCACGGCCGCCTCGACCGTATCGAACAGTTCGACCTTATCGAGAATATGATCGGCGCCGGCCGCGGCGCGCTGGGCAGCGATATTCGGCCAGCCGTCGCGCGGATTGACGATCCGCAGGCGGGTGAGCCCGAAATTGCCCATCGCCCGCGCGCACATGCCGATGTTCTCGCCGAGTTGCGGCTCGACCAGAACCACCACGGGTCCATCCAGTTCCGTACGCGGCTTGGTCTTGTCGGTGCCTGAACCGGTCATGGTCTCTGCTTTGATCTGTCTGTTTTCCCCTGCCGTAACGCAGTTGAAGCCCGACAGGTCAAGACCTTTTCTCGATCGCCCGGAAGCGGCCAAATGCCGTGCAAGGCAGGAATGCCCGAACCGACGCGTTCGGGTTTTGAACTCGGGCAGCCGATTGGGGTAGTAATTGCGCACGAGGTGACCCTTGACCCAGACAGAGACGACCCGCATGCCCCCCAGCACTTCGACAACTCCCGCACCCGGCCCGAACAAACCGGCCACAAGTGCGGCCTTGCGGCGGCTGGCCATTCCCGCTGCGTGCGTCGCCGTCGCGGCAATCTTCGTGGTGCTGGCGACAGCGCGCTGGGATGAATGGGTCAGCAGCGCGACAATTCAGACAACCAACGATGCCTATGTCCGCGCCGAGGTTTCGCAACTGAGCAGCCGTGTGGCCGGCGAGGTCAAGACCGTGGCCGCCAGCGACTACCAGCGCGTCAAGGCCGGGGACCTGCTGGTCGAAATCGATCCCGCAGATTACGAGGCGCAGGTCGCACAAGCGGAAGCGGCGGTGGCAGGCGCGCAGGCCGCGCTCGATAACCTCGCCAATCAGGTCGAACTCCAGTACGCCACCATCGCGCAGTCCGAGGCCCAGCGCGCCTCCGCCGAAGCCATTCAGGTCGAAGCCCAGCAGGAATACGACCGTCAGCATGGCCTGCTCCAAAGCCCCGCCTTCACGCGCCAGCGGCTCGAACAGGCCACCGCAGCCCTCGCCAAGTCAGACGCCGATGTCCATGCCAGCCGCGCCGTCATCGCCGCGCAGAGGCATCAGCTCGAGGTGCTGGCCGGAACCAAGAAGCAGCGCGCCGCGGACGTTCTCGCCGCGCAGGCCGCTTTGAAGGCCGCCAAACTCAAGCTCGGCTACACCCGCATCGTCGCGCCGTTCGACGGCATCGTCGGCGCGCGGCAGGTGCAGCCCGGTGATTACGTCAACATCGGCAGCAATCTGTTCAATGTCGTACCGCTGCCGAATGTCTACGTGATCGCGAATTACAAGGAGACGCAGCTGACCCGCGTGAAACCGGGGCAGCCGGTGGAAATCACGGTCGACAGCTTCCCGCGCCAGACCTTGCGCGGCCGCGTGGCGCGCATCTCACCGGCCAGCGGGTCACAATTCGCGCTGCTGCCCCCCGATAACGCCACCGGGAATTTCACCAAGGTGGTGCAGCGCATTCCGCTGCGGATCGAATTCGACAAGGGGCAACCACTGCTCGACAATCTGCTTCCCGGCATGTCGGCGGAAACGCGGATCAACACCGAAGGATCGGTCGCGCCATCCAACACCGGAGCCAAAACCGGTGGCGGAAACTAAAATCATCGCCAGCGGGCCGGTTTCCACCGGCCAGCCCGCTCACTATCCGCTGCTGGCCGTCGCCGCGGTGCTGCTGGGCGCGTCGATGGCAAACATCGACAGCCGGATGTTTTCGATCGGGCTGCCCGATCTCAAGGGCGCCTTTTCGCTCTCCTTCGATGAAGGTGCGTGGCTCTCGACGGCTTCGACCGCGTCGCAAATCTTCATCGCGCCCGCCGTCGCGTGGATGGCCACGGTCTTCGGCCTGCGCCGCATTCTCGGCGCCCCCAGCCTCGTTTTCGCGGCGATCTCGCTCATGCTGCCGTTTGTTCGCGATTATCAGGCACTTATGGCCCTCACAATCCTGCACGGCCTGTTGCTCGGCACCTTCGTGCCGGCCACGCTGATGATCATTTTCCGCAATCTGCCGATGCAGTGGTGGCTGGTTGCGATCGGGATTTACGCGCTGCGGGTCGGCTTCTCGCTGAACTTCGGTCCCACGCTGGTCGGCTTCTACGTCGATCACGTCGGCTGGCAGTGGCTCTATTGGCAGGACGCGATCATCGCCGTGCTTATGGCGATCCTGGTTTACCTCGGCGCGCCGCGCGAGCCCGTCAACCGGGCTCTGCTGGAGACGGCGGACTGGGGTGGAATGCTGCTGCTGGGAACCGGGATCGCGATGGTCTATGCCGGCCTCGATCAGGGCAACCGGCTGGACTGGCTCGGGTCCGGGACGGTGGTGGCGATGCTGCTGAGCGGCGCGGCTCTGCTGGTGGCGTTTTTTGTCAACGAGGCGCTGGTCCGGGATCCATGGGCCCATGCGAATGTGTTGCTGTCGCGCAATATCGGCTTCGCCCTGGTGGTGATCCTGCTCTACACCCTGACCAGTCTTTCCAATTCATCGCTTGTCCCGAATTTCCTCTCCACGGTGGCGCAGCTACGTCCCGAACAGACCGGCCGCCTGCTGCTGGTTTACGGCGTCCTGCCGATGGCGATCACCTTTCCGGTCTCGATCTGGCTGGCGCGGCGTTTAGACCTGCGAATTCTGCTGGTGATCGGCCTGCTCACCTTCGCGGCGGCGGCTCTGCTCGGAACCCGGATCACCCACGAATGGGCCCTGACCGATTTCATCCCCATGGTGCTGCTGCAGTCCGTCGGCCAGTCCTTCACACTTCTTCCGATCATCCTGATCACACTGGCCAATTCCGATCCGACGCGGGCGACAGCTTTTGCCGCCTATATCCAGATCATGCGGCTCGGCGGCGCGGAAATCGGCATCGCCCTGATGGGCACTTGGCTGCGGGTGCGTGAGCAGGTGCATTCCAACCTGCTCGGCCAGCATGTCACCCACGCCAAGGACCAGGTACACGATCTTCTGGCCAAACTGTCCGGCTATTTCGCCAGCTACGGAACGGGCACCGCCACCGGGCGCAGTGTGGGCAAACTGGCCGGCATCGTTCAGCGCGAGGCCAATGTGCTGGCCTATATCGATGGCTTCTGGCTGACCTTCATTTTCGCGATTGCCGCGCTGCTCGTGGCGGCGCTGATTACCAAGGCCCCGCCCGGACCTTTCAGCCCGAAAACCCGATAGCTCCGGTTCGCCCGCGGATCGGCGCGGGTGTCTGTCCAACACCTGCGTATTTTGAATCTGGCGATGAAGACGCTGATTCAACCTCCGAACATTTTGAATCAACGCTTGAAGATTCCGATTCAACCGCCGAGCATCTTGAATCAGGCTGTGAAGGTTCTGATTCAATCAGTGAAGACATTGAATCAAGACGCGAACAGATTGATTCAAGAGCGGATCGCAATGATTGAAATTATCTTTATAAATCAAAGGGGTTACTGGATCGTTTGAATCTCGCCCAAAACGCGAGGTGCCCGGTCCCGTTGCTCTTGCGCGTCGCCGGTGCATGAAAAACACGGCCGGCGGAAGTGCCAGGGACTTTCGCCTCTGCACGGTTTCGCAAAACCACTCGCGCGCACCTGGCTGTCCAAAATTCGTGATCTGGAACAACTCGAAATCAGGCTCCCCGAGCGAAGTCCGCCCCGACCTGCCAGAAAGTCTCAGGTGCCTTGCCTTCCAGCCCGCCGAGACGGGTGCTATAGCCACAAGCTGGAACCTGTTGCGGTTCTCACGCCCTTTCCGCCCCCCATTTTAAGGCCCGATCCCTCATGGCAAAAATCAAGGTGACCAACCCCGTCGTCGAGCTCGATGGCGACGAGATGACCCGGATCATCTGGCAGTACATCAAGGACAAGCTGATCAACCCGTTCCTGGATGTGAAGCTCGAGTACTACGACCTCGGGATGGAGTACCGCGACAAGACCAACGATCAGGTCACCATCGACGCGGCCAACGCGATCAAGAAGCACGGCGTCGGCGTCAAGTGCGCCACCATCACGCCGGACGAAGCCCGCGTGAAGGAATTCGGCCTCAAGGAGATGTGGAAGTCGCCGAACGGCACCATCCGCAACATCCTCGGCGGCGTCATCTTCCGCGAACCGATCATCTGCAAGAACGTGCCGCGCTTGGTGCCCGGCTGGACCAAGCCGATCATCATCGGCCGCCACGCGTTCGGCGACCAGTACCGCGCCACCGACTTCAAGTTCCCCGGCAAGGGCGTCCTGACGATGAAGTTCGTCGGCGAGGACGGCACCGTGATCGAGCGCGAGGTGTTCAAGTCGCCGGCCGCCGGCGTCGCCATGGGCATGTACAACCTGGACGATTCCATCCGCGACTTTGCACGCGCCTCGCTGAACTACGGCCTGTCGCGCGGCTATCCGGTGTACCTGTCGACCAAGAACACCATCCTCAAGGTCTATGACGGCCGCTTCAAGGACATCTTCCAGGAGATCTACGACACCGACTTCAAGAAGGATTTCGAGGCCAAGGGCCTGACCTATGAGCATCGTCTGATCGACGACATGGTCGCCTCGGCGCTGAAGTGGTCCGGCGGCTACGTCTGGGCCTGCAAGAACTACGACGGCGACGTGCAGTCCGACACCGTGGCGCAGGGCTACGGCTCGCTGGGCCTGATGACCTCGGTACTGCTGACGCCGGACGGCAAGGTGGTGGAAGCCGAGGCCGCCCACGGCACCGTCACGCGCCATTACCGCGAGCACCAGAAGGGCAAGGAAACTTCGACCAACTCGATCGCGTCGATCTTTGCCTGGACCCAGGGCCTCGCCCACCGCGCCAAGCTCGATAACAACCCGGAGCTGGCGAAGTTCGCCAAGACGCTGGAGAAGGTCTGCGTCGATACGGTCGAATCCGGCTACATGACCAAGGATCTGGCGCTGCTTGTCGGTGCAGACCAGCGCTGGCTCTCCACCACCGGCTTCCTCGACAAGGTCGCGGAAAACCTCACCAAGGCGATGGCCGCGTAAGCTTCGTAGAATAACTCAAGCAAAAGGCGCGGATGATCTCCGCGCCTTTTTTATGCCGCCGGCCCCGTTGCTGCGATCTGCGCGATCATCGCCCTGGCGATTTCCTGCTCGCCCATGATCACGGAATTCGCGCCGTGATGCCTGAGATGCGCGATTTCCTCTTCCGAATGCGCGCGCGCGATGATCGGCAGTGTCGCGCTGATGGCACGCGCCTTGGCGACGATCTGGCCGCCCTCGAACGCATCGGGAATCGCCACCAGCAGCCCCCGTGCCGCCGCGAGATTCGCGGCCTGCAACATGCCGGCCGCGGCCGCGTTGCCGGTGATGACTTCGACGCCGTCTTTCTTCAGCCGCTCGACGGCCCCGGGGGTATCCTCGATCACCAGAAACGGCGTATTTGCTTCCCGCAGCGCCTTGCTCACCACGCTGCCGACACGCCCATGACCCACCAGCACCACATGATTGGAAAGCTGCGACACCGGCAACTCGACGCGGGGGACCGGCTTCTCCTCGCCTGAAGCCTTTTTCGCACTGGCGTCTCTCTCCGCCAGAAACTTGTCGAGCAGCGCGAACCACAGCGGATTCAGCATGATCGAGATGATGGCGCCGGCCAGGACCAGATCGCGGCCGCGCTCCGGCAACAACGCGAGGCTGACGCCCAGACTGACCAGGATGAAAGAGAATTCGCCGATCTGAGCGAGGCTGGCCGAAATCGTCAGCGCGGTCGAGTTCGGATGGCCGAACATTCGCACGATGCCGAAAGCCGCGATGGACTTGCCGAAAACGATAATAAAAACCGTTGCCAGCAAGGGCAGCGGCTCGCGCAGGATGATGGCCGGATCGACCAGCATGCCGACCGAGACGAAGAACAATACGGCGAATGCGTCGCGCAGCGGCAGCGTTTCGTTCGCCGCACGCTGACTGAGTTCGGATTCGCTCAGGATCATGCCGGCGAAAAACGCGCCAAGCGCAAACGACACGTCGAACAGGATCGCCGCGCCGAACGCGACGCCGAGCGAGATCGCAAACACCGCAAGGCGAAACAGTTCGCGCGAGCCGGTATGTGCCACATAGTGCAGGATCCACGGGATCACGCGGCGGCCCACCACCAGCATGAAAATGATAAACGCTGCGACCTTGCCAAGCGTGACCAGCACCGGCTGCGCCATTGCAAAGAAACTGAGGCCGTTGGCGCCCTCGCCTTTCAATAATCCCGCCAATGCAGGCAGCAGCACCAGCGTCAGCACCATGGCGAGGTCTTCGACGATCAGCCAGCCGACCGCGATCCGGCCACGCTCGGTGTCCACCAGCCGGCGCTCCTGCAATGCGCGCAGCAGCACCACTGTACTTGCCACCGACAGCGCAAGTCCGAACACCAGACCGCCACCCACCGGCCAGCCAAGCCCCCAGCCGAGCCCCATGCCGAGCAGCGTCGCCACCGTGATCTGCACCACGGCGCCGGGCACCGCGATGGCGCGCACCGAGAGCAGATCCTTCAGCGAAAAATGCAGACCGACACCGAACATCAGCAGAATGATGCCGATCTCGGCGAGTTCGTTGGCGATGTTCTGGTCCGCGACATAACCCGGCGTGAACGGGCCCATCAGCACGCCGGCGACGAGATAACCGACAAGAGGAGAAATCCGCACGCGCTGTGCCAGCGCGCCGAGCACGAAAGCCAATACGAGACCGACGACAACCGTGGAAATTAATGGCGTATTGTGATTCATGCCGCATTTTGCTGCAGGAGGGAGATAGATGCCAGTGCATCTATCGCTACTCATCGCCGCACTAATGCGTCCGGCCAGTCCGTAGTCACGACAAGGTTACGACACATCCGCTGAAGACGATGGCACGCTGACGACAGCGAAGTTGATGATCTGGACCTCACAATGACCATCAAAGCAAATCTGCTCGCATTGGCGTTGATCACAAGTGTGATCGTTGCGCCCACATCCCCCACATCCGCGCAGACGCCGGCCGCTATCGCCGCTGCCGGCACGGTTGTCCTGACGCTGCACGCCGAAGGCGCACAGATTTACGAATGCAAGGCGGACGCTTCCGGAAAACTTGGGTGGGTGTTCCGCGAGCCGATCGCGACATTGTTCGAGGATGGAAAGACCGTCGGGCGGCACTACGTCGGCCCGAACTGGGAATACACCGACGGCAGTGTGGTGACCGGAAAAGTCACGGCGAGCGCGCCAGGCACGAGCGCCTACGATATTCCGTGGCTGAAGCTGGTAGTGGCTGCGCACCGGGGCGCTGGCGTCTTCGATGCGGTCACGACCGTGCAACGGATCAACACCCATGGCGGTGTTCTGACCGGCTCCTGCGAAAAGGCCGGCGCATTTTTCAGCGCGCCCTATTCGGCAGATTACGTCTTTCTGAAGAGCTGAGCGAAATTATCCGCCCATCGCCGCTTCGATGGCCTTCAGTGCGTCGCCTGCCTTCGCGCCATCGGGTCCGCCGGCCTGCGCCATATCGGGCTTGCCGCCTCCGCCCTTGCCGCCGAGCACTTCCGACGCCTTGCGCACCAGATCGACCGCGCTGAAGCGCGAGGTCAGATCCTGCGTGACGCCGACAACGACGCTTGCCTTGCCATCTTCACTGGTCGCGACAAATGCAACGACGCCGGAGCCGAGCTGTTTCTTGCCCTGATCGGCGAGACTCTTGAGATCCTTGATCTCGATTCCCTGAACGGCGCGGCCGAGGAATTTCACATCCGCCACGGTGCGAATGTCCGAACCGCTGCCATCACTACTTGCAGATGCGCCGCCGCCCATGGCGAGTTTCTTGCGCGCTTCCGACAGTGCGCTTTCCAGCTTTTTGCGTTCATCAACCAATGCAGCGATGCGCGATGGCAAATCGTCAATCGTGGTCTTCAGTTCCGCCGCTGCTGACTTGGCGGTCTGGATCGTCGCGTTGGCCGCGTGGCGCGCATTGCGTCCAGTCAGCGCCTCGATACGGCGCACGCCGGATGCGACCGCGCTCTCGCCGGTCACGGCAATCACACCGATGTCGCCGGTGCGCCGCACATGGGTGCCGCCACACAGTTCGACCGACCAGCCGAGCGTGTTGCCGCTTCCAGCGCCCATCGATACTACGCGCACCTCGTCGCCGTATTTCTCGCCGAACAGCGCCCGCGCGCCGGACGCGCGTGCATCATCGACGGCCATGGAGCGGGTCAGCACCTCGCCGTTTTCCAGCACGACATCGTTGGCAATGTCCTCGATGCGGCGCAGTTCATCGGGAGTGATCGGCTTGTTGTGAGCGAAATCGAACCGCAGCCGTTCAGGCGCAACGAGCGAGCCGCGCTGCGCGATGTGATCGCCCAGCACCTGACGCAGCGCTTCGTGCAACAGATGCGTGGCCGAGTGATTGGCGCGGATCGCCGAGCGGCGCCCATGATCGACTTCAAGCTGCAGAGGAATACCGAGCTTTAATGTGCCCTGCTCCACCGTGCCGAGATGCACGTAAAGATCGCCAGCCTTCTTCTGGGTGTCGGTCACGCGCACGCGCACGCCCTCGCCGCTCAGAATGCCGGTATCGCCAACCTGACCGCCGGATTCAGCGTAGAATGGCGTCTGGTTCATAACGATGGCGACGCTGTCGCCGGCCTTTGCGCCATCGATCTCCTTGCCGTCCTTCACCAGCGCGGTGACGACGCCCTCCGCGATCTCGGTGTCGTAGCCGAGAAACTCGGTCGCGCCGAGTTTCTCGCGCAGCGGAAACCAGACGTTCTCCGTGGCGGTGTCGCCGGAGCCTGACCACGCCGCGCGCGCCTTGGCGCGCTGCTGGTCCATCGCGTCGGTGAACGACGCAATATCGACGCCGATGCCGCGGTTGCGCAGCGCGTCCTGTGTCAGATCCAGCGGAAAACCATAGGTGTCGTACAGCGTGAACGCGGTCTCGCCGTCGAACATGTCGCCCTTCTTCAGTGACGCGCTTTTCTCGTCGAGGATGGTCAAGCCGCGATCGAGCGTCTTGCGGAAGCGGGTCTCTTCCAGCTTCAACGTTTCCTCGATGAGGTTTTCGGCGCGCACCAGTTCGGGATAGGCCTGACCCATTTCGCGCACCAGCGCCCACACCAGGCGATACATCAGCGGGTCTTTCGCCCCGAGCAACTGGCCGTGGCGCATCGCGCGGCGCATGATCCGGCGCAGCACATAGCCGCGGCCTTCGTTCGACGGCAGCACACCGTCTGCGATCAGGAAGGACGAGGCGCGCAGATGATCGGCGATGACGCGCAACGACGCCTTCTGTTCGCCCTGCGGATCGGCGCCGGTCAATTCGGCAATCGCGCGGATCAGCGCCACGAACAGATCGATGTCGTAATTGTCATGCTTGCCCTGAAGCACCGCGGCGATGCGCTCCAGTCCCATGCCGGTGTCGATCGACGGCTTCGGCAAGGCCACGCGATTGCCCGGCGCGATCTGGTCGAACTGCATGAACACGAGATTCCAGATCTCGATGAAGCGGTCGCCGTCTTCCTCGGTCGAACCGGGAGGACCGCCCCAGATCTTGTCGCCATGGTCGAAGAAGATTTCGGAGCACGGGCCGCAGGGGCCGGTATCGCCCATCTGCCAGAAGTTGTCCGATGTCCCGATCCGGATAATTTTCGATTCGGGCAGGCCCGCGATCTTTTTCCAGAGCTGCGCCGCGTCCTCGTCCTCGGAATAGACCGTGACCAGCAGCCGGTCTTTCGGGAGGCCGTAGTCCTTGGTGATCAAATTCCAGGCAAGCTCGATGGCGCGTTCCTTGAAATAATCGCCGAACGAGAAATTCCCGAGCATCTCGAAGAAGGTGTGATGCCGCGCGGTGTAGCCGACATTATCGAGGTCGTTGTGCTTGCCGCCGGCGCGAACGCATTTCTGCGACGATGTGGCGCGCACATAAGGGCGCTTCTCAAGGCCGGTGAAGACGTTCTTGAACTGCACCATGCCCGCATTGGTGAACATCAGCGTCGGGTCGTTGCGCGGAACAAGCGGAGACGACGGCACAATATCGTGGCCGTTTTTCGCGAAAAAATTCAGATACGCTGACCTGATCTCGTTAACGCCGCTCATGCTCGTCCAATCGCGCCCGAAAGTTATGATTTTCTACCGCGTTTTCGTGACGCGAACCGCAGTTCGCCTAGCTTGAAAACGCCCAATTGCACAACCCGCAGTCGTGACGCGTGCAGCGCAGTTTGTCTCGACCCGTTTCTAGACGGAACGCACCCTTCATGTCCAGAAAGTGTGCAGTGGATCAGCAACTTGCTACCCGTCCCGGAAATGCCGCGAAGCCGTTGATAATCTCGCAGTTGCGTTGACAGGGCCTCGAAAGGCGTGTTTCCCTGCCTAAGTTAGCTTTGTAATATACTGACAAGTCACGTCGGGAGAGACCGGTCGCTTTTTCACCGAATAAGCTGACCGGCGCCGAAGGAGCAACCGCCCCGGAAACTCTCAGGCAAACGGACCGCGTGACGAACTGAAATCTGGAAAGAGATGCGGCCGGGTCGCCCGGCGCGGCATCCGCCGACGGGATAATACTCTCAGGCGCAGCGACAGATGGGGCTTCGACAAGATTTCGGGAACTGGTCCCGAAATCCGTCAGGAGCCTGACCATGCTTGCCGCCGAACGCGATTCCTCCACCGGTCAACCCGCGCTGAAGCGCGTTCCACTGCATGACCTGCATGTGGCGCGCGGGGGCAAGATCGTGCCGTTCGCCGGCTACGAGATGCCGGTGCAATACGCCGCCGGCGTGCTGAAGGAGCATCTCCATACCCGCGCTTCCGCCGGCCTGTTCGATGTATCCCATATGGGCCAGATCACCCTCAGGGCGAAGTCCGGCAAGATCGAGGACGCCGCCCGCGCGCTGGAACGGCTGGTGCCGCAAGATATTCTCGCGGTTCCGCATGGCCGCCAGCGCTATGCCCAGTTCACCAATGACAGCGGCGGCATTCTCGATGACCTGATGGTGGCGAATTTTGGCGATCACCTGTTCCTGGTGGTCAACGCCGCGTGCAAGGCTGAAGACGAGGCGCATCTGCGCAAACACCTTTCCGACATTTGCGTCGTCGATTCGCTGCCGGATCGCGCGCTGATCGCGTTGCAGGGACCCAAGGCTGCGGAGGTATTGGCAAAGCACGCGCCCACAGTGGCGGCGATGCGCTTCATGGATGCCGGGCCACACGAGGTGCTCGGCCTCGACTGTTTCGTCTCGCGCTCGGGCTACACCGGCGAGGACGGTTTCGAGATTTCGGTGCCTGCGAAAGACGCCGAGCGTCTCGCAACCGCGCTGCTGAACGATCCTGCCGTGCTTCCGATCGGCCTTGGCGCGCGCGACAGCCTGCGCCTCGAAGCCGGGCTGTGTCTCTATGGCCATGACATCGATACCACGACCACGCCGGTCGAAGGCGCGCTGGAATGGTCAGTGCAAAAGAGCCGCCGCACCGGTGGCACGCGGGCCGGCGGTTTTCCCGGCGCGGATATCATCCTGAAGCAATTCGAGACCGGCGCATTGCGCCGCCGCGTCGGCCTGCGCGCCGAAGGCCGCGCGCCGGTGCGCGAAAGCGCGGCGCTCTACGCCGACGAAACTTCAAACGAGAAAATCGGCACGGTCACATCCGGCGGCTTCGGTCCGACGCTGAATGCACCGGTGGCGATGGGCTATCTGCCGACCGCCCTTGCCGCCAACGGCACTGTCGTCTTCGCGGATGTACGGGGGCAGCGGCTGCCGCTGCGCGTCGCGCAGATGCCGTTCGTGCCCAACGGATACAAACGCTAATTGCAACGCTGAGGATACACATGACCACGCTTTATACGCCCGATCACGAATGGCTCCGCATCGAAGGCGATGTCGCCACCGTCGGCATCACCGACTACGCGCAAACCCAGCTCGGCGACGTGGTGTTCGTCGAACTGCCCAAAGTCGGCCGCGCGTTAAAGAAGACCGAAGCCGCCGCCGTGGTCGAGAGCGTCAAGGCGGCCTCCGACGTTTATGCGCCGATCACCGGCGAAGTTGTCGAAGTCAATGACGCAATCGTCGCCGATCCATCGCTGATCAATTCCGATCCCGGCAAGGCGGCGTGGTTCTTCAAGCTGCGCATCGCCGACAAGGGCGATCTCGACGGCCTGATGGATGAAGCCGCCTACAAGGCCCATACCGCCTGAGGAGTTTGCGATGACCGCGCATCAGAAACCCGCTGAACCCGCCGTCGATTTCGTCCGCCGCCATATCGGCCCCGCGCCGCGCGACATCGACGCCATGTTGCAGACCGTCGGCGCATCGAGTCTCAGCGCGCTGATGGGCGAGACGCTGCCGGCCTCGATCCGCCAGAAAGCACCGCTCGATCTCGGAAAGCCTCTCAGCGAGACGGAAGCACTGGCGCACATGCGCGGCATCGCCTCGCGCAATCAGGTGTTCACCTCGCTGATCGGTCAAGGCTATTCCGGCACGATCATGCCCACCGTTATCCAGCGCAACATTCTCGAGAACCCAGCGTGGTACACGGCCTACACGCCGTATCAGCCAGAGATCAGCCAAGGCCGGCTGGAAGCGCTGTTCAATTTCCAGACCATGATCTGCGACCTCACCGGCCTGGACATCGCGAACGCATCGCTGCTCGATGAAGGCACGGCAGCCGCCGAGGCCATGGCGCTGGCCGAGCGCTCGTCATCGGTGAAGACCAAAGCGTTCTTCGTCGATCATGACGTGCATCCGCAGACGCTGGCCGTGTTGCGCACCCGCGCAGAGCCGCTCGGCTGGTCGCTGATCGTCGGCGATCCGGCACGCGATCTCGACAAGGCCGATGTGTTCGGCGCGCTGTTTCAGTATCCCGGCACCCATGGCGGTCTGACCGATCCCCGCGCGGCCATCGCCGCTCTGAAGGCGAAAGGCGGCGTCGCCGTTGTCGCTGCCGATCCGCTGGCGCTGACGCTGCTCGCCTCGCCTGGCGATCTCGGCGCAGACATCGCAATCGGATCGGCGCAGCGCTTCGGCGTGCCGATGGGCTATGGTGGCCCGCACGCGGCCTACATGGCGGTGAAGGACGCGCTGAAGCGCGCGATGCCCGGCCGCATCGTCGGCCTGTCGGTGGATTCGCGTGGTCAACCCGCCTATCGCCTCGCGCTGCAGACGCGCGAACAGCACATCCGCCGCGAGAAGGCGACCTCCAACATCTGCACCGCGCAGGTGCTGCTCGCGGTGATCGCCTCGATGTACGCGGTCTATCACGGCCCCGAAGGGCTGACGCATATCGCGCGCACCGTGCACCGCCGCACCGCCGTGCTGGCGGCAGGCCTGAAGAAGCTCGGCTTCGCCCCGCTGAGCGACAGCTATTTTGATACCGTGACGGTGGCGGTGAACGGCCAGCGGCAGGCGATCATCTCCCATGCGGCGCATGAGCAGATCAATCTGCGTCTCGACGAGACCACCGTCAGCATCGCGCTCGACGAAACAACGACGCCTGCGGTCATCGAAGGCGTGTGGCGCATCTTCGGCGGCACTCTGTCCTATGCCGAGATCGAGAAAGAGGCGCGCGATGCGCTGCCGTCCGCGCTCCATCGCTCAAGCAAGTTCATGACCCATCCGGTGTTCAACGAACACCGCTCCGAGACCGAACTCTTGCGCTACATGCGCAAGCTGTCGGACCGCGACCTTGCGCTCGACCGCGCCATGATCCCGCTCGGCTCCTGCACCATGAAGCTGAACGCCACCACTGAGATGATCCCGGTGACCTGGCCGGAGTTTGGTGCCCTGCATCCGTTCGCGCCGAAAGAACAGGCCGCCGGCTATCACGCCATGTTCGCGACGCTGGAGAAATGGCTGGCGGACATCACCGGCTACGATGCCGTGTCGCTGCAGCCGAACTCCGGCGCGCAGGGCGAATATGCAGGTCTCTTGGCGATCCGCGCCTATCATCTGTCCCGCGGCGACGCGCAGCGCACGGTGTGCCTGATCCCCTCCTCGGCCCACGGCACCAATCCAGCGTCCGCCAGCATGGCCGGCATGGACGTGGTCGTGGTCGCCTGTGATGCCGGCGGCAATGTCGATGTCGAGGACATGCGCAAGAAGGCCGCGCAGCACGCCGACCGGCTCGCCGCGGTGATGATCACCTATCCATCGACCCACGGCGTGTTCGAAGAACACATCCGCGACATCTGCGATATCGTTCATACCCACGGCGGACAGGTCTATCTCGACGGCGCCAATCTCAACGCCCAGGTCGGCCTCGCGCGGCCCGGCGAATACGGCGCCGACGTGAGCCATCTCAACCTGCACAAGACCTTCTGCATTCCGCACGGCGGCGGCGGCCCCGGCATGGGGCCGATCGGCGTGCGGGCGCATCTTGCCCCGTTCCTGCCCGGACATCCGGCGGCGGATGGCGGCAAGGCACCTGTCGGTGCGGTGTCGGCCGCTCCCTACGGCTCGGCATCGATTCTCGTGATTTCCTACATCTACATCCTGATGATGGGCGGCGAAGGCCTGACCCGCGCCACCGAGGTGGCGATCCTGAACGCGAACTACATTGCGAAACGCCTCGATCCGCACTTCCCGGTGCTTTACAAGAACCACAACGGCCGCGTCGCGCACGAGTGCATCGTCGATCCGCGCGGGCTGAAAACGACGTCCGGTGTGACCGTTGATGACATCGCCAAACGCCTGATCGACTACGGCTTCCACGCCCCGACCATGAGCTTCCCGGTGCCGGGCACGCTGATGATCGAGCCGACAGAATCCGAATCGAAGGCGGAACTGGACCGGTTCTGCGACGCCATGATCGCGATCAGGCGCGAGATCGCCGACGTCGAGGCGGGCCGTTTCAAAATTGAGGCCTCGCCGCTGCGCCACGCGCCGCACACCGTGCACGACATCGCCGAGGACAAGTGGGAGCGGAGTTACACGCGCGCGGAAGGCTGCTTCCCTGCCGGGACCTCCCGCAACGACAAGTACTGGTGCCCGGTCGGCCGCGTCGACAACGTCTACGGCGACCGCAACCTCGTCTGCTCGTGCCCGCCGGTTTCGGATTACGCGCAGGCGGCGGAGTAATCTGAACCAATAACAGGACCGTCATCCTGAGGGGCCGGAGCCAACGGGTCCGCGCAAAGCGCGGCCCGATGATAAACTCCGCGACGGCCTCGAAGGACGGCAAAAGGCGTTTCACGATTCATCGTCATCCTTCGAAGCTCGCCGTAAGGACGGCTCGCACTTCAGGATGACGATTCGTCGATTGGACGACTGAAAAACAAATCGGGCGCTGGGGATGTCGGCAACTCAACATCCACAACGCCCGTTTGCTTCCGAAGCGCGATCTGATCCGAAAGGATTCCCGTCTTTCGGGATCGCGCCGCAGCCTGAGCCCTGTGAAACTCAGGCCTCGGAAAAATTTTATCCTGACGCGTTTTCCCAGCGCGAAGCGGTACTCACCCTCGGGTCGAGCCCGAGGGCGCTTCGCTTGAAAACGCTTCTTAGTCGTCCAGCGGCTCCTCGCCGTCGGCATCGCGCTCCGGCGAACCTGCCAGAATCTGCTCGGCGATCAGGCCCGAATTCTGCCGGATCGAGGCCTCGATCTTGGCCGTCATCTCGGGATTGGCCTTGAGGAAGGCCTTTGAATTCTCGCGGCCCTGGCCGAGGCGCTGGCTGTCGTAGGAGAACCACGCGCCGGACTTCTCGACGATGCCGGCCTTGACGCCGAGATCGAGGATCTCGCCCATCTTGGAGACGCCCTCGCCGTACATGATGTCGAATTCGACCTGCTTGAACGGCGGAGCCAGCTTGTTCTTCACCACCTTGACCCGGGTCTGGTTGCCGACGACTTCGTCGCGCTCCTTGATCTGGCCGATGCGGCGGATGTCGAGGCGCACCGAGGCGTAGAATTTCAGCGCGTTGCCGCCGGTGGTGGTTTCGGGCGAGCCGTACATCACGCCGATCTTCATGCGGATCTGGTTGATGAAGATCACCATGGTGTGGGACTTGTTGATCGAGGCAGTCAGCTTGCGCAGCGCCTGGCTCATCAGCCGCGCCTGCAGGCCGGGAAGGCTGTCGCCCATCTCGCCTTCGAGTTCGGCGCGCGGCACCAGCGCCGCCACCGAGTCCACCACCAAAACGTCCACCGCGCCGGAGCGCACCAGCGTGTCGGCGATTTCCAGCGCCTGCTCGCCGTGGTCGGGCTGCGAGATCAGAAGTTCGTCCACATTGACGCCGAGCTTGCGGGCATAGACCGGATCGAGCGCATGTTCGGCGTCGATGAAGGCGCAGATGCCGCCCTTCTTCTGGGCCTCGGCCACCGTATGCAGCGCCAGCGTGGTCTTGCCGGAGGATTCCGGCCCGTAAATCTCGACCACGCGGCCCTTCGGCAGGCCGCCGACACCGAGTGCAATGTCCAGCCCGAGCGAGCCCGACGAAATCGTCTCGACATCCATGGAGCGGTCGTTCTTGCCGAGCTTCATCACGGAACCCTTGCCGAACTGGCGCTCGATCTGGGAGAGCGCGGCCGACAGGGCCTTGGTCTTGTCCATGGAGGATCCTTCAACGATACGCAGGGCAGCGGGGGCCATAGTGGTGCTCCTTATGTAAGGGATTCGCCAGCCGGACAAACGGCTTCCCAAGGTCGGCGGACCGGAATCGGTGAGTTCCGATGAAGCCAATGTACCCCATTTGTTCCCTGTTCGCAATATGTTCTTTTTGCTGAGGTGGTACTGGCCTGTTTCCGAGCGCAGTGGCCTAATTTAAAATTAACAGTGGCCTAATTTGCGGAGACCAACATGGCGGGTGAGCGAGACAAGTACGGGACACTGATTGATCCAGCCGAGCGCTATCAAGACTTCATGCTCGCGATGTACGACCTTTGGTCTCTGGCCGAAGAGTACGGTTATTCGAATGAGGCCCGGGCAACGATGAACCAGGCCCGCCTTTCATTTATGGCCGAGTTTGAGGCTCGGCATCCCGGTTTCGGCAGCGGTCGCGCTATATGGGAGTAAGGCCGCCTCAGTTGGCGGCCTCTTTTCTCGCAATAAGATAAATCCCGTCGGAACGGGTTGGCGCTTGAGCCCGCTTTAAGCGTTTTCTGAAGCCAACGCCCATATCTTCTTGATGGCCGACGAACGCTTGGATTCTTGCACTATCAGGAAGGTCAGCGCCGCGGCCGCAATTATACCCGTCAATAACAAACCGCCGCCGCCGCCCCCTGAAGCGGCTTCCAGAATAACACTGACGCAGAAAATGACTAAAGCTGCGATGAATAGGTACTTGGCAACTCGAGTCGAAGGCACGAACGCGTGCCAGAAGTCGAACCCAATCACGGAACCATTTGTAACATTCCGCGCGAATGACAAGTATCCAAGGCTATGCTGCGAGTTCTTAATTGGCCCTATGTAAGTCACACGAAGGTGATGTCCTGGGGCGGCAGCAAAGCTTTGCACGTTCACGTCAAAGAAATTGCTCTCGCGCCCGTTACGGAAAAATACCCGGTTTAGCGCGTCGCTGTTCGACTGGACTGACACAGTCTGGTCGTTTCCAAAATTGTGATAATGATTGAAATTATTGGTCACGCGCACATTGGTGGATCCGGCGTTGTAGCCCTGAACGTCCGTGACCTCGGCGTCGTACCATCTGATCCAGTACCGTTTTCCAATCGCTTCGATTTCTCGCGTCACATCTTCCATGTCGCCCCCGCTTATGGGGTAAGAATGGCAGACCAAATCTGGCCAGACAAGTTCGAGGGATTTTGCATTGGCAACAGCCTGATCGGCGCTGCCAGCGTGGTATGTCGCCATAAGCGACAGACGATTTTTACTGTTCAATCCAAATACTTGACGAAGAACATCTCTTTATAGGCCATTTACGCTTCCATCCCGCGTCGGGCTTTGCCTCCCGCTTCCCCCGGCGCGGGCTTTTTTGGCCGCAGCCCTCCTCATCCGAAAATTGGACTCGATTCTCGGGCGGCGCTGGAACTAGGATGGCATGTCCTCGGCAGGGCGATCACGATGCCTATCAACCAGCGCATTTGTTCGAAGTGCGGGAAGCCTGTGAAGTTGATGTTGCCATCGGGCGGGAAAGGCCCGCGCACCTATCAGTGCGTCGACTGCGACCGGCCAGACCCAATGAAATCGCCACAGATTCAAGGCCTCCTGAAAGGCCTTCTGCACGACAAAAATAAGTAAGGTCGTCTTCACTCAGAGGCTGATACCGCCAAACTTCGCCAACGCCCAAGCGGTGATGAAGTACAGAACCACCGTTAAAGCACAGCAAGCCGCCAAGCTCGGCCAGAAGCCGATCCCGGAACGAAGCATCGCGGGCAGAACCAGAAACATCGGAAGCGACGGCAGCACGAACCAGAACGTGGATTCCGCGTGACCGGCTATCCGCTCGGCATCACCCGTGTCCCGCCAGAGCCAGAGGATGCCCAACAGGGACACCAACGGCAGCGAGACAATCAGCGCGCCGAAGGCCGGACTGCGCTTTGCGACTTCCGACACCACTGCAATGATGACGCCCGACAGCGCGCATTTAATGATGAAGTACAACATACCCGCTTATAGCAGCAAGGCCGCTTAATTCGCGCCCGGCGATTTCACCACCTGCTCATTCCCGCGTCAGGCTGAGCGAAAGCGATCTTATGGCGGGAGCCGCCAGCACGACCACCGGGAGCATCGCTCCCCAGGAAATCAGCCAGGACATGAGCCAGTGCGTGATCGATGGATAACTGGCGATTCCTGCCGCAATCAGGCAGGTCAGTCCTGACTGAAGCACGCCAAATACGAAATGACTGAATCGACGTGGAATGTGCGGCATGGTGCTGACCTCCTGCTTTGCTAGGCAAGCACCGTGCCATTCAGCGGCCGGCTTTTTTGCCGCGGGCCCTTCCCGCAGCCGGCCTCATTTGATGTCTGGACTCTGTTTCCGGTCAGGCGCAGCGTCCTCCCATCGCACTCTGGTCCTCAAAGGAGGCCGCGATGGACAACTTCATCCACAATGAGAACCTCAAGCTTTTCCGGAAGGTGCTTGCGGAGACGACCGATGAAGGCAAGCGCAGGTCGCTGCTCGGATTGATCCGCGATGAAATGGCGAAAGATCCGAAGCCAAAAGAAAAAGAGTAAGGCGCCTCAGTTGGCGGCCTTTTCTTCAAAACTTACCGTCATTCATGACCGCCCTGTGACATCCCCTGCTTTCCGAATCTCGTCGGTTGAACGAGAAAGCTTTCGGACGTACAAAGTAATTCCTCTGTCTTCGGTGAGCGGGTGATCCAATGGAACGCTTCATTCACAACCAGAATTTGCATCATTATCGAAAGATGCTGGAAGAAACGACAGACGAAGCGAAGTGCAAAGTGATTCGGAAATTACTGGCCGACGAAGAGGCCAAGGATTTCGTCTCGCCCCCCAAAAAAGCCGACGGCTAGTTCGAAGCATCCCGACTTCGACGCATTCGCAGATCGGGCATAGATGCATCGATTGATGTGGCTTTTATTGCACGAGTGCCGTGCTCTGCATGGGGCGACGGTTCACGCCTACCTCCACCGAAATCACTTCGCGCTGGTCTTGGCTTTCGGCGTCTTGGGGGCCGGCTCGGTGCGCATCGTGGCCCAGGGATCGGAATTCCCCTTGGCATCCGGGATCTTGGCGCGCGCGGCCCTGGCTGCGTCCTCGTTGGCCTTGTTGCGCGCGATCTCTTCCTCGGTGAGCTGCTTGCCTTCGTTCAGCTTGAAGCCGGGCATCATCTGGGCAAACGCCGGAAGCGAGACCGGAACCGTCATCGCCCCGACCAGCATCGCCACCCGAAACACACGCATCGAAACTCTCCCCGGATAGATCATCGTATTGAGGCTGTTCATTCTTGAGCCGTCCGCCGGCAGGGCGCCAGCGAACAAAGTCTACCCCAGCGCATAACGATGGCCAAGACGGGGCAATGGCTCCGGGCGGGCGTCAGGACTGCGTTTCAGGCAGATGTGAACGGCCTGCCCCTTGCCCGGCAACCGATCCCGCCGGGCGCGGCTCAGCGCGTCCACAGGCGCGGATCAACGGCAAGCGAGTCCGTCGCTAGAAGGCGACGCCGAGGCGGATACCGTTGGTCCATACCACGCGGCATTTCTTTTTCGTGCCCGAATAGAGAAGCTCGAACCGCTTGGGCAGCAACGTGCCGGGCGCGACCTGCAGACATGCGCCGCCGGCCGAATAATCCACGATGCCGCACTCGATCACCGGAGACTTCGAATCGACGATGATCTTGCCGGTCCGCGAGAGATTTCCCGACGGCCGGACACGGATGAAGCGGCGTTCCTGACGCATGAGCCCCCAAACCTCTCACAGTGTCATTCCCGATATGCCGTCAGACCAAGGCTTCCGTCCGCTCCCGTCTCGCTGACGGAGATGCCGTTTTCTTCTTGCATTCGGGCTTCAGAAAAATCACGCCGATCCGGTCGCCGTTGACGCGCACCATCTTGCATCGGCGGTAGGCGAGACCAGTCGAAGACAGCAGCAGGAAAAATTCCTTGAGGTCCAGCTCGCCCACCGAGCCCACGACCGCAAGCATTGCGCCGCCTTCGGAAACATCCATCATCCGGCATGAACGGCGCCATGTGCCGTCGATACCCATGATCTGAACATCAACACCGCGTTCGAAACCGACGCGCGGGTTCTTGCGAAGCTCCTTGCCCATTGCACCCTCTCATGAGGTGGGTCGGCTTGCGAAAAAATGCTCGAAACTGCGGTTTGTAAAATCTGTTGAAATGTCCCGCAGTCCGCAAACGCGACGCAGAAACAATAAAATAATCATCAAACTCTAGCGGTGACCGCTTAAGTTTCCTTAAGTTGCGGCCGCTTCGGCACCCTACGGCACCAATACGCCACGCGAACAACGCAGCATCGTTAACAGCGCGTAAAAAAACCGCGCGGCATTTAACCCAAATCCCACATCCGATTTTGATGTTTGTCTCCTAGCGTCGAAGCATCAGGGACACACAACAACACGCGCGCAAACGCTCCTCAGGAAACTGCGCGCTTAAAAAAAACGTGGGACGGGGTCAGGACGTGGTGGAGATTGCCGACGCAGCACAGGCTGCCGCGCGCAGCGAGGCGGGTTTTGCCCGCGCGCAGGCCGGGGCCGATCGCCCGGCTGGAACGGCCGCCACGCTTCCGCCGCTCGATACCATTGCCGCCGAACGCTGGCGGACTCTCGCCGACAACGCTATCGAGCCGAACGGTTTTTATCTGCCGGAGTGGGAACTGGCGGTGAATGCCTTCGCGCAGCGACGCACCGGCGTTTCCGCCCTCACCGCCGCCGGCACGACCGCCGGCCGCGACGCGCCGCATCTGATCGGCCTCTTGCCCGCGATCTCCGCATGGCGCGCGTATCGTCTTCCGTTGCCGGTGCTGGTCAGCGCCGATCCTTACGGCGAACTCGGAACGCCGCTGCTCGATCGCGCGCATGCAGACGAGGCCGCGGCCAAATTGATGGCCCAGGCCCGCGCCGCCGGCGCGCATGCGCTGATCCTGCGCAATATTCCAATCGATGGCCCGGTGATGACGGCGTTCACCCGCGCTCTGGAGCGCAGTGGGCTCGCGCCGCGCATCCTGCAGAGCCATGCGCGCGCCTGTCTCGACGCCACGCGGGACGCCGAAGAATTGCTGCGCGACGCGCTTGGGCCGAAGAAGCTGAAAGAGTTGCGCCGCCAACGCAATCGCCTCGCAGAGCATGGCGAGGTGATCTTCACCATCGCGACCGCGCCGGACGAGATCGCGCGCGACCTCGACACCTTCCTCGCGCTCGAGGCCTCAGGCTGGAAAGCGAAACGCGGCACGGCGCTGGTTCAGGACGAGGGTGATGCCGCTTTCGTGCGCCGCGCGGTGCATGACGCCGCAGCAGCCGGCAACTGCGAGATTGTCACTTTGTATGCAGGCGACACGCCGGTGGCATCCGGCATCGTGCTGCGTCATCTCGATCGCGCCTTCTATTTCAAGATGGGCGTCGACGAACGCTTCGCCAAATGTTCGCCCGGCGTGCAGCTGACGCTCGACCTGACGCGCCATCTTTGCGCCGACCCCGCGATCACGATGGCCGATTCCAACGCGATGCCCGGCCACCCGATGATCGATCCGATCTGGCGCGGACGGCTTGCCGTCGGCGACGTTCTGATTCCGCTCAGCCGCCGCGATCCTCTGATACCGGCCATCCGGCTCGGCCTCACCCTGCGCAGACTCGCCCGCGAGCCCGCGCGCCACTTAGTTCATTTCATCAGGAAACTCCGGGAGACACGCTCATGAACGCACCCTCCGGCATTGCGCCCGTCATCACCGCCGACAATGAATCGCTGAAGCGGGATTTTCCGCTGAAGCCGTTCGCGATCCGTCACAAGCTCGCGGGGCATCCGCTGCTGACGCTGCCGCGCATCGCGCAACTCGCCTCGGAATTGCCGCGCGACCTGATCGAATACTGGTCCGGCGACGCCGACATCAGCCAGGACCCGGACACGGTGAAGAGCGTCGATCTCGATCCGGTCGACGTCGTCAACCGCATCCAGACCGCGAGCGCCTGGATGGTGCTGAAGCGGGTCGAGAAATCGCCGGAGTATCGCCAGCTGCTGGAAGACGCGCTGACTTCGGTGGCGCGTGCGCGCGGCTTCAGGACCGTCAAGGACGCAGGCTTCGAGCAGATCGAAGGCTTCATGTTCGTGTCGTCGCCGAATTCGACCACGCCATTCCACATGGACGCCGAGGACAATTTCTTCGTGCAGATCCACGGCGAGAAGACGTTTGCGATCTACGACAACCGCGACGGCGCCATCGCCGACGACGCACAGGTGGAATATTCCACCGTCAAGCACCGCAACGTGCCCTACAATGACAGCTTCAAGCCGCGCGGCATTGAATTCCATCTGTTCGACGGCGACGGCTGCTATGTGCCGTACCAGTGGCCGCACTGGGTGAAGACCGCGGGCACCTATTCGATCTCGATGGCGATCACCTGGAAGACCAAGGAAGTGCGCCGGATGAACGATCTGCATCGTTTCAATTCGATGCTGCGCAGCCTCGGCCTGCCGCAGGCGGCGCCCGGCAAGAACCCCACGCTCGACACCGTGAAGCTCGCGATCTACCGCACCGCCGCGGCCATCGTCGAGCCGCTGCGCGCATCGGAGACCATGCGCCGCATCATCCGCCGCATCGCGCTCGGCAAGAATGCAAACTACTATCTGAAGAAGGCGTGAGGGCCTAGGCCCTCACCCCACTCCCGCCTCCCGCAGCGAACTCGGCGCGTGCCCCATCGCCTTGCGGAACGCTGCCGAGAACGCGCTCGAACTGCGATAGCCGTTGCGTTCGGCGACGCGCGCTATCGGCTCGCCGGCGACGATGGCTTCCAAGGCGTTGTGAAATCGCACGCGCTGCCGCCACGCGGCAAAGCTCAGGCCAAGCTCCGCCTCGAACAAGCGCGCCAGCGTGCGGGATGACGCACCCGCGGTCTCGACCCAGTGCTCCAGCGTAAGGCGGCTCGACGGATCGGCCAGCAATGCGTTGCACAGCCGCAAGAGCCGCGGATCGCGTGGCATCGGAATCACCAGCGACAGCCTTTGCGCACGCGCGATCTCACTCAGGATGAGAAGCGCCATCGCGCCGCCGCGTCCGTCCTCGTCATAGATCACCGGCTCGTCGATCAACGCCAGCACCAGTTCGCGCAGCAGCGGCGAGACCTCCAGCACCGTCGGCGCGTCGGGCAGATCGTCACTCGCGCGGCGCGCGATATAAAGCGTGCGCATCTCCACTCGGCCGCGAATGCCGATCGAATGCTCAGTCTGCGCCGGCAGATAAACGGCGCGATCCGGCGGCACGATCCACGCCTCGCCTTCGGTGCGCACGCGCATAACGCCGCTGACCGCATAGACAAGCTGATCGCGGGCATGATGATGAGGGACGATCTCATGGCCGTCGGGAAAACTCTTCGACATCGCCGCCAACGGACGCGGCACGAACTGATAGTCGCGGGCGTCGGTGCTGCGCTTGGAGTTGTAAAATTTCGACATGGGACGACTCGTTGTGCAGTTCACCTCTCCCCGTCCTCACGGGGAGAGGTCGCGAGCGAAGCGAGCGGGTGAGGGCAGATCACGCATTCGCACAGAAGCCCCTCACCCCAACCCTCTCCCCGCAAGGGCGGGGCGAGGGAGAAGCGGCAGATTTTCGATGATTTCTGGCATGACAGCGTCGTTCCGCCAAGGCTAGTCTGGCCCCAAGAATCGCAATCACGACGTCCGGCTGGCTGCGTCGCGCAGCATCGGCTGGCGATCGCGAGCAAGGAAACGCCGAGGCCCCATGACCGCCGACATCAACCGCGACCGCGTCCATTTCCTGTTTCTGAACATCGGCCATTTTCTCGATCATCTGCTGACGCTGGTGTTCGCGACGGTGGCGGCGCTGGCGCTGTCGCGCGAATGGGGGCTGGGCTACGGCGAACTTCTGAAATACGCGACGCCGGGCTTCTTCGCCTTCGGCCTGTTCTCGTGGCCCGCCGGATGGCTTGCCGACAAATGGAGCCGCGAGGGCATGATCGCGGTGTTCTTCGTCGGCATTGGTGCTGCGTCGATCGCCACCGCCTTCGCGCAGACGCCGCTGCAGGTCGGCATCGGCCTGTTCATCGTCGGCATCTTCGCCGCGATCTATCATCCTGTGGGTCTCGCCATCGTCACGCAGCGTTGGAAGAACACCGGGATGCGCCTCGCCACCAACGGCATCTGGGGCAATCTCGGCGTCGCGAGCGCCGCGCTCATCACCGGCTACTTCATCGACCACGGCGGCTGGCGCACGGCCTTCGTGGTGCCGGGCCTCTTCTCCATCATGGTCGGTGTGCTTTACGCCGTCCATCAGTGGAGCGAGGTCTCCACCGCGCACCGGAAGCCGCCCGCACCCGTCGCCGTCGAGGCCACCCAGACCGCGGACATGAAGGCGCTGGTGCTGCGCGTGACGGCAATCGTGTTTCTTACCACGGCGGTGTCGAGTCTTGTGTTCCAGTCGACCACCTTCGCGCTGCCGAAAATCTTCGACGAGCGCTTGCAAGGCATCGCCACCGACATGACACAGTGGCTGAGTGCAAGCGGCGTGGCGGCGGCGAAAGGCGATATCGCCACTATGCTCGGCGCCCTGACCTTCGTCGTGTTCGCAGTAGCGTCGATCGCGCAACTGGTGGTCGGCAGCCTGCTCGACAGGCTCGGGCCGCGTAAGGTCTTCATGATTGTCGCCGCCATCCAGGTGGTGTTCTTCGCCGCAATGCCGGGCCTGCGCGATGCCTGGGCGCTGGCGGCGGCACTCGGCTTCATGCTCGGCGCGTTCGGCCAGATTCCGATCAACGACTTCATGATCGGAAAAATGGCGAGCGGCGAGGCCCGCGCCCGCATCTACGGCGTGCGCTATGTCGTCAGCTTCACGGTGTTCGCGCTGGCGCTGCCGATGATCTCGTTCGTCTACGGCAATTACGGCTTCGATACGCTGTTCCGACTGATGGCGAGTTCAGCAGCGATCATCTTCATCGCGGTGGCGTGTTTGCCTGCACGGCTGCCGACGCCGGCGACGGCGTAGTCAGAGCCCGTCGTCTGCTCCAAAATGGAGTCATCATACGCGGGCTTGACCCGCGTATCCATCGCTCCTGATAAATGTATTTGCGAAAAAGATGGATTGCCGGGTCAAGCCCGGCAATGACGCTTCGGAGTTACGCTGCGCAAATTCACGCCGCCTGATTGATCTCCGCCGAGATCTGCCGGATCGCACGCGCGAGCTGATCCGCGGGCTGCGCGCCGGAAACGGCATATTTCTGCGCGAACACGAATGTCGGCACCCCGGAGATGCCCTTCTCCGACGCATCCTGCGCCAGCGCCGAGATCAGGCCGACATCCTCATCAGTGGCGAGGCGCTGGCGCACGCTGTCCGCGTCCATGCCAACATCGGCGGCCGCCTGTACCAGCACATCGGTGCTGGTGAGATCGCCGCCGTCGCGGAAATAGAGCTCCATCAGCCGCTGCTTCATCGGCGCGGCCTTGCCCTCCGCCTCGGCCCAGTGGATCAGGCGATGGCTGTCGATGGTGTTGGGCTGGCGCTTGACGCGGTCCGAATTGTATTCGAGCCCCTCGTCCGCCGCAGCCGCGACCACGCGGCCGGCAATGTTCTTGTACGCTTCCGGCGAGCCGAACTTCTGGGTGAGATATTCGTCGCGCGAAATCCCTTCGCGCGGCACCCACGGATTGAGGAAGAACGGCCGCCAGTGAACCTCGACCGGCACGTCGCTCGCGAGCGCCAGCGCATCCTCGATGCGCTTCTTGCCGATATAGCACCACGGGCACACCACGTCGGAAACGATATCGATCTGCAGCGGCTTCAGGGCCATGGCGTATCCTCACAGGAAATGAACCCGGAAGATAAGCCGCAGCGGGAACAAGGCAACCCGTTCAGGCCAACGATTTCGCCAGCGCCCGCATCTTTTCGGCGGTCCTGTCGTCCGCCGGAAAGAACGTCTCCAGCGCCAGTTCGGACAGCGTGACGTCGAGCGGCGTGCCGAACACCATCGTGGTGGAAATGAAGCTGAGCACGTCGTCGCCCATCCGCATCCGGAACGGGACCGCAAGGCTGTCCGCGCCAACGCTGTGCGGCGTCTTCCGGGCCGGGACCGGGTAGGTTTTCAATTCCTCATAAAGAGCGATCAGCGCCGGATCGGCCGTCGCTTCGCACTGCCGGTGCAGGCGCTCGAGCAGATGGCCGCACCACTCGGCGAGATTGACCGTCAGCGGCGCGAGGCCCTGTGGATGGAAACCGAGACGCATCACATTGATCGGCGGCGCGAGCAGCGACGGCGCAACGCCTGCCAGAAACGGCGCGATCATCGCGTTGGCCGACACCAGATTCCAGTGCCGGTCCACCGCGAGCGCCGGATATGGTTCGTGGGCTTTCAGCACTCGTTCCATCGCCTGACGCGCCGCCGCCAGCGCCGGATCGTCGAGCGAGCGATTGGGAAAAGCCGGCGCGAAGCCCGCCGCCACCAGCAGCATGTTGCGCTCGCGCAGCGGCACATCTAGGCGCTCTGCCAGCCGCAGCACCATGTCACGCGAGGGCGCGGCTCGTCCTGTCTCCACGAAGCTCAAATGCCGCGCGGAAATCTGCGCGTCGCCCGCAAGATCCAGCTGACTGAGATGACGGCGCTGCCGCCATTCGCGCAATTGATCGCCGAAGTGCGGTGCCTTTGCAGGCGATGCGCTGGCCGATGATTTGACGGCGCGGCGCGCCGAAGACTGTCCGTTGCTCATGACCAAAACCTATCACGCAGATTTCGTGCATTCCATTACCTGGCAGGTAATCGATTTGGGCGCGCGGCGGGATCATCTTCGCCATCACTGAATGAGGATGCCTCGCCCACCACACCAGGAGACTGCTATGATTCATCCATCCCTGTTTCTTCGCCGCGCCCTGCAGGCTGACGCGATCTTCAGCGGCGTCGCCGCACTGATGTTCGTGATCGGCGCAAGCCTGTTTGCTTCGCTGACCAATCTTCCCGAGGCGTTCCTGCGCAACACCGGATTCGTGCTGGTGATCTATGCCGCGCTGGTGGGTTATCTCGGCACACGCCCCACAATGGCGAAGGCCGCCGTGTGGGCCGTGATCGCCATCAACGCGGTCTGGGCCATCGACAGCATTGCGCTGCTCGCCAGCGGCTGGATGTCGCCGAATCTGTTCGGGCAGGCCTTGATCGTGATGCAGGCCATCGCGGTGGGCGTGTTCGCCGAACTGCAATTCATCGGGCTGCGCAGGAGTGCGGGCGAAGCCGCGGCGCACTGACGCCGGGCCCGAAAAGCAAAATGCCGGGCGAGCGTAATGTCCGCCCGGCATTCATCCACAGTGATCGGCTGAGCCGGCCTTGCAACATGTTGCGCGCACAGGCTTGAATCCCTTGGCAACCCGATGGATTCACAAAGGACCGATCATGCATCTCAGCGCGCCGACTTTTCCGATTTTCCTGCTTTCCCTCATTCTCGCCATTCTGGCCGCACTGTCGGTCTATGCGGGTGTGAAAATCCCCTACATCAGCGGCCACGGCTTCGCCACGCTCGGCATCAGCTATCTGCTGCTGCTCGCCGGAAACCTGTTCAAGGGACTCTAGGGCTTTCTCACGCCGCCTTTGTCGTTTCGCACAAAGGCGGCGCGAACGGCGATATCCGTTAGACGTCGATGCGAGAGGCCAACGCAAGAAGGAATCGGCGCAGGTTTCCTGATCGCCGGCGTGGTGCTGATCCGGCGCTGACGCAATGCGTCCTTCAGGTCGCCGGCGAAGATGTCAGGTCGATGATGCCCGGTTCGCAATGGCTGAATTCGCCGCACGGCGCCGCGACAATGGCGACGTCCGCGATGCCTTGGTCCTGGTCGGCTTGCCGGTGCCGCGGGCGTGCGGACCAGCCTTGGCGCTGCCAAGCCCGGCCTTGCGCTTTGATGCGGCTTTGGACTTCGACGCCTTGACGACGGCTTTCGAGGCCTTCTTGCCGGACTTCGGAGCCTGCTTCTCCGCCTGTTTGGCGGCTTTCTTCTCGGCCTTCAGTTTCAGCCGCAGCTTTTCAGCGCGCGCCTCCGCGCGTTTCTTTGCCCGCTTCTTCTCGCAGTGATCGCACTTGCAGCCGATCGGCTTCAGGAAAATCTTGAAGTAGTCGGTGCCGTAATCGTAGTTGATTTCCTCGCCCGGCTGGATGGTCTTGATGGCGCGGATCACGACCTTGCGCTTGCGCGAGTTAACGTCGGACTCGGCGTTCGGGCGGCAGGCGTGATTGATATAGCGGGCGATGTTCTTGCGGACCGAGCCGTCGATGGTCCAGCGATTGTTGATCTCGAACAGATACTTGTTGTCGATATCGTCGTGCTTCTTGTTCTTCGAATCGAGCATCGGCCCGAAATAGCGGATGATCTTCGTGCCCTTCTTGATCTTCTGGGTGGCGAAGAGACCGAGGCCGGTCTTGGAACGGCCGATGCGGTAGGGCTTGCTGGACGATATGGCGGGCATGGCTCACTAGGCGACTGAACGAGGGCACAAAAGGCTTGCTGGCACTGCTTCTAATGCGATTCCGCGTATGATGACATGCTTTTCGCAGTCCGCAGGTGAACGATCCACACGCCTGATACGACAAACAGCGAACGATCTGACAACACAGCCCTGCAAAATCGGTTCCAATTTATGCCCCTCACACCCAGCAACATTTTCAGCACAACGCTGGTGTTGGCTTGCGCCGGTGTGGGTGTGATCGGCACCGCGTCGGGGCAGACGGCTCAAAATATCAGCATCTATACCTCAACCGCAGAGAAGGATTGCCGGATCGTCGAGGCGGGCACGGCCGATGACGGCGGCGGCACGCGGGTGTGCCGCGGACCTTCGGGCCTTGTGGTGGTGGTGAGTGAAGGCGATCTGCGCGAAACGGTGTCGGTCGGGCGCAATCGCAAGGCTGCCGCAAACGAACCCGCCGCGCAGGAACGATTCGGCCCGTTCAATTCGACCACGCCGACCATCGAATGGCGCTTGCCCGGCAAGGACAAGCCCCCCTATGCGCTGATCCAGCGCTGGCATCTCGCGGACATCGAGGACGAAGGCAAGGACGGCCGGCCCATCGCCAAGCAGCTTCTCGTAGTCACGCGGTTGTCACCCGGCCCGGTCTGCCGCGTCGCCTATGTCGATGTGAAGGCCAATTCCAACGCCAACGATCTGGCCCGCGAGGCGGCGGACACCATTGCCCGGGATTTCAGGTGCGGGACCGACAAGGTGAAGGTGATCGGTAACAGCGGCCGGGCAACCGAACTGGCGCGGCCGTAACCGGCTCTACTTCGCCGGACTATCGGGCTTCAACATCGCCGCCAGCAGCATTTCCTCGGTAATGCCGGGAGCGGCATCGAGGATGTGCTGCAGGCGTCCGTCGAGATGCAGCATGGCGAAGCCGTGCACCAGCGACCATATCCGCGCGATGCCGGCGGCCTGCGGCAGCGTCAGATGATCCAGCGCGACTTCTTCGTGACGCTGGGCAGCGACGATGCCGGCGAGTTTGGCGAATGCCGTCTTGGCGGCGTCATGCAATATCGGCCGGTTGTGATCGAGCCGCTCGGCGCGGAACATCAACTGAAACAGACAGGGATTGTCACGGGCAAAGGTAATGTACGCGTTGGCCCTGCCCTGCACAGCGGCTTCCTCGGAGCCGGCAGCGCACGCCGCCTCACCCAAAGCTGCGGAAAACTTCTGGAAACCGATCGCTGCGAGTTCGCTGAGCAAGCCAGTGACGTCGCCGAAATGATGTGCAGGCGCGGCATGGGACACGCCCGCCTCCCGTGCCACTGCCCGCAGCGTCAGGCCGTTAATCCCCTCGCGGTCGGCTACCCGCTTGGCGGCCTTGAGCAAGGCCTCGTGCAAATCACCGTGATGATAGGGCGTTTCGCGGTCAGATTTATGTGCGGTCTTGACAGCAGCTGGCGGCTTTTTCGGCGCAGAAACGCCCTTCTTGCCCGTTACAACGGGTTTCTTCACCTCCAGAGAGGCTCTGGAGCGGTTCGCCGGCTTGGTTGCGCCCGGATTGGCCATAAACGCAATTTAGGTATGCATGTTGACGCTGTCAAGATTTTGCTTGACGGCCGGGCCCGGGCCCCCTAAATGCATCTTTACAACGTCAAGATATTTACCGCGAGATACTCGCATGACCATGTTCCTCATCCTGGCGCCATTCGCCGCCTTCGCCACGCTGACGATGCTGACCACGGTCAAGCTGAGCCTCGCGGTGGCGGCGGCCATCGGTTTTGGGCTGGTCGGCTGGGATCTGGTCAAGGGCCGTTCGCTGAAAATGCTCTCCACCGGCGCGATGATCCTGTTCGCCACGCTCTGCGGTTATCATCTGCTGGCGAAGAATGAACTCAGCCCGACCAGCATTCGTCTCATCGTCGATACCGGCGTGCTGCTTATCGCGCTCGGCTCCATCGCAATCCGCCAGCCTTTCACCATTCAATACGCCCGCGAAGTGACGGATGCCGAGTTGCACAGCCAGCCCAGCTTTATCCGGACCAACTACATCCTGACCTGGGTGTGGAGCGCCGCCTTCGTCCTGATGCTGGTCGCCGACATCGTCTCCATCTACCTCCCGAGCATGCCGCTGTGGGTCTGCGCCGCCATCGCCTTCGCGGCCCGCAACAGCGCCACCTACTTCACTCAATGGTATCCGAAGCACGTTCGCGCCGCGATCACGGCAAGCGCCAATACGGCCGCCGCCTGACCGTCTCTACGACCAACGGACACCGACACTCAAGGAGCCGCCAATGGCCCGCGCACTTCCCAAAGCCCTTCTGGGCTTCCTCTCCACCGCCGTGTTTTTCGCGGCGTTCTTTCTGGTCGGCGACATCCTGATCGCGGCATTCGCCGCCTTCCTTGTCGCGGTCGCGCAATTCGTCCTCAGCCGCAGCGCGAAGGTCAATCCCGGCCTGTCGATCTGGGCCAGCCTTGCCGTTGTCATCGCTCTCACCGGCCTGAGCCTGCAGGGTGAAAACATGTCCGCCACAGTCGACGCCACGCAGGCCAGCACGACGCAACCGAATTGCCATTGCAGCGCGCTGAAGCCCGCAGACCGTGCGCGCGCCATGCACGTCCCGTTCCGCGAAGCACCGAAGGCTCTTGCCCCCGCCGGGAACCGCGTGTGACAGTTGCCGCATGGCAATTGTCTTTCAGAAACTCCTTGTCGATTTTTTCTCCACCATCCTCTTCCTCGCGGTCTACGCCGCGAGCGGCGACATCCTGATCGCGACCGGCGTCGCCATCGCAGGCGGAATCGGACAGTTCCTCCTCGCCCGTATCAAGCGGCAGACGCTGGACGTGATGACGTGGGCCAGCCTCGCGCTGGTCATCGTGCTCGGCAGCGCAACGCTGCTGACGAAAGACCCGCGCTTCGTTCTCATCAAGCCCTGCATCGCGCATTTTGCCATCGGCGCCATCATGCTGCGCAAGAACTGGATGCTGCGCTACTCGCCGGAGATCGTGCGCGACAACATTCCTCACCTTGTCACTGCCGCCGGTTACGCCTGGGCGGCGCTGATGTTCGTGCTCGGCTTCGGCGTCATAGCTTTTGCCATGACAGGCGACGTCAAATTGTGGGCGTTTTACGTGACGGTGATCGCCATCGGCGCCAAGATTCTCGCCTTCGCGATCCAGTACGTCATCTTCCGCGTCGCCATCACCCGGAAGCTGCGCGCCGCGGCCTCCGCCTGAGCGCCGCTGCTTGTCGAACCGGGCGGCGAACCGTATGACTCCGCGCATGATGCGGTTTGCTTTTTGTCCTGATTGCTTTTCCTGCGCGGCTGGTGGCGGCGGCTGTGCTCGAGCCAGGTGACAAACTGCAGCTAGCAGAATGGCAAGCTCCGCCTCACCGCTTCACGAAAGACGATTTCTTCGGCTTCGCATCATTCCTGATGAAATTCGCGCCGAGACGGTCTCCGTCGATCCATGCGAGCGCGCAACGCCGGTGCGCCGTCCCCACCGACGACAGGACCAGAAAGAATTCCTTGAGTTCCAGTCCGGCGATGCTGTCTGCGACACGCAACAGCGCCCCGCTTTCCGACACGTCCAGCATTTCGCATTCGCGATGCCAGGCTCCGTCAATGGCCAAGATGCGGACCTGCACTCCGCGCTCGAAATTGACCCGGGCTGCGCTGCGTTTGTCTTTGATCATAACGGTGGCGGGGAATGAAGCGGCATGGGTGCAGCGCAACCGTAAGAAGCAGACACTTAAAATTTCGTAAAATGCGTTCGACGATCTCCGTCCGGAGACAGCGATGCAACCTCAGGTTCTCCATCGTTCGATAATGGCTTCCGTCCCGGCAATCTCGATCTGAATATCGAAGCGCCGCCGATAAAGACCGATCAGCGCATCGTGACTTTCGTCGGACGAACTGCAAACGGCGTCGGCGGCGAGGATCACGCGGTATCCGAGATCGACCGCGGCGAGAACCGATGACAGTACGCAAACATCAGTTTCCGATCCGCTGACGATCAGGGCGTCGCATTGCCGCGCGCGCAGATCTGCATGCAGGCGGCCGTTCGCGAAGGCCGAATAGACCATCTTGTCGAGCACGCGGGCGGGCGGAACGAAACTCTGCAACTCCGGCATCAGATCCAGCAGGCGCAGATCGAGCCTCTCGCGCGTGACCTCCCGCCACTTCTCGTAATAGCGCGCCCATGCGCCCGGCAGATCAGACGCGCGGTGCGGCGGAATGAAGCGGGTGAAAATGGTTTGGGCCGGCGCATAGCCTGCGAGCGCGGCCACGTTGGGAAGCACCCGCTCCATCCACGGCGTTGGCCACGGCCCCTCGCGGGAAAATATCCGTTGCATGTCGATGCAAAGGTGGACGGCCTGCGACGGCACCCCTCGCGTCAATTCTCCCATTCCGTTTCTCCGGCGATATCCGAGGCAAACAGTCTTCGAGCCAGGGTGTTCCGGCGCAGAATATTTCCGCCACGTGACAATTGGCAGCCGACAAAATTAGCCCGGGTAACGCAAAATGCGCTATATCGGCGCCGGCGCGTCGCTTCAGAACCAATTCAGGCTTTGCGACACGCGGAGAGAGGGAACACATGGCAGTCGATGGCAACTGGAATATCACCTTGAGCACGCCGCTTGGCGATCGCGACGCGACCCTGTCGCTGAAGTCGGACGGCGGCACGCTGACCGGCAAGCAGGCAGCCGACGGCACCGAAGCAGACATCGTCGACGGCACGGTCAGCGGCAACGACGTGGCCTGGAAGGCGTCGATCACCAATCCGATGCCGCTCACGCTGGCCTTCTCCGGCAAGGTCGACGGCGATTCCATTTCCGGCGACGTCAGCATCGGCCCGATGGGCAGCTTCCCGTTCAAGGGAACAAGGGCGTAACTATCTGTTCAGTGGTGCGATCAAGACCGCTGATCGATCAACACACTCCGTCGTCATCACCGGGCTTGCCCCGGTGATCCACGCCTTCAATTGCGAAACGGAAGAAAGATGGATGGCCGGGTCAAGCCCGGCCATGACGGTCGTATATGTTGAAGTGCCCCGTCCCCCGTTTGTGAGGCGCAGCACAAATCACACCCCCGGCATCCAGTTGCCGTGAAAGCCCTGGGGCACGCGCGCCGGCAAACCGATCCGCGCCACCGGCTTTGACTCAATGTTCTGCGCATCGAGGATCAAGAGATCGCTGGCGTTGCGCGCGCGATCATAGACAAAGCCGATCAGCCAGCCGTCATCCTCGCCGCCCGCGCCTTCCGGCTGGATATGCACGAACTCGCTGGACACCCCGTTCCGGAAAACGTGTTCGGCGCTCTTCCCCGTTTTCAGATCGTACTTGCGCAGCGAGCTTGCCTGGTCGCTGGCAAGGGAACCCTGACCGGAATCGACCGCGTAGACGATGTCGTGACGCAGTCCGGCGCGGTCGTCATTGACGCGCGGAAACTCGATCGACCGGTCGTCGAGCTGCTGCTCCTGCGCGCGCGTCGCACCGGGAGGAATCCGCCAGCGCTTCAGAAGCGCCTTGTCGAAACTGGTCGCGGACGGACCGCCACGCCACAACTCCTTGTACCAGGCGACATCGATCACGATAGTGCCGTCCGCCTCCTCGAACGCGTTGGCAACGTGGAAGACGTAACACGGCTCGACCTCCACCCAGCGCAGCGACTCGATGCCCGCGCCGCGCTTGAGAATGCCGAGCCGCGCGCCATAGCTGTCGCTCCACGCAAACGGCATAGTGCCGCGCTGCGCCGCCGGCATGTCGAACACCACCGGCAGATCCATGAACACGATGTGTCCCGATGTCATGGCGAAGTCATGCATCATGGTCGACGCCCGGGTCGGAACCGGAATGCTGCGCATCAGTTCGCCGCTCGCGTCCACCGCGTGATAGGTCAGGAACGGCGGCACGAAGCCATAACCGAAAAAGTGAAGCTCGCCGGTGTCGGGACAAATTTTCGGATGCGCCGTGAACGGCGTGTCGAGTTTGCCGCCGTAGTCTTGGAAGCCGACGGTGTCGAGTTCACGGGTCATCGTCATCGGCAATGCGTTTTCCACCAGCGCCATGATCTTTCCGGCATGGGCGATCACATTGGTATTGGCGACGCTGCTGCGGATGTCAGGCACGCCCGGCCGCCGCGGTGCGCCGTTGAAGCGCGGCGTGCGCACCCAGCGGTTGCGATACCACTCGGCGCGGCCGTTCTTCAGCGAGACGCCGTGCAGCATGCCGTCGCCGATAAACCAGTGGCCGGAATGGCCCTCGCGCGGATTGGCGCCGTTGCGCGCATAGAGCCCGTTCAGTTCGGGCGGAATCGCGCCCTCCACCGGCAGGTCGAATGCAGTGACTTCCTCATGGACCGGAGCGAGATTGCCGCGCTCCCAGAACGGCGTCTCGGCCGTCGCCTCTACCTGGCTCATCGTTGGTCTCCCTCGGTATGATTGCTTCTGCTTCTTAAGTGAGCGGTGCATACTTTACGGCGGGTCGGCGGCAATGTAAACATCAGTTACATGCCTGCGGCGAAAAAACAGACGTATCATCACGGCGACCTGCGCAGCGCGCTGGTCGGACTAGCTCTCGATCGCGTACGCAAAGGCGGTGCGGAGAGCTTCAGCCTGCGCGAGGCCGCGCGTGACGCCGGCGTGACATCGGGCGCGGCCTACAAGCATTTCGCGGACAAGGATGAGTTGCTGGCGGCGGTCGCTGCCGAAGCGTTGACGCTGCTCGCGCAGCGCTCGCTAAAGGCGACGTCGGGACTGAAGGGCAAGGCCCGCCTGCACGCATCGGCGATGGCCTATATCGATTTCGCCGCAGCCGAACCGCGGCTTTTTCGTCTCGCCTTCAGCCGCTTCGGCTCGGACGGCACCACGGAAAAAGACGGTGTGCCCGCCGCGTTCACGCAACTGCGCCACGCGGTCGCGGAACTGCAGGACGATACGGCCAAACCGGTCGATCCCGATGCGCTGGCGCTGGCATGGGCCGTCGCGCACGGCATCGCGTCGCTCATCAGCGACGGCATGTGGAAGAAGAACGATCCGCGCGTCGCGGCTGCGCTGCGACTGTCGTTCAAGGGCATCGCGCCGGCGAAGTAGCGGCGCCGCGCCACACGAATTCCCCGCCGCGAGGCCGCAACATGCGCTGCATCCTGCTGAAATAATGATTTCCCTGCATGCGCTTCGTTCGCGTGCAATGTTGCCTACGCCCGCGTGATTATTCGTAATTCCATTTCATTGACGCGCTCTGCCGCACTGGCCGATCATTCACCAGCCGTCGACGCGCATGTCCGGCGGATTCAGCATCCCTCGATGCCGTCCTTCAACCACCGAACACAAAGATACAGCATCACATGAAAGCACTTTCGCGTTTCCGTTTCCTGTCCCTCGCCGCCTCGGGACTGCTGCTGGCCTCGCTCGGCACAGCCGCTCTGGCGCAATCCGCCGCCGACAAGCCGCTGAAGGTCGGCGTGTCCGCCGGTCCTTACGGCGATATCCTGCGCGAAGCCGCAAAGCTGTCGGAGAAGCAGGGCCTCAAGGCGGAGATCATCGAGTTCACCGACTGGAACCAGCCGAACGCCGCGCTGGATGCAGGCGACATCGACCTCAACAATTTCCAGCATAAGTTCTATCTCGCCAACCAGTCGAAGGCCCGCAACTACAAGCTGGTCGCGCTCGACGACTCGATTCTGGTGCCCGGCGGCATCCACTCGAAGAAGTACACCAAGGCTTCGGACATCCCGAACGGCGCAAAGATCGCAATCCCGAACGATCCAACCAATGCCGGACGCGCGCTGCTGCTGTTCGAGAAGGCGGGCCTGATCAAGCTGAAGCCCGACGTCGGCATCAAGGCGACCGTGCAGGACGTGGCGGAGAATCCGAAGAAACTGCAGATCGTGGAAATCGACGCCGCGCAGCTTGCGCGTTCGCTGGACGACGTGGCCGCGGCCTTCGTGTCCTCGAACTACGCCTATCTCGCAGGGCTCGATCTGAACAAGGCGTTGATCCCGGAGACGTCCAGCCCCGAGGCGAAGCCTTACTACACGCTGCTGTTCGCCGCGCGCGAAGACCGCAAGGACGATCCGCGGATCAAGAAGTTCATCGCGATCTACCGCTCGCAGCCGGTGAAGGACTTCATCGACAACAAGTTCAAGGGCTCGATCCAGGCGGCGTGGTAAGGATCGTCTCACGCGAATGACAAAGGAAAGGGCCTCCCCGGTGATTCCGGGTCGGCCCTTATTCTTTTTCGGGATGCAAGAACAGGCGTAAAGACAACGCACTCGTCATTGCGAGCGCAGCGAAGCAATCCAGTCTGACTTCATCTATCAGCAAGGATTGGATTGCTTCGTCGCTGCGCTCCTCGCAATGACGATCCCTAGCCGAGATTCAATTCCTTGAAAAAGTCGTTGCCCTTGTCGTCCATGATGATGAAGGCCGGGAAGTTCTCGACCTCGATGCGCCAGATCGCTTCCATGCCGAGCTCGGGATATTCCACCACCTCGACCTTCCTGATGCAGTGCTCGGCGAGGTTCGCCGCCGAGCCGCCGATCGAGCCGAGATAGAAGCCACCGTACTTCTTGCAGGCGTCGCGCACCGCCGCCGAGCGGTTGCCCTTCGCCAGCATCACCATCGAGCCGCCGGCCGCCTGAAATTGATCCACAAAACTATCCATGCGCCCTGCCGTGGTCGGGCCGAATGAGCCGGACGCATAGCCTTCCGGCGTCTTGGCTGGCCCTGCGTAATAGACCGGATGGTTCTTGAAATAATCCGGCAGCGGCTCGCCCTTCTCCAGCCGCTCGCGCAACTTCGCATGCGCGGAGTCGCGCGCCACGATCATGGTGCCGGTGAGCGACAGCCGCGTCTTGGTCGGATACTGCGAGAGCGTGGCGAGAATCTCCTTCATCGGCTTGTTGAGGTCGATCTGCACCACCTCGCCGCCGAGCTTGGCTTCCACCTCCGGCAGATACTTCGCCGGATTGTGCTCCAGTTCCTCCAGATACACGCCGTCCCTGGTGATCTTGCCGAGCACCTGACGATCCGCCGAGCACGACACGCCCAAACCGATGGGAAGCGACGCGCCGTGGCGCGGCAGCCGGATCACGCGCACGTCGTGGCAGAAATATTTCCCGCCGAACTGCGCGCCGACACCCAGCGACTGCGTCATCTTCAAGACTTCCTGCTCCATCTCCAAATCGCGGAAGGCGTTGCCGTCCGCTGATCCCTGAGTCGGCAGTTCATCGAGATAGCGCGCCGAGGCGAGCTTCACCGTCTTCATGCAGAGTTCGGCGGAGGTGCCGCCGATGACGATGGCCAGATGATACGGCGGGCATGCGGCGGTGCCGAGCGTCAGCACCTTCTCCTTCAGGAACGCGTGGAGACGATCCTTGGTCAGCAGCGACGGCGTGCCCTGAAACAGGAAGCTCTTGTTGGCGCTTCCGCCGCCCTTGGCCATGAACATGAACTTGTAGGCGTCGTCGCCTTCGGCATAGATCTCGCACTGCGCCGGCATGTTGTTGGCGGTGTTCTTCTCCTCGAACATGGAGAGCGGCGCCACCTGCGAATAACGCAGGTTGCGGCGCAGATACGCGTCGCGCGCGCCCTCGCTCAATGCGGCCTCGTCATCGCCTTCGGTGATGACGCGAAAACCCTTCTTGCCCATGATGATCGCGGTGCCGGTGTCCTGGCACATCGGCAGGATGCCGCCGGCGGCGATGTTGGCGTTCTTGAGAAAATCGAACGCGACGAACTTGTCGTTGTCGCTGGCATCGGGGTCGTCGAGAATTTTGCGGAGCTGCGCCAGATGCCCCGGCCGCAGGTAATGATTGATGTCGCCGAAGGCGGCTTCCGACAGCGCGCGCAGCGCCTCCCGCGACACCACCAGCATGTCCTTGCCCATGACCTTCTCGACCCGCACGCCATCGGTGGTGATCTTGCGATACGGCGTCTTGTCCGCGCCCAGCGGAAACAGCGGGGTGTGCTTGTAGGGCGGAACGGCTTTGGGCGCAGGCACGGGAATCGGGGCGTTCATGGATCAGCTCACGGGTTGGAAGGCGAAAAGCGCCGGAATTTCAACGGTCCGGCGCTGGCCGGCATCGTGTTTGAACCGTTCTAATCGCTTTTCCGACAAAGGGAAGATGGCCAAAAGCCTTGCAGCGCCCTTGCAAGGCGGCTGTGCGCGGCCCGGCTGCCGCGCTAGCGTTCCGCCTTTCAGGATGAATTTCGATCAGGAATTTCGGACATGATCCCCGCCACCCCGGCGACCGCCGACACCACCGCACCGGCCCCCGCCCCGCGCCTGATCGGCCTGCGCGGCGCGCTCGTTATTCTGGCCGCCATCGAGGCGTGGATCGGGTTTTCCGACATGCCGACGCTGTTCGGCGACATGTCGCATATCGGCTCCGGCCTCGGCGGCGGCCTCGTCAAGGCGCACCTCGCGGCGCATCCTGTCCTGGCCATAGCGGCGCTGGTGTTTGCGGCGATGGGCCGTGTGCGCCATGCCATTATCGCGCTCGGCACGATCATCATCATGGCATGGCTGAACGACATGCCCTCGGTGGTCTCGCACGGGCTTGAGTTCAAGGGCGCGTTCGGCGCGGTGGAAACCACGGCGCGGATCATCGCCTTTCCGCTGATCGCCGCCTGCGCCATTGCATATGCGGCGCACGACGAACATCTCGGCCGCGCCACCTTGCTGGTCGCGGTGCCGACGCTGTTCAACATCGTCATGGTGGTCGGGTTCGCCGTCGGCGTCATGATCTACGGGTTTTGATCTTGCTTCACCTCTCCCCGCCCGCGGGAGGAGGTAAAGGCACCTCCCGCACGCCTTCCCCACCTTGCGCAAACAAGCCCCGCGCGCTTCAATGGGACGCGGGGGAAACCATGACAAAACGCATCGCATTTTTCCGATTTCCGGCATTCGCCGCCGCGCTCGTGCTGGCCGTGGCCGCGCTCGGCGCGAACCCTGCCCGCGCCGACCGCTGCGACGATCTGGCCAAGGACCTTGCGGCGCAGATCCCGGGCCTCAAGATCGGAAAGACGGTCGCCGGCGTGATCTATCTCGAACACCCTGCGGTGACGCAGGCCTCGCTCGGCTGCCAGAGCCGCAACCGCAGCAACGACGTGTTCGCCTCCACCGACAAGCGAAAACCCGCCCCGGAATTTTACGACTTCATCGGCACCGCGGCGGCGCTGGTGTTCACCATCCCGAAGAAAGATGCCCAGCGCGGCGCGGAACGCTGCGTCCAGCGCACCAACATCGTGCGCGGGTACAATCTGGATTCACGCTACCGCCGCCTCGACATCCACTGCACGGTCGCCAAGACCGGCGTGCGGATCACGATGTCGCGGGAAAAGGGTGTGTGAGGAGTGAGCTTTAGGATTTCGATATGACTGAATTTAACAATTTTTTGACGGCTCTTTCCGGATTTGCTTGGCCAGGACTGATTTTCTCATTCGGTTTTTATTTCCGTAGCGAGATAAGATCACTTTATCTTCAATTCCAACGTCAACTCGCCTCGGGCGCCGCGTTGAAATGGAAAGATTTTGAATTTCGAGCAATCCAGATTGACCCTTTAGATTTACGAGATGGGACCGAATACGTTCAGGAGCCCGCTGACAAAGAATTCCTTGATAAGCGCCATAAGAGCTATCAAGCAAACAAGAATTTGTTTCTAGTGCATCGCGTACGACCTTCCGGCCAAGTTCATCCATTCAACGATCTGCCAACCTATGACATTACCGTTTATATTCTTTCTCACAAAAATTTTGGACACCTAAACGATGTAAAGGAAGTTCACTACTATTTCGGCCAACATTTTGGTCTGAGAAAAAATGAATACGGGACGAAATTCATAGTAAAGAATGGCACGAACAACTTTGCTGTCCGCACCAACGCTTACGGTCCTACATTGTGCGAGGCACGGATTATCTTCCACGATGGCGGCGAAACAAATGTTAGTCGGTACTTAGATTTCGAGGGAACGGGCTACCGATTTAGTTCTGCAACCAACAATAGCGATATAGAAAAAATAAGAACTCGAAGTGAAAATATCAGCGATTTCTAACTTGAGTTTGCGACATGACAAAAAACCTGCCGCCGATGCATCCGGGCGAGGTTCTTCGTGAGGAATTCCTGATTCCGCTCGGCATGTCCGCGGGTAAACTCGCGAAGGCCTGCGGCCTGCCCCGCACACGCATCGAGCGGCTCGTCAACGAGCAGACCGGCATTACCGCCGATACGGCCTTGCGGCTGGGTCGCGCATTGAAAACCACCGCCGACTTCTGGATGAATCTTCAGAATCGCTGTGACATACGGGTAGCCGCGCGCGAGATCGGACCGGAACTCAAAAAGATCAAGCCTGTGATCGAAGAAGATGAAGCAGCCTGACCGGTGCCTGCTACTATCGCTGTTCATCAACATTAAATCTTGAGGGATACAAATCCCCGCCCTCCAAACCTCTCTTATGTTCGGCATGTCCCGCCCCACATTGAGGGGCGTTCGCGATCGTCACGATACGCGGGGCGGGATGCGGTGGCCGCTTGCGGCGTCCGATCCGGCACATGAAAAGTGCGCCGGATGACGACAGCGCAGCTCGCGGACGGCTGAAGTCGCGTGGTCCTGGCGCCGCGATGCTGGCGTCGAAAGGAAATAGCGAGTCGTCGCTTCGTTCGCGAAGGTGGCGAAAGATCGTAGTTTCCAGAGCGGTGGCGAAAGAGCCCGTCCACCGGGGAGAGCGCGAAACAGGCCGTTCCAACCATTGCGTGCGGAACGCCGGATGCAACCGGCGTGACCGTGGCGACTATGCTCGTGTGCTTTTTACTTTTGCACACGGGGCTGCGGATGCGCACGCGCATCCGGCGTTCCGCGCGCCCTCATCGGGTGCAAGGCGCATGAGAAGACCGGGCGCCCCCGCGCCGTCACAACAACAGGGGCGATGACGTGTGGCTGTTTGAAATTTGAATCGGGAGCGACGCAGCCGAGAGTTCCCTCCCCGCGCTCACACCCGCTTAACCATGCGAACGGGCCGCAAAAACCGTCACAATCGCGCATGAACCAAGTGGTAACGTCCCGCGACTAAGAGACGGCTCTAACAAGAGACGTTCAGGTCGCGCGAGGCGGACATGCTGAGGGATATTCTGGTGACATCGGACGAGGAAGCGCAGCGCCTGCTCGCCGCGTTCAAGGCCATTCCCAACATGCAGGGACGGCTGAAGATCGTCGAACTCGCCGAACGGCTGGCGCGGGAAAAGCGCGCCGCGCGGCTGAGCGTGCAGATGTCGGCCCAGATGGGCGACTGACGACCGCGAGATTCCGTCATCCTGAGGCGCGAGGGGCAAAGCCCGAGCCTCGAAGAAGGACGGGAAACTAAAGTCAAATGGCGCATCCTTCGAGGCTCGCCGCATGAGCGGCTCGCACCTCAGGATGACGCAAGCGGCTACGCCGCGACGCAGCTCTTCACATAAACCCGGCGCGCCGAGCCGCGCAGCTTCTGGTCGATAGCCTGCTTGAGGCATTCCACCCTCGCCTGCGCCACGCACAGCTGCATCTGGTCGCGCGCCTGATGGCGGCCGAGGTGTTTGGTCGCAACGGTCTGGCGGCAGCTCTCGCGCTTGCCGACCCGCGTGGCGGGCTGCGACTTGCCGTCGGCGGGCACGGCATACGCGATCTTCGCGCCTTCCGGCGGCGCGGACGCGATCGCGTTCGGCAGCGGGTTCTGCGCAATGGCGATGTAGATGGCGCCGCCAAGCAGTGCGGCGTAGATCGCGGGGGTGACGATGCGCATCGGTCCTCCTGCTGCGTGTGGGTGATGACGGACCAGACAGTCCGAATGCGACAGCAATGCGGCAGGCCGGGCGATTCGGGAACCCGCCGCACGCGCACGGCGGCATCACAAAACGCGGAGACGATTATCCGGCGCTGACCGGCACCGCGTATTGCGCGTCGGTGACGTATTCGAGCCAGGTCGCGGCGCTGCCGTTCTCGGCCTCCTGCATCGCCAGATGAACCATCATCGTCGTGGGTGCCGCGCCGTGCCAGTGCTTCTCGCCGGGCGGAATCCACACCACGTCGCCGGCGCGGATCTCGCGCACCGGCCCGCCCTCGGTCTGGACGCGGCCGCAGCCCGTCAGCACATAGAGCGTCTGGCCGAGCGGATGGGTGTGCCACGCCGTGCGCGCGCCGGGTTCGAAGGTCACGCGCGTCGCAGTGATCCGCGCGGGCGCCGGCGCTTCGATCACCGGGTCCTGATACACCGTGCCGGTGAAATAGCTTGCGGGCGCGCGCTTGGTCGGCACCGAGCCGGACGGCGTGATTTTCATGGCAAACTCCGGTGAATGGGCCGCGCTGGCGGCTTGGAAAGACGCAGCCAGTCTACGCGCAATCCATCGCCGGGGGAGCGGTTATTTCGGCGCGCGCTGCGAGGCTGCGTCATCGTTGCGTTGCGCGTAGCGTATGCCGCGCAGTTGCAGTTCGCGCTGGATGCGGCGGGTCTTGGACCGTTCCAGCGCCGCGATCAGCCGGTGCAGGACAGCATCGACGCCCTGCACCGCGCGCCGCAGATGGACGCGCAGCCGTTTCAGGCGGACGGCGCCGGAATGATACACGATCGGCGGCGGATTGCGGCTGATCAGATAAGCGCGATAATCGTCCTCGGCGTAGAAATTGCGATGATCCTCGCCGGAAAACAATGCGGCCATGGCCACCTCCCGAATACGTCGCGGCGCAGATGCGGCGTGACGGCAGGAAGATGATCGCCGGGCGATAGGAATGCGAGACGGACGCGCCGCCTGCGATATAGCCGCGGTATAAAGACGCCTTAGGCGTCCAGCGCCTTGTAGTGCCGGAAGATGCCGTCCTCGTTGAACGGGATCCGACGCTCGCTGGCAAGATACGCCTTGACGTTGGGCCGCGCCGCGACACGGTCTCGCAATTCGATCACGCGAGGCACGTTGCGCTCGAAGCGCTTCATGTTGTTCGGGAACGCGTAGCGCAATCCCTCGACGATCTGGAACAGCGACAGATCGGCGTAGCAAATCCTGCGGCCGTTGAGATGAGGTCCGCTGCTGCCGTCGATCAGGCGCTCGAAATAGCCGAGGAATTTCGGCACGCGCTCGCTCCAGAATTCGGATGTGCGCTTCTTCGCGGCGGGGCGCTGGTCTTCGTAATAGAGCGTCGGCCCGAGCGGATGATGGGTGTCGTGAATCTCGACCACGAAATCGGCAATAGTCAGTTGAAGCTGATGCACCCACAGCCGTTGTGCTTCCGCCTTCGGCGCGAGGCCGTGGCGCGGCCCGAGATAGAGCAGGATGTTCGCGGTCTGCCCGATCACCAGCTTGCCGGCCTTCAGAAACGGAGGTGCGAAGGGCGGCGTGCCTTTGGCGGCGTCCATCATCGCCATCATCTTGCTCTCGCCGCTGCCGCGCCGGGCGACATCGGCATAGTCCGCCCCCGCATCTTCCAGCGCCAGGCGGACGTATTCGCCCCGGCCCTGAATGGTCGGCCAGTAATAAAGTTCGTAGCGCATAGGGACCTCGCAAAACGGTTCGGCGCGGAGATGCTCCGCGCCGCCACGTTAACCCGGCTGGCGTTCGTCAGTTCGATGCAAAACAGTACAGCAGGCCGTCGCCGCCGGTGCTGCGCAGATCGGCCTGCGAGCAGCCGCCGTCCGGCCCGCGCGAACCATGCGAGGAATTCCAGGATTTCGACGGCTCGTCATCGCGCAGCCCGAGCCGGTCGGAGTGACCGACCACCGCGGACCCTTGCGTGCTGCTCGTCCAGTTCCTGCAGGTCTTGTCGTCACCGGCGGCAAAAGCGGTGCCGTCCGGCTGCGAGCCGGTCAGAATGTCATGACGGTTCGGCTGGTCGCCGCGGCCATTGACGACCTCGCCCTTCTCGTTGAGCGCCGACTGCTTGGTCAGCGCGTTGGCGCCGTGAAGGTCGGCGACGTCCTTCGCGACCACGACGCCCTTGGCGTTGGTCCAAGGCCCCTTGCCGATTCGGTCGCGCGCATTGATCGCGGGCTTGCCGTCGGCGGCCTGCGTCGAAAGATACGCGCGCCATGTCTTCGCCCCTGCGCCCGCGGCTTGCGCCAGCGTCTGGCACTGGTTGTCGGCGCCGGCCAGACCGCCCAGATTTCCGCCGTTGCCGATCGGCGTACTGGAGATGAAGAACGTCATGTTGGCCTGCTGGGCGACAACGGGAGCGGCTGCGAGGCAACAAAGCGATACGGCAATTATCGAAACCCGGATCATTCGTCTCTCCCTGTGAGTTTTTTGAACTGTCAGACCTTCATGATCATGCGATCACAGTTCAACACACAACGCCGCGACTTATTCCTGCAGAACCACCGGACAAACGAAAAGGCGCCGCGCAAGCGCGACGCCTTCAATCTTGTCGGACCGGAACCGGAACGCCTCAGGCGTACTGGATGGCCGAGAGTTCCCATCCGCTGCCGGGACGCCGGGTGAATGTCCAGACGTCGGTGACCTCGGTCGGTGTGTCGCTGCCTTCGACGATCTTGCCGGTGGCCTGCTCGACCGTCTTGTCGACCAGCGCATAACGCAGCGCCACTGTCGCATAGTCGGTCGGACCTTCGCGCCAGGCTTCGGCAAGATCGCCCTGCAACAACTTGACGCCGGATACGGTGTTGACCACGCCGCGCTCCTTGTTCGCGTTCAGGTCTTCGGTGAAGTAGGACACCATCTCGGGCGTCGCCAGCGTGTGGAGCTTGGCGATGTCCTGGTTGGACCACGCCGTGTTGACCTCGCCGAGCAAGCGCTCGAACGCATCGTAGTCGTCCGGCTTGATTTCGAGCGGTGCGTCGTTCGAGCCACCACCCAGACCGAAGCCAAAGCCCGAGCGCGCATTGGCGAGCGGGCCCTGATCCTGTGAAGGCGTCGGGCCGGGAACCGCCGAAGCGTTGGCATAGGCCGGTGCGTTAGCCGACGCATTGCGGCGCTGCCACCACGACATGGCAAACCGCACCACCAGATAGATCAAGCCGAGCTGGATGATCAGACCGAAGATCGACGACAGGCTGCCAAGACCGCTGAACAAACCTCCGCCGAACAGCATGCCGAGCAGGCCGGCGCCGAGGAAGCCGGCGGCCAGACCACCGAGCATGCCCATGCCGGGACGGTTGAAGAAGCCACCGCCTGCAGGAGCCGCGGCAGGCGCTTTCGTCCCGGGCTGGGTCATGGAGCGCTCGATCGGCTGCGCCGCATTCGGCGCGGTCCGTGTGGTCGGCGGCGCGGAGAATGTGCGCGTGCCGCGGCTACCGCCGCTGCTCGGCCGAGCGTCCACGGATGACGAGACAGCAATCGCCAGCGGCATCGCCACCGCCGTGACGACGGCCAGCGTCTTGACGATCGCGCTCAGGCGCTTTGGAAAAATCATGTTCGTTCCCTCTTAGCCCTCATTGGGGCGATGATCCCCCGGCAGGGGATGCGCCTCTAACATGGGCACGGGCAGGCGAAAGGGAAGCGCACAGATGCCGCACCGGCTGCGGCGCTCGGTCGCGGGCCGGCAACAGGTGCGCTTGGGCGCCCGTTACCGCTGGTTTATGACGGATTTTTCACGATCCCGCCGACATGGTTTCCTTCACCGCCGCGACGAGCTGGCTCAGCGTGAAGGGTTTGGGCAGGAAGTTGAACTGCTGATTCTCCGGCAGGCTCTTCTCGAAGGCGTCCTCCGCGTAACCGGAAACGAAGATGATCCGCAGGTCCGGATTGCGCTTGCGCATTTCGGTCAGCATCGTGGGACCGTCCATTTCGGGCATCACCACGTCGGAAACCACGAGATCGACCGCGCCCTCTTCGCGCTCCAGCGCCTCAAGAGCTTCGACTCCGTTGCCGGCCTCGATCACCGTATAGCCGCGCGAGCGAAGGCCGCGCGCGTTGAGCGAACGCAATCCGTCTTCATCCTCGACCAGCAGGATGGTGCCGTGGCCGGTGAGGTCCGGGGCTTTCGGCTTTGCGGCGGCAGGGGCTGCGGCCTCGCTGGCGGCGGTGACTTCCGGAACCGCTTCCGCTTCGGGATAGTGACGCGGCAGGAAAATCCGGAATGTGGTGCCGCGATCCGGCACGGAATCGACATAGATGAAGCCGCCGGTCTGCTTGACGATGCCATAGACCGTGGAGAGGCCGAGTCCCGTTCCCTTGCCGACTTCCTTGGTCGAGAAGAACGGCTCGAAAATCTTGTCGACGATATCAGCCGGAATGCCACTGCCGGTATCGGTGACTTCGATCGAGACATAGTCGGCCGCAGGCATGCCCTTGTACTCGGCGCGCTCGACGTCCTTCGCAGAAACGTTGGCGGTGCGGATCGTCAGCTTGCCGCCGTCGGGCATCGCGTCGCGTGCGTTGACCGCAAGATTGACGATGACCTGTTCGAACTGGGACAGGTCGGCTTTCACCGGCCACAGATCGCGGCCATAGACGAACTCGGGCTTCACCTTTTCGCCGACCAGCCGCTTCAACAATACGTTGACGTCGGAGAGCACGTCGCCAATGTCGAGCACCTGCGGCCGCAGCGTCTGCTTTCGCGAGAACGCCAGCAGTTGCCGCACCAGCGCCGCCGCGCGGTTGGCGTTCTGCTTGATCTGCATGATGTCCTGGAACGACGGATCGGTCGGCTTGTGCGCGTTCAGCAGGAAATCGTTCGCCATCATGATGGCGGAGAGCACATTGTTGAAGTCGTGGGCAATGCCGCCGGCGAGCTGGCCGACCGCCTGCATCTTCTGCGACTGCGCGAAGCTGTTCTCCAGCGTGCGCTTTTCGGTGGTTTCGAGCAGATAGACGATGGCAGCTTCCGCATCGCCCGCATTCTGTTCGACGGACGTGACGAAGAACTGGCCCCAGCGCTCCCTGGTGCTGTCCAGCATCGCCTCGACCGGCGGAATGTCGCCCTGCCCGTCCGCAGCCCTGGTGATCGCCGCGACCAGTTCGCCGCGTTCGCGCTCGTTGACTACTGCGAAGATCGATTTGCTGGCGCTGCTCGCGGGCGACAGCGACTGGGTCAGTTTCGCGAAACGGGCATTGGCGCGCACCACGTTGCCCGACTTGTCGACGGTGGCGATCGCCATCGGCGTGTGGTCGAAGAAGCGCATGAAGCGCACCTCGGCCGCGCGTTGCGGATCGCTGTGGTCGTCGCGGGCGCGATTGATGACCAGAGTTCGCGATGCGCCGGGCGCACCGTCCGCGCCGAATGCCAGCTTGTGATAGAGCCGCACCGGCATGGTCTTGCCGTTGCGGATCCGCAGGTCGAGATCGAACACCTCGGTCTTGACCTCGCCCGGCTCGGGCACGATCGACGTCAGGAGCGCGGCCCCGTCGCCCGACATGATGTCCGCGACTTTCAGCCCACCGGAGCCGATTTCCGCGAGATCGTAGTCCAGCCAGTTCGCCAGTGTTGCGTTGACGTAGACCAGTTCGCCGGCCGCGTTGACGGAGAAAAAGCCGCATGGCGCGTGATCGAGATATTCGATCGCGTGCTGCAATTCCTGAAAGACGTCTTCCTGCCGCTCGCGGTCGCGGGTGATGTCCGCGACCGACCACACCGCGAATTTCGACTGGCGCTTCTCGGCGCCGAGCGGACGCACGCGCATGCGCAGCCAGCGGCCATGGGCGTTATCCGCGCCCGCAACCCGGACCTCCTCCTGCTGTCGCTTGCCCTCGCGCGCAGCCTTGAGCAGGCGAAACACCGCCTCGGATACGTCCGGATTGCCGATGAAAACCCGCTCGACCGGACGCACGTCATTGGGACCGGATGCGCCGGTGAGCGCCAGATAGGCCGTGTTGGCATAGACGATGTGACCGCGCGAATCGGTCACCGCGAGGCCGTCGAAGGCATGATCGGCGATCGGGCGCGTGATCGGGTCTTCGGCGAGACGGTCAGCGAACGTGACAATTCCGGCGGCGAAGGCGAACAGCGTGAACAAGCCCACCATCGCCAGCAACGCCAGCAGCACCAGGATGTAGGGCTGGGCCTGACTGCGGCCCAGCGTCATAAAGGCGACCGCCGCGGCGATGATCGCACCGGCCACCAGCAGGACGAGCAGGATGCTGCCGCTGCGCCGGGTCGGCTCATGGGCCGCGGCAAAGGTGGAACGCAGATCGCCGTCCGTGTCGGTTATCATCGCAGCCTGTTGGAAATCGGCTTCATGAGCCTCTGAGTGCCTGAATCGGGCGTCCCGACGCAAGATACATTACGTCCGCGCCGGTAGCTGCGCTAGTGGAGCGGAATTGACACATCAGCCATGGCCCGTAATCCCGCGCCGCAGGCGCATGACGTAACCGATCACCTCGGCGACCGCATGATAGTGCTCCACCGGAATTTCGTCGTCGATCTCGACGCTCGCGTGCAGGGCGCGGGCCAGCGGAACATTCTCGACGATGGGCACGTTACTCGCGGTCGCGATTTCCCTGATCTTGAGCGCCATCAGATCCACGCCCTTGGCGACGCAGATCGGCGCGGGCATGCCGCGCTCATATTTCAGTGCGACCGCATAGTGAGTCGGGTTGGTGATGATGACCGAGGCGGTGGGAACCGCCGCCATCATGCGCTTCTTCATGCGCGCGTGCCGGATCTGCCGGATGCGGCCCTTGATATGTGGATCGCCTTCGGACTGCTTGTATTCCTCCTTGATCTCGTGAAGCGACATCTTCTGCCGCTCGAACCACTGCCGGTACTGGAACAGGTAATCGAGCGTGGCAACCACGGCCAGCATCGCGACCACCGTCCCCATCAATTGCACCGAGATCGTCTTGGTCGCCGCCAGCAGCGACATCGGATCGAACCGGATCATCGCATCCAGACGATGCCGTTCGGGCCACAGCACCAGCACCATGACGGTGCCGAGCGCGATCACCTTGAACAGTCCTTTCAGGAAGTTTGCGCCCGCCTGCTTGCCGAACAGCCGCGCGAAGCCGGCCGCGGGGGAAATCTTGCTGAATTTCGGGCTTAAGGGCTCGGTCGAAAACACCAGCCGGTGCTGGATCAGGTTGCTGCCGACGCCGGCGATCAGCAGCAGCAGCAGCGGAACGCCGAGAACCCCGACCAGCATCAGTTCAAGCTGCACCGTCAGCGACAGCAGGCCCGGTCCGTCGACGCGAATCTGATGCATATTCATCAGCAGGTTGCGCATCGGCGTCTCGATGCCGGCGCTGATCGATCCTGAGAACGACGACAGCAGCAGTGTTGAAGCCGCGATCACAAACCAGGTGCTGACCTCCTGGCTCTTGACGACGTCGCCCTTCTCCAGCGCGTCGTCGAGACGTTTTTGCGTTGGGTCTTGTGTTTTGGACTCTTTATCCTCGTCGGACATGCGCCGCCCTCAGCTCCGTGGTGCGAGCTGGTGCATGACACCGCCGAAGTAGTCGAGATAGGTGCCCATCATGGTGGCGATGACGAGGGCGAGAATCAGGAAGCCGCCGAGGATCGAGAGCGGCACGCCAACGAAATAAACCTGCATCTGCGGCATCAGCCGTGCCAGCACGCCGAGTCCCAGGTTGAACACCAGACCGAACACGATGAACGGCGCAGACAGCTGGACGCCGATCTTGAACGCGGTGCTGAATGCGCGGGTTGCCAGCGCCGCGACGTCGCCACTCGACATCAGTTCACCCGGCGAGAAGGCCTTATAACTCTCGTTCAGCGCCGCGATCACCAGATGATGCATGTCGGTAGCGAACAGCAGCGCCAGCCCGAGCATGGTCAGAAAGTTGCCGATCAGCGCGCCTTGCTGACCCTGCGTGGGGTCGATCGTTGTGACGAAACCCAGGCCGAGTTGCTGGGCGATCACCGATCCCGCGACTGCCAGCGCCGAGAGCGTCACGCGGGCGGTGGCGCCGAGCACCACGCCTATGATGATCTCGTGAATCATCAGAACCAGCAGCGGCGCAATCGACGTCATGCTGACCTGATAGTCGTTGCGGTGCAGCGGCAGGATGATGAGCGTCAGCGCCAGCGCGATCGCAAGCCGGACCCGGACCGGGATATTGGCTTCGCCGAATCCGGGGAGCAGCATCACCATCGCACCAATGCGGGCAAATACCAGCATGAACGTCGCGGCCAGCGCCGGGAGCAGCGAGATATCGACACGCATGAAAGACTTGCCTCTGGAAGACCTGTGCCGCTCCGGACCATCAAGCCTTCGATCATGCGCTAGCCGCCGATGATTCGCGACGAGATCCGCAGCATCTGGCTGTTCAGCGCATCAGCCATATAAGGCAGCGCAAGCACCAGCGTGACGAAAATCGCGAGGATTTTCGGCACGAATACCAGCGTCTGCTCCTGGATCTGCGTGAGCGCCTGAATCAGCGAGATCACGACGCCGACCACCAGGCCGACCACGAGCAGCGGCGACGACACCTTGACGATGGTCCAGATCGCATCGCGCGAGACGTCGAGAACTTCAGCACCAGTCATATTTACCCCCGCCCGCAGGCCTGTCGTCACAATTCGGAAAATCAGATCGGCATCCGCATGATGTCTTCGTAGGACTGGATCACGCGATCGCGCACCGACACCAGCGTCGAGACCGCGACGTCGGTCTCGGCCACGGCAGTGACAACGTCCATGACGTTGGCCTTGCCCTGCGCCATCGCGACGGTCTGCGCGTCGGACTTGCGGCCCGCGTCCATCACGCTGCCCAGTGTCTCCTTGAGCACCTCGCCGAAAGACGGTCCATTTGCGTCTCCCGGCTTTCCAAGTCCGGCTCCACCTCCCGCGGATTCCATGATTTTCGCAAGGCTTGCATAGGCGTTGGCGGCGACAGTCGGCGAAGCCATTGTTCAGGTCTCCTTGTCAGGCCTTGAGAATGTCGAGGGTGCGCTGGATCATGCGGCGCGTGGCGGAAATGATGTTGAGGTTGGCTTCGTAGGACCGCTGCGCCTCGCGCATGTCGGTCATTTCGACCAGCGAATTCACGTTGGGATATTTGACGTTGCCGTTGGCGTCGGCCACCGGATTGCCCGGGTCGTGCTTGACGCGGAAATCCGAATTGTCCGGCTTGATCTTGCCGAGGCTCACCACCCGCGCATCGAGGGTGCGATCCAGTTCCGAGGAAAACGTCGGCACCTTGCGGCGATAGGGATCTCCGCCCGCGGTCTTCGCCGTGGAATCCGCGTTGGCGATGTTTTCCGAAATCACCCGCATCCGGCCTGCCTGCGCGCGCAGGCCGGACGTTGCGATGCTCATCGAACGGAGAAAATCGTTGCCGTCACTCATGAGTTAGTTCCTTGTTCCGCTCATGCGTTCTCAGCGCTTCCCGATCGCGGTTTTCAGCAGCCCAAGGCTCCGACTGTAGAGCGAGGTCGCCGCCGCGTAGTCCATCTGGTTGGCCGATACTTTCAGCATCTCATCCTCGAGATTGACCGCATTGCCCGCTGGTCGCGTCTCGTAGCCGCCACGATTGCTTGAGTTGAAGGTTTCGCTGACGCCGGCCCCCTGGATATGCCCGGTGCTGGTGCGCATCATTGCGAGAGACGGCATGGCGCCGGTGACCGGCCGGTTCCCGCTGGTATCAAACTTGGGTTCCACCAGATCACGCGGTTTGAAGTTCGGAGTGTCCGAATGCGAAATGTTCTCCGCAAGAACGCGCTGGCGCTCCTGATGCCACTGCATCTTGGTGCGAAGCGCGGACAACATAGGAAGATCAGTGATCGCCATCGGCCTGCTCCGCCCTGAGACCCGAAGCGACGCCTCAGGTAGGCAGAATTTGCCGTGCGTATGGTTAATAAGTGGTTAAGAAACCGCCCGGCCTATTTTCGCCACGAATGGCCTTCAACCGGGCAAGTCATTGAAGTCCCGGCACAAGAACTATTTTTGGCCCCGGTACTTTATAATAAGATGGAAGCCCTCCGGCGGCAGCAATTGCCGTCAGGAATTAACACATAGCACGCGCTTCACGCTCCAATCGTCCCGGGTTGCTTGTTTCGCGGCGGGTAGCCAGCGAATCTGGCATAGACTAAGAGTGTGGTTTGACGGGGACAGCACATGCCGCAAACGCTTTGGTTTTTCATCGCTTTCGTAATTGTTCTGGCGTTGATCGGACTGGCGACATGGCTGGTCCGCCGGTTCGGCGGAAGCGCTCTGGGCAACAGTTCCGGCCGGGGGCGGATGCCCCGGCTCGCCGTGATCGATGCCGCGGCGGTCGATGGCCGTCGCAGGCTGGTGCTGGTTCGGCGCGACAATGTTGAACATCTGTTGATGATCGGCGGCCCCACCGACGTGGTGGTGGAGCCCAACATCGTGCGCAGCGTTCCCCAGCGCGACCAACTTCAGCGCTCGCCAGCCGGAACCGAATTGCCGCCACGGCTGGCACCGGATGCGGGATGGTCCGACGCCGATACACCGCAGATCGACCCGTTTGAGCATCGGGAGCCCCCGGCACCGGAACTACCGCGCCCGGCGCGCGCGCCTTATTCCGAGGACGGACGCCGTCCCGTTCCTCCGCTGCCTGACCGGCACGCCGCCGACTCGATGGCGAGTTTTACGCCGGAGCCGATGATACGGCCGCAGACACCGGCACGGTCTGATGCGGGTCTGCGTTCCGATCCACCGCGCGCCATCCCGCGCAGCGAACGAGCCGAACCGACGCCTCCCCGGATGCCCCGTCCGAGCGACATCGCCTCCAAGGCGCCGCCTCTGCCGCCCCGCCCCCCGGCTCGTCCGCCCGAACCCAGCTTGTCATCGGCGGATCAAAACCTCGCGGATATGGCCCAGCGGCTCGAAGCCGCCCTGCGCCGGCCCGCCGGCGAGACCCCGGAAACGCGCGCACCTTCGATCGGCCCCGTTGAACGCCCCGGCGCGCCCCCCGTCGTTCCCGAACCGCCGGCGCGGCCAGCGCCGCGGGCCGCAACCCCGCCGGCTCCGCCGCCGCCCGCCTCGACCACCGCGTTCGAGAATCTCGAAGACGAGATGGCCAACCTGCTCGGCCGTCCGAAGCCTCCCGCGTGAGCCCGCTAAAACGCCCGCGTAGAGTTTTATTTTTTGCCAGCCTTGTCGCCGCCGCCGGATTTCTGATCGATCCGGCGAGCGCGCAGGATATCAGCATCAATCTTGGCGCCGGCAACGGCGGCGTCACCGAGCGCGCGATCCAGTTGATCGCACTGCTCACGGTGCTGTCGATCGCACCGTCGATCCTGATCATGATGACGTCGTTCACACGCATCGTCGTCGTGCTGTCGCTGCTGCGCACAGCGCTCGGCACCGCCACCGCGCCGCCGAACTCGGTCATCATCGCACTGGCGCTGTTCCTGACCGGCTTCGTGATGGGGCCGGTGCTGCAGAAGGCCTATGACGACGGCATCAAGCCGCTGGTCGCCAATCAGATCACAGTCGAGCAGGCCTTCGAGCGCGGCGTCGTGCCGCTGCGCGGCTTCATGCAGAAGAACGTCCGCGAGAAAGATCTGAAGCTGTTCATGGACCTCTCCGGCGAGCCGCCTGCGGCATCGCCCGAACAGATGTCGCTGCGCATCCTGGTGCCGGCCTTCATGATCTCGGAACTGAAGCGCGCATTCGAGATTGGCTTCCTGCTGTTTCTGCCATTCCTCATCATCGACCTCGTGGTGGCGTCAGTCCTGATGTCGATGGGCATGATGATGCTGCCGCCGGTGGTGGTCTCGCTGCCGTTCAAGCTGATCTTTTTCGTGCTGGTGGACGGCTGGTCGCTGGTGGCGGGCAGTCTGGTGCAAAGCTACGGCGGCGGATAACCGCGCTAGCGTTTCGCAGTCACCGGCCGCAATCCCTTGATCGCGGGCAATGCGCCCGTCGGATTCGGATCGGTCTTGATTTCCGGCGGCAACTTGGCGCGGGCCATCGCATCGGGGAACCGCGTCTTCATTTCACGCAGGAAGCCGTCGAGCGTATCGATGGTCGCCGCCATCTTCGCGATCATGGCAAGATCGGCGCTGTTCGCCGCCGCTGGCTTCGATGCCAGATCAAAGGCGGCACGGTCTGGGCCGCCGTCCATCTTCGCATCGTATTTCTCCCGGAAACGCGCAAGGCCGATGGCATCCTCGGCCAGCGCATATCCAATCGCGGCGCGAATGACATCACTCTTTTCGGCGGCCGACAGCGGCTGGAAATCGCGCCAGCGATCGCCGTAGAGGAGTTCGAGCTGCTCAGCAGATTCGCGCCAGCGCCGCGACGCCCAGTAAATATCCGAGCGCAGCCGGATCGCCTCACGGCCTGCAACATTCGATACGATATCGAGCGCGAGATCGTGGCGGCCGATGTCGCTCTGCGCCCGCGCTTCGAGCAGCAGACGCTGCTGGCGAATCTCGCCGGCCAGATCCGCAATGCGGGTGCTGCGCAGCGCCGCGATGGCGCGCTCGGGTTTGCGGTTCATCAGATAGACCATCGCAAGCCTTGAGGCGACTTGGGCACGCGCCGAACCGTCGATCCGGTGATCAATCTGGTATTGTAGCAGCTCGCCCGCCTGATCGAGCAGATCGACCGCGACCAGACGATCCGCCAGACGCCGGATCATTTCATCGCCGCGGCGGCCGATCGGCGTGAGGTCGCGAAACTCGTAGAACATCGCGAGCGCCTCAACGGGCGGAAGATCGTCGCCCTTCGAGCCGTTGAAGATCTGTTCGAACAGCGCCGATGCGTCGTCCTGCATCCTGCGGGACGCCTCCGAGTTCGGCTGCAGGCCGGTGGCAACACGCGCCGCCGCGAACGCTTCCTGATAGCGCCCTCTCGCCGCGTAAATCCGGCTCAGCATGTCCAGCGTCCGCACCTCGATGCCGTCGCCCCGCCACATCACTGAGAGGGTTTCGAGGTCGCGCAGGGCGTCGTCCTCGGTGATCTCGTCACGCTTCTGGCGCAACGCGATCTCGCGAAGCTGCGCTTCGACAGCCGCAGGACGATCCTCGGAAGCCGCGGCCGCACGATAAGCGGCCAGCGCATCCAGTTCGCGGCCCAGCGCTTCGGCCATTCGCCCGCGCAGCAAGGCAATCGACCCCACCTGGTCAGGCCCTACGCCCACCATGTCGAGGTCGTTGCTCCGCATCGCCGCGCCCGGATAATCCCTCACCTCCAGCGAGGCGCGAAACGCATCCGCAATCACGATCCGCTGCAAATCGAGCGGCAAGGCAGTGATGGCAAATTCGACGTTCTTGAACTTCTCGCGTGCATCCGTCCATTTCTGCTGCCGCGCGTAGGCCAGTGCCTTCCAGAGTTGCGAATCGATGTTGGCCGTGACGACAGGGTTGGCGAGATCGGTGACGGCAACTTCCGGACGTCCCGCCAGTGTGCTGGCGACTGCATGCAGGATGAGGGACGACGATTCCTCCTCGCCCGGCTTCAACTCCGAGAAAAGGAGGTCCAGGATGCCCTTCGCCTCGGGATACAGTCCCCGCGCGAGATAGAAGCGCGCAAGGTTCACATGGGCGGGCTGCCGGGACAGGCCGGTTGCGAGCGCCGCCGCCGTCATCAGCTTGTTGCGCGTGGCCATGAAGTCCGACGTCTGGAATCCACGCCAGTCGGTGACATCGAAAATCGGACGGATCGCAGCGGAAGCGCGCTCCGGCGCGGTCATGGCTGTGGACAATGTCAGGCCGCCGGGGCGAGTGACTGTCAGGGTTTCCAACACGATACCGGCGGTCACATCATCCGATTTCGGCTGGATGACGACGCCGTGGATCGATTCAAGCAGCGAGAACTCCACGAAATCCTGCCGCTTGATGAATCCCCGCACCGGACCGCCGGCTGTCGCCACCAGCAAAGAATCGCCCGCGTCGGGATCGGTTAGGCGGTGAAGTTGTCCTGGCTTCACAAGGGTAACGCTGACACTGGCGCGGCCGGGGTCGGCCATGTCTCGCGTGGCGGCCAGCGGCTGCGATGGCGACAGCGCCTTGTCGGCAAGAACGAGAGTCCACCCAAGCTCGCTGCCGGTCAGCGTGGCGAGTTGCGGACGGTTCAAGCGTATGCGAAGCGCGCGGCCCTGCGGCAGATCGACCGCCACGGTGTCGGCGACGATCCGGCCGCCTTCGCGCCGGATGGCGCCGGCGTCAATCGCCTGATCGGTGTCGAACACCAGCCAGATCGAGTCGGAGCGCCGAAATACGGCGGCAGGCGTCGGCCCGGTGAATGGAAAGGCCAGGCGAAAATCGTCGCTGGTGAGTCTCGCCTCGACGACGATCCCCGGTGCAGGGCTAGCCGGAGGAGCGTTGGGTGGCGTCGCTTTCGTCGGTGTTGGAGGCGATGGCGGCGGAGCCGGAGTTGCAGGTGGCGGGACTCCCGCGACGGCAGCCGGTTTCGGGGCCGGCACAGCAACGGCTGCAACCTCCGGCTTGGCGCTCGCGGCATCGGCTTTCTCGTCCGGAACCGTGGCGGGCGTCTTCACGTCGGCCTGGATGTCGGGCTTGACCACCAGCGCGGCCTCCCGCGCGATCTGTTCGGAGGTCGGCGGCGAGATCTCACTGGCCTTGTCGCCGGGCGTTGTGCCGGCCTGCGGCGCTTTTGCAGGCGCCGGATTGCCGGTTTGCGGCGCCTGTGGCTGATCGAACACGATGTCGACGATGTAGTTCTTTTCCTCGCGGAATGCGCGGACGTCCACTTCGCCGATCAGCGCAATATCGACACGTGACGTATCGCCCTCCAGCTTCTGGTTGATCGACTGGATGTTCGCGGGCATCGCGATCTTCGCGTCGGCGAGATCGAAGGTCAGCCCCGAGGTGAACGACAGCGCAAACTTTTCCCCGTTGAGCGACGACGAGACATTCACGCCATCCGGCATTTCAAAAACGAACCGGACGAAAGTGGGCTGCGTCAATGCCCGCACCCGGACCGGCGGCCGCTTGGCTGCCTCGGCCGTCATCCGCTGAACACGCAGGGCGCGCTCTGCCGCAAGCGCGCGCTCGGATAGCTCCTTCACCACCTCGGCGGGCAATGCCGGAGGAAGCCCGACCCATTTGTCAGGGAGCAGATCGATGAAGACGCGCTCGCCGGCCGTCATCATGTTGACGCGAACTTTTTGCGCCAGCGCCATGCGGATCGCCGTGCCGTCGGGGTCGCGGCGCACCGGCCCGACATAGGCCGGGACCGAATCCGCCAGCAGGTCGGTCGGTACATCGACCGGCTTCTTGAACTGGATCACCAGGATAGCTCCAGCGACCGTTACCTCGGTCGGGACGTCTTCCTGGAATCTCAGAACCAGGCGGGCGTAGCCGGATTGCGCCGTCAGGGTGGCTTCGCCCTTGACCGGATCGGCATGGGCAGATCCCGCGACCATGGAAAAACAGAACAGGACACTCGCAAGCGCGCGCACCGACGGCCACAGACCATGACCAAGCCAGCCCGCGAAAGAGCGGGCCATTAACCCGGACGTCCGGGTGGCCTTGAACATGCGGGAGGCCTTGCAGAACATTCCCAAAATCTCTCTCGAAAGCGTCTTTCTCGAAGGCGTCTTTCTTGCCGGGTCTCTCGCTTGCGACGAATTTCGCAGGTTCGTTTCCGGATCGGCCAAAGTGGTTCTGATGCGCGATTTCGAATCTAGAATTCGCCTGTTAAGGAGCTGTTAATCACATGCCTCAGTTACGGATCGGCGCCTGCGCCCTGCCCTCGATCTTGGGCAGATCGCTCGCGGATGACGATTTATCGCCGCCGGCGCGACGCGCCATCTCGACCGTCAACCGTTCAGCGGCTTCCGGCTGCATCTGTCCCATGATGTCGGACATCTTGCGTGGCGCGATCTGCGAGGCGATCTCGAACAGCACCGACAATTCGAGCCGGTCGAAGACCTTGGCGGCATCCTTCGGCTTCATGGCCTCATACATCGTAACCAGCCCCTTGAAGCGCGCCGCCTCCACCTCATTCTTCTGCTGACTGGCGACGGAGATGCGCGCCTCCGTCGCCTTCATTTCCTCGATCCGGCCCTCGATCCGCTTCTCTGCGGATTTCATCAGGCTTTCGCGGATGTCGATTTCGCGCGCGCGGGTTTCGATTTCCTGCCGCCGCGACTGCAGGCGCTCGAGCACCGCGCGTTCCGATGCCGTGATGGGACGGCTGGGATCGGGATAGACTACCGTTCCGTCGGGAATCGGCGCGACTTCGGGAGCCGCGACAACCGGCTCCTTCTTGGCCTCCACCGAGCCCGTGACGTCCGTATCGAGCATCTTGCCGGGAGCGGGAAAGTTGAACGTCTCCTGCGCCCATGACTTCGGCGGAGGAGGACCATCGTTGAGGATGTATCCCCCCTCAAGAAGCAGCCCCGATACTTTGAGTACGACCAGACAGCAGATCGCAATCAGAAGGATCGGGACAATCCGAATGTCACGCAGAATGGCTTTCATGCAGCGAGACCAGTGGCCTTTCGCCGTTCCGAGAAGGCCTGCGCGGCGGCAAGCAAGGCCTTCGCGCTTGTTTTCGGCGCCGCGGCGGCGGCAGGCGGCTCTGCTTCAGCGGCAGCAGGAGCCGCTTCAGGATTGGCCGCAGGCGAAGAATTGGATGGGCGCGCGGCAAGCGCGATCTGCGACAGCCGATTCAGGACTTGTTCGCCTGCCGTCACCTGTTTGGACAGCTTGGCGGACAATGCCGCTCCCATGGTGAGCTGGGAGCCGAGATTTTCGTCGCACTCCCGCACCGTGACCTTCAATCCGCCGATGGCGCGTTCGGCGATTTCCGTGGCCGAGATCAGTTCGGCAATGATGCCGCGCATCGACTGCTCGTCGGCCTTGAGCCGCTTCAGGCGCTTGTTCAACAGCGCGCAGTATCCGATCGTCAGCAGCAGCAGAACAGCAACCAGGCTCTCGATCACAAGTCCGAATAGATGACTCATTGTGCCTCCATCAGTTTGGTTTGCTCATCTTGCTTCTCGAACATCGCGTAAGATGTATGCGGCTTGCGCAGCGGTTTGGTGACGCGGATGGCGACACGGTCACCGACGCGCCCCATCCGTCCCTCGCTCAGGGGAACGTCGCCGCAGCGCACCGTGACCAGCGCATCGGGACGCACATTCAGCGGCAGGGTGTCGCCGACCTTCAGGCTCATCAGTTGCTTGAGCGGGATATGGGCCTCGTAGAGCACCGCATCGACGGCGATCTCGGCCTGCGCGATCTCGGTTGCCAGATGGCCTTCCCAGATAGGATCGCGGCCGAACTTTTCACCCATGAACATCTGCAACAGCACGTTGCGGATCGGCTCAATGGTGGCGTAAGGCAGCAGAAGTTCGATATTGCCGCCGCGATCTTCCATATCGATGCGCAGGCGCACGAGGATGGCGGCGTTGGCCGGGCGGCTGATGGCGGCAAAGCGCGGATTGGTTTCCAGCCGGTCGATGCTGAACGTCACCGGCGAGAGCGGCCGGAACGCCTGCTCGGCATCCGCCAGCACAACCTCGACGAGGCGTTTCACCAGATTCGTTTCGATGGTCGTGTAGGGCCGGCCTTCGATCCGCAGCGCAGGCTGGCCGCGGCGGCCCCCGAGCAGCACGTCGATGATCGAATAGATCAGGCTCGAATCGACCGTGAACAGGCCGAAGTTCTCCCACTCCTCCGCTTTGAACACCGACAGCACGCAAGGCAGCGGGATCGAATTGAGATAGTCGCCGAACCGCACCGACGTGATCCGATCGAGCGAGACTTCGACGTTGTCCGAGGTAAAGTTGCGTAGGCTTGTCGTCATCAGCCGCACCAGGCGATCGAAGACGATTTCGAGCATCGGCAGACGTTCATACGACACCATCGCCGAATCGATGATGGCGCGGATGCCGGAATTCTCGTCGATGTTCAGTTCGCCGTCGCTGAAACCGAGCAGATTGTCGATTTCTTCCTGCGACAAGACGCGTTCGCCGCCGCCCTTGCTGATGTCGATGTTACGGCTGCCGTCGTCGACCATCGCGGCCCACTGTTCGGCCATCGTTTCGGTCAGCGTATTGGCTTCCGCTTCTGCCGCGGCGGCTTCAGGATCTTCGGAGTCCAGCGCGCCTTCCCATTCGGCGGCTAGCGCATCCTGATCGACATCATTATCGCCCGGCGACATGCTTCCAACTTCCGTCCATCACTGGATGATGATTTCCTTGAACAGCACCGCGTTCACCTGATTGGGCGAGATCGCGGCGTTGACGCGGCGCGTCAGTTCCTCCTTCAGACGGAACAGACCGATCGATCCGTTGAGATCGCCGGGACGCAGTTCGCGCATGTAGGTCTGGAACAGATCCATCACGCGCGGCATGGTCGGCTGGATCTGCGCCACCAGCGGCTGATCCTTCACCTCCAGCACGATTCTGACCTTGAGATACTGGACCCGCTCGCCGGGCGTATTCGCGAGGTTGACCAGCACCTCGGGTACATCGAGGAACACCGGCGGCTTCGGCGGCGGCGCAACAGCCTGCTTTTCCTCGCCATGACCGCGCATGAAGAAGAACCAGCCGCCTCCGCCCAGTGTGAGAACCAGCACAAGCGCGCCGCCGATTATAACGAGTTTACGCTTGCCTTTCGGGGCCGCCGCTTCCGCCGCGCCCTCCTCGACCTGATCCTCGTCTGCCATAGCCCCCGCCCGCGTTCTGGGATGGGCTCGATGCTGCCGAACTGGCTTTAAATGACGCGATACAAAGGCCGCCGGCGCGTGAGCGCCCTCTGTTCCGACCGTAGGTGCGCAATGGTTAACGAAATCTTTCTTTTGGCCTCCGGCTAGGAAAATTTTGCCGGGGCAACATGGTCAACAAGAGGTTATTGCCGCCCTCCCGCGCCGCGTAAAAAACAACAACATTTTGAAATTGCTTAAATTTTCTGTTTGGCACGCCCCTCGCATTGTGAAGGGCGAGCCGCAGCTTGGGAGAGCTTCCACGGTTCGCACGATCCGCGTCAGGCTTTGGGAGAGGCAGGCCGCGGTTCAACAAGGGGAGACTGGCCGATGGAGAATACGCTTCTCGTCGCATTATCGCGGCAGATGTCGCTTGAGCGGCAGATCGACGTCATTGCCAACAACGTCGCCAACACCAACACCACCGGTTTCAAGGCCAACAAGTCGCTGTTCGAGGAATACCTGAACACGGGCGCACGCGAAGACAATTTCGCGATGAGCGACCGCCGCGTCAGCTTCGTCCAGGACCGCACCGCCTATCACGACTTCTCACAGGGGCCCCTGGAGAAGACCGGCAATCCGCTCGACGTTTCGGTAGAGGGCAAGGCCTTCTTCGCAGTGCAGACGCCGAACGGCGAACGCTACACCCGCGACGGTTCGTTCCAGATCAATGCCCAGGGTCAACTCGTGACCAACGGCGGCAACATCGTTCAGGGCACCAACGGCCCAATCACGTTTCAGCCCACCGACCGCGAGATCAAGATCTCGGCCGAGGGCACCATCACCGTCCGCGAAGGCATCGTCACCCAGTTCGACTCCATTCGCGGCAAGCTGAAGCTCGTAAAGTTCGGCGATCCGCAGCGGCTGACCAAGGAAGGCGCGAACCTGTATGCGGCGCCGGGCGGCGTCACGGCCCAGCCCGACGTCGCCGCACGGGTCAATCAGGGCTTCGTCGAGAAATCCAACGTCAGCGCGGTCAGTGAGATGACCCGCATGATGGAGGTCATGCGCACCTACCAGTCGGTCGCCTCGCTCATGCAGCAGCAGAGCGACCTTCGCAAAACTGCACTTCAAATGCTCTCCGACGTCCCGGCATAAGGAAACCGATCCATGCGCGCACTCTACACGGCAGCGACCGGAATGGCGGCTCAGGAGCTCAACGTCCAGGTCATATCCAACAACATCGCGAACCTGCGCACCACCGGATACAAGAAGCAGCGCGCGCAGTTCCAGGATCTCATTTACGAACACGTCCAGCGCGTCGGCGCACAGGCATCGGATCAAGGCACCGTTCTTCCGGTCGGCATCGACATCGGCGGCGGCGTCAAGACCGTCGGCACGCCGCGTCTGATGACGCAGGGCACGCTCAATCCAACCGGCGGCGATCTCGACATCGCCATCCGCGGCGAGGGCTATTTCAAGATTCAGATGACCGACGGCACCTACACCTATACTCGCGACGGCTCCTTCACGACCGACGGCACGGGGCGCGTGGTGACGGCGCAGGGCAATCCGGTGCAGCCGACCATCACGATCCCCCAGAATTCGTCGGGCCTCACCGTCAACCCGCAGGGACAGGTGTCGGTCACCCTGCCCGGCTCGACCACACCGACCGTTGTCGGCCAGATCGGCCTGACGCGCTTCATCAACAAGTCGGGCCTGCAATCGATCGGCGACAACCTGTTCACGGACACGCCGGCATCCGGACCGCCGCAGGACGGTCTCGCCAACGCCGACGGCTTCGGCGACATGCAGCAGCGCAATCTCGAACAGGCCAACGTCGAAGTGGTTTCGGAAATTTCCGACCTGATCGCCGCCCAGCGCGCCTACGAAATGAACGCAAAGGTCGTCAGCGCCGCCGACCAGATGATGCAATCCACCACCGGCATGTTCCGTTGAGGGAGGGAATAATGGTGCGCTCAATCCTCATCGCCGCAACCCTTGCTGCCGGAATGCATGGCGCGGCGTTTGCGCAGTCGGCGCAGGACGAACTGTCCAGCCCCGTACTGCGCGCCAGCGTCACCGTCAGCAGCGATGTCGTGCGGATCGGCGACCTTATCGACAATGCAGGCACCGCCGCGCAGATCGCCGTCTTCCGCGCGCCGGATCTCGGCACGACGGGTTCGCTCCCCGTGTCTCAACTGCTCTCCGCGCTGCGCGCGCACCAGGTGATCGGCGTCGACACTCGCGATCTCCGCGAAGTATCCGTCACACGCTCGTCGCGGCTGCTGGTGTCGAAAGACATCGAACTTCAGGTCGCCCGCGTGCTGGAGCGTCGCAACGGTCTGGGCGATGCCGCCAACATCTCGGTCACATTCGAGCGCGATCTGCGTGAACTGCAACTCGACTCCGCCCATACCGGCGACATGCGCGCCGCCGTCGTGCGTTACGATCCGCGCAACGGCCGCTTCGACATCACGTTCGAGATCGCCAACGACGTCACCTATTCGCCCACCAAGCTGCGCTTCACCGGAACAGCGGTGGAAACGGTGGAAGCCGCAGTGCTCGTCCGCAGCGTCGAACGCAATGAAATCCTGAAAGCATCCGACGTTATCGTTGAACGCCGGCCAAAGGCCGAAGTTGGCAACGAGGTGGTGCTTCGTGAGCGCACGGTCGGCATGCAGGTTCGCAAGCAGATGCGCGCCGGGCAGGCGCTGAAGGCCGCCGATCTCGGCAAGCCGGATCTCGTGTCGCGCGACCAGGCCGTCACGCTGATCTACGAGGTGCCCGGCCTCTATCTCACCGGCCGCGGCAAGGCCGTCGACAGCGGCACCGAGGGCGATGTGGTCAACGTCGTCAACCTGCAATCGAAACGCACCGTGCAAGGCATCGTCGTTGGTCCCGGCCAGGTATCGATCATGGCCCCGATCTCCCGCCTCACCACCGCCGCTCTCGCTCCCGCCGCAACGCCAGCCGCCCCCGAATCCAGAAAAGCCGAGTAACAGTCATGTCGAAGTCTATCGTGTTCAATCGCATCGTGATCGTCGGCAGTCTGCTGGCGCTCGGCAGCCTGGCCAGCGGATGTTCGTCGCTCGATCGCCTCGCGGCTATCGGCGAAAAGCCCAAGCTGTCGGCGATCGACAATCCGACGACGCAGGCTGGCTACAAGCCCGTCTCGATGCCGATGCCCGCGCCGCAACCGGCTTCATTCAATCCGAACTCGCTGTGGCGGAACGGCTCGCGCGCCTTCTTCAAGGACCAGCGCGCACACCAGATCGGCGACATTCTCACGGTCACCGTCAACATCACCGACAAAGCCAACATCGCCAACGAGACCCAGCGCAGCCGCGCGAACAAGGAAGATTCCAGCATCACCAATTTCTTCGGCATCACCAAGGTGCCGCTCACCAATGCCGCGATCCCTCCCGGCAAGCTGCTGACGACGGATTCCACCTCGTCCAGCGACGGCAAGGGTTCGGTCAACCGGCAGGAAGCCTTGCAAACCAACGTCGCCGCCGTGGTCACGCAATTGCTGCCTAACGGCAATCTCGTGGTCGAGGGCAAGCAGGAGGTCCGCGTCAACTTCGAAGTCCGCGAACTGATCGTCGCGGGCATCGTGCGGCCGGAAGACATCCAGAGCGACAACACCATCGACTCCAGCAAGATCGCGCAGGCGCGTATCGCTTATGGCGGACGCGGCCAGATCACCGACGTACAGCAGGCCCGTTACGGTCAGCAGGCTTTCGACATCCTGCTTCCATTCTGATCACACCCGCAAGAGACGGTTCCAACCGTCTTTCTCCCAGCTCCCACATCGGGCCGCGAACCTAGGCGCAGCTTGATGTTCCAAGGACACGGCCTCCGTCAGCTCCCCTGACCGAGGCCGTGTTCGTTCCCGGATGATAAAATTCGAGATTGTTCATCCGGAATTCGACCCAGTAACCATTTGATCACCCTGGGAAGCGAATGACGGTGCTGTCGTTGGTTAGGTAACCGTCGTTGACGTATGAAGACGCCGAACCCTTCCGGTGCCCGCAGCATGCTTTTCGATCAGTTATCCTTTCTGGTGGCCATCGGATTTTCCGGCGCTTCGCTCGGCATTACCTTGTTCGTGATGTGGTCGGTCGGTCGATCCGAAACCCATCTGCTGAACTGGTCAGCCGGACTTGCGCTTCTGGTGGCCGGCGTTGCTTTTTTCAGCACCGTCGTCGAGCGCTACGATGCAGGCTTTCTGCTCGCCTCCTTCCTGCTTTTGATCGCAGGTTTCGGCCTGGTCAATGCGGGTTGCGCGAAGTTTTGCACTGGCCGGACCGACTGGACCTTGACCGCTGCATCCGTCGCGATCGGCATTTTCATGACGTCCGGAGCTTTCGCGCTGGGTTATTCCGGCATTGGAACCATGATCGGAAATCTGGCGATTGGGGCTCTTCTCCTTCTCAGCGCGCGTTATTACTGGTTCGCGCGCGCCGAATCTCCGACCCTGATGACAGTGAATGCGTCGCTTTTCGCCCTCACGGCGGTGTCCTTCATCGCATGCGGCTACGCGCTTGCTCATCAGGGGCAGATCATTCTGACCTCGCGCCCGGCAAACTGGGCCGAGGAAATCAATTCCATCATGGTAATCGCCGCGCTGACCGGTATCGGCACGCTCTCCCTCACTCTCAATCAGATCCGGATCGCGAACCGCCACAAGTCGGACGCGATGAAAGATGCCCTGACCGGTCTTCTCAACCGGCGCGCCCTGTTCGACAGCGATATGGATATTGCGCCGATGGGCACGGCGGTCGTGATGATGGATCTGGACTACTTCAAGAAGATCAACGATCGCTTCGGGCACGATTCGGGCGACCAGATATTGAAGGCCTTCGCCGAGCTGATACGCGCGAACATTCGCTCGAACGATCTTGCCGCGCGGATGGGAGGCGAGGAGTTCTGCATTATCATGCCGGACTCGAGCCCGAAATCCGCAGCCGCTGTCGCGGATCGCATCAGATCGCAGATCGAGGTGACGATCGTGCAGACGGCGAACGGACCTATTCGCGCAACGGTCAGCGCGGGAATCGCCGTTCGCTCTGCGGAGCCGGAAACACTCCGGTCGCTGCTTAACAGAGCGGACGCCGCTCTTTATGAAGCGAAAGCGTCCGGCCGCAACCGCGTTCAGATCTCCGGTTTCAGCCTTGCGGCCTAACTTAAAGCTCCCGCGAAACCAGTGGTTTCGCGCAAGCGGATCAAGCTGAACACCCGTTCATAAAAATGTCCGCATCATGCGCGGAACGTTTGTTACCCGCTTCTGTTCTATCCCCGCTTATCAAAGGAGAGAATGGATGAAAAAGTTTGGTTTTATTGCCGCGGCTGTTGCCGCCCTTGCTTTCGCGGCGCCGATGGCAGCGAGCGCGCAGACAGTTGTTATCAAGTCCGGTGAACGCGGAATGCACCGTCACCACAGCGATTATCGCAACGCGCGCGCCTACATGCATCGCGATCGCGGCTGGCACCGCGGACACCACAAGAAAGTCATCGTGATCAAGCGCGGCCACGGCCATCATCACTAGCGCTGATCAATACGAGAAACGGCCCCGCTGTCGGGGCCGTTTTTTTTGCAGATGTGATTTGAAACCGGCGCCTAACGCCGCGGACCGTAGTTGCGGACGCAAGTTGCCACCGTTCCTGATGCTGCAGCCTGGCACTGCCGATAGCTGCTGTATTTGCAATCGCCGGGACCCGGCGAATTCTTCAGGCAGTATTTTCCGCTCCGCGCCTCCGCGCCACCCGACGCCGCGATGAGAGCGATCGAAAGAGAGGCCGCTGCAATAACAAATTTTTTCATGGTTTCCCTCCGGCTGTTTTGTTTTTGCTAATTCGCGAAAAACGAGCAGGTTCCGAAGCGAAAATAAAAAGCCCGGCGACCTTTCGGTCCCGGGCTCCACTCGATTGACAATTGCGAAAGGGATTTCGCCTAGGCCGTCCGGCCTACTCGTCGCGATAGACCTTCTCACGCTTCTCGTGGCGCTCCTGCGCCTCGACCGACAGCGTAGCGATGGGACGCGCTTCGAGGCGCTTCAGCGAAATCGGCTCGCCGGTTTCCTCGCAATAGCCGTAGGTATTGTCCTCGATCCGCTGCAAGGCAGCATCGATCTTGGAAATGAGCTTGCGTTGACGGTCGCGCGCACGAAGTTCGATGGCGCGATCGGTCTCTGATGACGCACGGTCGGCGAGATCGGGATGATTGACGTTCTCTTCCTGAAGTTGCTGAAGCGTGGTCTTCGATTCCCGAAGGATCTCTTCCTTCCAGTCGAGGAGCTTCCGGCGGAAATACTCCCGCTGGCGCTCGTTCATGAAAGGCTCTTTTTCCGAGGGCCTGTAGTTCTTCAACTTTTCCAAGTGCGGTCCATGTTGACGTGCAAGGCGGGACAGAAACGGCCGCCCGCGCCGCAGCTTATATAGCGGCGGCTTGTGACAAACAATATCGCCTAGCGGCCGGAAATCACCTGCCGGAAGACCCGGAGGAACCGTCCAAATGGACGGGGGACGAGGCCTTTACACAGGAAATTCAGTCATTTCGGGCCTGCCGGCCCGGATTGCCGGTGCGGCGGCGGGATAAATCGGGGGCTGGCTTATTGACCGGCCTTGGCCAGTTCGACTTCCACACGCAGCTCGATTTCGGACAGCACCTGGTCCAGGCCCGGATCGCCCGAGGTCATTTTCAGATCGGCCGCGGCGGTGCGCAGGCGGGCGACGGTGGTCGAATCGAACGATCCGGCCAGCAGCCCGATCTTGAGATCGTCGAGAACATCGAGCGCGGTCCGGCCCCGGGCGACGGATCGCTTGCGGCGCTCGGTAGAATCCTCGACACCCTGCATCGTCAGCAACGCGTCGATACCGCTGGCCGCTCGCGGCGGCGCAGCGGATCGCATCTCGGCCGGTGTGCCGACATCGCCCAGGGAAAAAGAGGTCGAGCCCGACCGCCGCGTGGTGCTCGCCGGCGATGCCAGACTGGTTCCGTTGGGTCCGTAGATTCGCATCGTGCCTATCTCGCGAGACAGCCGGTCGAGGAACCGCTGGCTTCATCTCTCCATCGCCGGAGCGCCCTCACAACCCAAAGTGGCCATTTATGGTTAACGGAAGGTAAACGACCCGGCAATTTATGCCGGATACGGCAACTTCGCCGCCGCGGCCGCTGTCCCCAAGTCAGCATCAATTTTAGATAATTAAACAAATTCAATAATTTACACCATTCATGGCTCTGGCACAGCCCTCGCATAGTCGATCATGGTCCAGCCTCATGGGGAGCATGGGGCGCGGCCGCGAGACCTCAGCGGGGAGCAGAGGATGTTTCGGATTTTTCAGGCAGCCTGCACGGCCATCGCCCTGCTGACCGCCCTCATGGGCGCCTCGGGCGCACCAGCCCATGCGACGTCGCGGATCAAGGATCTCGCGAACATCGAGGGCGTGCGCCAGAACCAGTTGATCGGCTACGGCCTTGTTGTCGGCCTCAACGGCACCGGCGATACGCTGAACAACATCCCCTTCACCAAGCAGTCGCTGCAGGCGATGCTTGAACGCATGGGCGTCAATATCCGGGGCTCCACGATTCGCACCGGCAACGTCGCCGCTGTGATGGTGACGGGCAACCTGCCCGCCTTCGCTACCCAGGGCACCCGCATGGACATCACCGTGTCGGCGCTCGGCGATGCCAAAAGCCTTCAAGGTGGCACTCTTCTGGTTACCCCCCTGCTCGGCGCCGACGGCAACGTCTATGCGGTTGGGCAGGGTTCGCTGACGATCGGTGGCTTCTCCGCGGAAGGCGCTGCCGCAAGCGTCACCAAGGGTGTGCCGACCAACGGCCGCATCGCGAATGGCGCGCTGGTCGAGCGCGAAATCGAATTCGCGCTGAACCGGATGCCCAATGTCCGCCTCGCCCTGCGCAACGGCGACTTCACCACCGCCAAGCGCATCGCCGCCGCGGTCAACGATTTCCTCGGCACCAAGACCGCCGAGCCGATCGACCCGTCCACCGTGCAGCTCAGCATACCGGCCGAGTTCAAAGGCAACGTCGTCGCATTGCTCACCGAGATCGAGCAATTGCAGGTCGAGCCTGATCTGGGCGCCAAGATCATCATCGACGAACGCTCCGGCATCATCGTGATGGGCCGCGATGTGCGGGTTGCAACCGTCGCGGTGGCGCAAGGCAACCTCACCGTGTCGATCTCCGAAAGCCCGCAGGTCAGCCAGCCGGCTCCGTTCTCGAACGGACGCACGGTTGTCACACCCAATACCCGCGTCGGCGTCCAGGAAGACGGCAAGAAACTTGCCGTGGTCAAGGACGGCGTCTCGTTGCAGCAACTGGTCGACGGCCTCAACGGCCTCGGCATCGGACCGCGCGACCTGATCGGCATCCTGCAAGCCATCAAGGCTTCGGGCGCCATTCAGGCCGACATCGAGGTGATGTGATGAGCACCATTCCATCGTCCCCGCAGGCGACCACGACATTCGTCAACGGCCGTCCCGACCTTCTGATGCAGGAGGCACTGACGAAAGTCTCGCCGCAGGCGCAGGCGAAAGCCAAGAGCCAGGCGCAGGATTTCGAGGCGGTGTTCCTGAACTCGATGTTTTCGCAGATGACCAGCGGCATCAAGGAAGACGGGCCGTTCGGCAATACCAAGAGCACCGGAATCTGGCGCTCGATGATGACCGAGCAGTATTCGAAATCGTTTGCGCAGGCCGGCGGCGTTGGAATTTCCAATGACGTCTATCGCACCCTCATTCTCCAGCAGGCCAACGCAGCCCGCTAAGCGCACCGGAAGGGACGCCGCATGATACCTCAGCAGCCAACCGCCAACACATCCTCCCCCGCTCCCGCGGCGGCTTCGCCGGCAGAGGCCCGCAAACTGGCCGAAGGCATGATGCAGATCATGAGCGCGCTGCTCGCCGTCGTGGAGCGCGAGACCGAACTGGTCCGCGCCGGAAATGTCCGCGAGGCCATGGCGCTCGAAACCCAGAAAGGCGAGATCTCGCGACAGTATGTCGACGCCGTCGGCAAGCTCACGCGCAGCCGCGACTATCTCAAGCAGTCAACGCCGGAACTGCTGACGGCTCTGCACCGTCATCACGACACTTTCCGCGCGATGCTGCAAATCAACCTCACCGTGCTTGCGACCGCCCATGCCGTCTCCGAAGGCATCGTGCGCGGCGTCAATGGCGAGATGCAGCGGCGCAGTCTTCCGAACGGCTACACTGCCGGCGGCCAGCGCGCGATGCCGGGGCCGCGCCATGTCACGCCCCTGTCCGTGAGCCGTTCGCTCTAGCGAAATCCGTCCAAACTGAATCGAAAGGCACAAGCGAAGCGGCTAACAGCCACTTCGCGCCTTCACGCGTGCATGATACGCCGCGCAACAGATACAATTCGATTCAAATCATCGTCCCGTCATAAGGACGGGATTCAGACGGTCCGAGCATATTTCATTCTGGAGGGTTGGATTTGACTCAAGATGGAGCCGGAGGCTGCCATGAGTGCGGATTTCAACATCAAACCGGTGGGGGCATCGGTTGCGGCGACCTACATTGAACCTGCATCCGATGCAGCGAAGACGGCTGTCCCGACGCAACTGCCGCCCGACAAGGCGGTAACGGCGCCGGACGCGTCGCTCCAGTCGCGCTTCAATCCGCAAGCAGAAACCGACAGAGTGTCCCGCCAGGTCGTGATCGATCGCGCCGCGGCCGAAATCGTCTATCGCACGGTGGACAAGAGAACCAGCATTGTCGTCACGCAATACCCGGACGAGGCGCGCTTGCGCGCCCGCGCCTATTTGCGCGCGCTCGACATGGCCCGCCAGGACAATGCGCTTCAGAAAACCGATTTGAGCATCTGAGCCAGCCGCCGTAATACGCGGCGGGCCGGACTCTAGCTTTGCTTTGCGTAGGCCGTCTCGAGCGACTGGGCGCCGGTGGCGGGGTTCGTCATCACGGTCTTGATCTGCGCCGTGCCCTGCTTGGTCAGGGTGAATTTCGAATCGCCGATCCTGAAGGCGTTGTCGCGGATCAGAACGTCCTGGTACTTCGTCGTGCTGCCGCTCTGGTATCGCACCTTGGCGCGAAATCCGACGACGTTTGAAACCTGGATACTGAACGAGTCGTTGTTGGCATACTTGCCGGTCCAGTTGCCCTCATAGCTAGCGGCATCGACGGGAACGTAAGGGCCCTTCGAATAATTGACGTTCGATCCGACCGTCACATAGTTCGCCGATATGATGCCCAGAAGATCAGCCACGGTCCGGCCTCAAGTATTCATCAGGCGCGGCCGGACAGCCCCGCCGCAAGATTGCAGTTGATGTCGATCAGTGGCTTCAGCTTCTCGCGCTGCGGATTGAGCTGCAATTCCATCGTCTGCGTCATAACGAAGGTGCCGATATTGACGATGTTCTGACGGACCTCGATGGTCTGTGGATTCTCGTCGCTGGTGACCGCGCTCAGCAGGATTGCCCAGAGCTTGCGATTGAACAGCAGCGCCGCGGCGAAATCGTCGTCGGTGCGGCCGAGGTTGTTCATGACGTCCATCAGCTTGTTGGCAGCTTTCAGAAGCGCCTGCGCTTCGATCTCCCGGGGAGACGCCGTCGTTTGAGCAGTACGTGCATAAGCCTGAGCGGCGTTCGACATTCATTACCTCGACAGGAGTTCGTCTTCGCGACTTATCAGTTTCCTGATTTCTCTTAGAGCTTTGTAAAGATCACCGCTTAAAATAAGATTACTTGCCGTTTCCAGAGGCACACGAAAGCTCGGCACCGCTTCGAGCATATCCTTGACGAAGCCGAGATACAGCTCCTGATATTTCGGAATGTCGTTCTCGAGATACATCTGCTGAACGCAAAGATAGATTCGCTTGACCGGCGTGTTGGCGGTCTCCGCCGTCAGAATATCCTTTTCACGCAGGATCGGCGTTTCGCCATCGATCAGAAACGTTGCGCGCGTTTCCGAATTGGTGATGACGCTCTGGCCAATCACGATGCGTTCAAAAGGCTTGAGTTCGACTCTGAGGGCCACGTTCTGTCTCCATAACAATCGTCGGCGTCTCCAGACGACCTCCCGGTCAATTCAATTTTCGTAAAATAAATCCATTTCTTCTTGGATGGACTGATCCTCGCCATAAAAAAAGCAGCGGGGTTTTATCCCCGCTGCTGTATTGCGATCGGGTTAATCGATTACTGCCGCAGGAGCTGGAGCACGCTCTGCTGCGACTGGTTGGCCAGAGCCAGCGCGGACACCGCGATCGACTGGCGGGTCGCCAGGGCCTGGCTGTTCGCCGCTTCCTCGTTGGTATCGGCGACCGTCAGATTTGCCGAACCGGTCTGCAGCACGTTGATCAGGTTCTTCGAGAAATCCTGTCGGATCTGCACGATCGACAGGTTCGAGCCGAGCGTCGATGCCTGCGAACGCAGGAAGCTGCCGGCGCTGTTGAGTGCGGACAGGATCTTGTTGGTCGAGGCGTTGTCGATAAAGTCAGTGCCCTTGACCAGCATGCCGAGTCCGAGACCAGCTGGATCGAGCGCAGTGCCAGCGATGTTCAGCGTGGACTTGCCGGTTTCATTGAATACCAGCTTGAGCTGATCGCCAGCGAGCAGGTTGACGCCGTTGAACGATGCGTCCTGCGATGTCGTCCGGATCTGGTCGATGATGTTGTTGTACTGCGCCACCAGGCCCGCGCGCGTGGCCTGCGAGGTCGCATCGGCCGATGTGCCGACGACGGTCACGCCCGCAAAGGCGTTGCCGGGATCGGTGGCCGTTCCGCCGATCACCGCAATGTTAGACGATGCGGCATCGTTGGTCGTGGTCAGATTGATCTGGCCCGTGGTGCTGACGCTGGCCTGCAGGTTGTTGGCCGACAGCGCGGCATTAAGCTGATCGAGAGTCGAGACCTGGTTTGCGCCCGTACCGAAGGTGATGTTGGTTGGCGTACCGCCACCGGTCGAGCCGATGGTCAATGTCAGGCCGTTGAGGCCGGTCGTGGCTGCCGTGCTTGCCGGCGTGGTGCCGGCCACGAGGCCGATCTTTGCCAGACCGGAGCCGCTGATGACGAGGTTTGCAGCGGTGCTGGCCACCAGCGTGGCCCTGCCGCTGACGACGGCCGATCCACTACCACCGCTGTAAGCGTCGATAGCACCGAGCACATCGGCCACCGTTGAGGTCGTGATGTCGATCGACAGGTTGCCGGCCGCCGCCGTACCCGTGTTGCCGGCGCCGGAGTTGAAGGAGATGGTCTTGCCGTTGACGACGATGGTATCGCCGGTGTTGAAAGCCGTGGTCAGGGAATTGGTGCCGACGCCGCCCGTCAGGGTGGTGGTGTTGTCGATCGGGGCACCCGTCACGGGAGTCGCTGTGCGAGGGGTAGTGCCGGCGATAAGGCCAAGCTTGGCCAGACCCGAACCGCTGGTGATCAGATCAGCAGTGGTGCCGGTGCTAAGCGTGATAGCGCCGGTGGTCGGATCGATCGCCGACGTGCCCCCGCTATAGGCGTTGATGGCGGTCAAAACCTGCTGAACAGTCCCCGACGTGATGTCGATCGAGAGGTTGCCGGCACCCGCCGTACCGGTATTGCCGCCACCCGAATGGAATGAAAGGGTCTGGCCATTGACTACGATGGTGTCAGCGGTGGTGAAGGCTGTCGGCAGCGCGTCCGAGCTTGGGGTCGCGACGCCGGCAATTTGAGTCGTTGCGGTAATCGCAGCCGGGGTCGGAGCCGCGTTGGTGCGCGGGGTGGTCGCCGCGGACAGACCGAGCTTGGCCAGAGCTGTACCAGCGAGCGTCAGATCGGAGGTCGTGCCGGTGTTCAGCGTGATCGCGCCGGCGTTGAACGTCGCCGCCGCGCCGCCGCTGATGGCGTCGATCGCGTCGATCACATCCTGCACGTCGCCGGTGGTGATGTCGATCGACAGCGTGCCTGCCGTCGCCGAACCCGTGGTGCCCGAGCCGGAGTTGAACGCAATGCTGGTGCCGTTGACGGTCAGGGTATCGAGCGCGGTGAAGTTGGTCGACAGGTTGTCCGAGGCGGCACCCGCGACGCCGGCCAGCTTGGTCGCGCCGGTGATGCCGACGGCGGTGGTCGTGTTGTCGTTCAGCACCACTGAACCCGGGACCGCAACGCTCTGATAGGCGCCGAGGTGGTTGTTGTTGAGCGGAGTGCCGGGAGCGGCGGCAGCCGCTGTGTACGAAATAGTATTGTTGTTGGTCTGTGTGGTACCGGCCACGGTACTGGCGGATCCGCCGGCCGTCGCCAGCAGATTCGCGGCCGTAACGTTGGGCAGAGCCGCCGACACTGCCGTCGACTTGGTGTAGCCGACGTTGGTCTGAAGCGCCTGATTGGCGACCGACTTTGCACTGTCGATGAGCTTCTGGAGCGAGGTGATGCCGGTGTTGGCAGCCTGCAGAACCTGCACGCCGTTGCCGATGCCGTCGAGGAGGTTATTGATGTCGCTGGCGCGGCTGTCGAGGTTGGCCGCCGTGAAGTAGTTGGTCGGATTGTCGAGCGCCGAATTGACCTTCTTGCCCGTTGCCAGCCGGTTCTGGGTGGTGGCCAGCAAATCCGCCGTTGCCTGAAGCGACAGCAGGTTCTGGCGAACTGACGCTGAAAGAACGATGTCGGACATGGAAAGTACCTTCCTAAGATATGCGAAATGCCGACAATCCGACCGGCATATGCAGCAGGGAGAACGGCGTCTTTCCCCAATTCTTAAGAGGTACGGCTTAAATTATGGTTAACAGCTCTTTAAATGGCATCCTTTACAAAGTCTTGACGGCGGAACAGCCCTCCCCGCCCGGCCCGGCGACCCGAGAAGGTTATGACAGACAACAAAAAGACGGCGGGGTTTCCCCCGCCGCCTGATTTTGTGTCGGTATCGTCGGTATCAGCGCAGGAGCTGAAGCACGCTCTGCTGCGACTGGTTGGCCAGAGCCAGCGCGGACACCGCGATCGACTGACGGGTCGCCAGAGCCTGGCTGTTCGCAGCTTCCTCGTTGGTGTCGGCCAGCGTCAGGTTGGACGAGCCGGTCTGCAGCACGTTGATCAGGTTCTTCGAGAAGTCCTGACGAACCTGCACGACCGAAAGGTTCGAACCCAAAGCCGAAGCCTGCGACCGCAGCGTGCTGCTGGCATCGTTGAGGGCCGACAGCACCTTGTTGGTCGCTGCGTTGTCAATGAAGTCCGTGCCCTTGTTGAGGGCGCCGAGGCCGAGACCAGCCGGGTCGAACAGAACGCCGGTGATGTTCAGGGTCGAGGTGCCGGTTTCATTGAACACCAGCTTGAGCTGGTCGCCGTTGAGCAGGTTGACACCGTTGAACGACGAGTCCTGCGCGGTGGTGCGGATCTGGTCGATCACGTTGTTGTACTGCGAAACGAGGCTGGCGCGAGTGGCCTGCGAAGCCGCATCCTGCGACGCGGTCTGGACCGTGATGCCGGCGAAGATATTGCCGGGATCCGTGATCGTGCCACCGAGTGCGCCGATGTTCGCGGACGCCGCATCGTTGGTCGTGGTCAGGGTGATCCGGCCCGTGGTGCTGACGCTGGCCTGCAGATTGTTCGCAGACAGGGCAGCATTGAGCTGATCGAGGGTCGAGACCTGGTTGGCGCCAGTGCCGAAGGTGATGCTGGTCGCCGTGCCGCCGCCGGTCGCGCCGATGGTCAGGGTCTGGCCGCTCAGGCCGGCATTCGCCGGAGTGCTGCGCGCGGTCGTCCCGGCCGCGAGGCCGAGCTTGGCGAGAGCACCCGTCGAACCGCTGATCACGAGATCGGCGGCCGTGCCGGCATTCAACGTCACCTTGCCGGCGGTAACCGCCGAACCCGTGCCGCCGCTGATCGCATCAACCTTGGCAAGCAAGGCATTGATGTTGTCATCGATCCGGACGTGGGTGGCGTCCTGCAGGCCGGAGCCGGCAGCCGTGAAGTTGATCGTCGTGCCGTTCACGGTGATCGTATCGGCCGTCGTGAAGGCCGAGGTCAGCGAGTCGGTGCCGGTGGCGCCGCTCAGAACCGTCGCGCCGGAGATCTGCGGAGCAGTCGCCGGGGTCGAGGTGCGGGTGATGGTCTCGGCGATGAGGCCGAGCTTGGCAAGACCCGAACCGCTGGTGGTGATGTCAGCACCCGTACCGGTGCTCAGGGTGATGGCGCCGGTGGTTGCATTGATCGCCGACGTGCCGCCCGAGATCGCGTTGATCTTGCCGAGCAGCGCGGTTACGTCGTCGTCGATACGAACGTGGGTGGCATCCTGCAGGCCGGAGCCGGCAGCCGTGAAGTTGATCGTCGTGCCGTTGACCACGATGGTGTCGGCGGTGGTGAACGCGGTCGACAGCGCATCCGAAGTCGGAGTCGCGGTGCCGGACAGCTTGGTTGCGCCAGTAATCGCAGCCGGAGTCGGAGCCGCGTTGGTGCGCGGGGTGACCGCGGCGGAGAGGCCGAGCTTGGCCAGAGCCGTACCGGTGATGTTAAGGTCGGCAGTGGTGCCGGTGTTCAGCGTGATCGCGCCGGCGTTGAACGTCGCCGCCGCGCCGCCGCTGATGGCATCGATCGCGTCGACCACGTCCTGCACGTCGCCGGTGGTGATGTCGATCGACAGCGTGCCCGCCGTCGCCGAACCCGTCGTGCCGGAGCCCGAGTTGAACGTGATGGTGGTGCCGTTGACGGTCAGGGTATCGAGCGCGGTGAAGTTGGTCGACAGGTTGTCCGAAGCGGCACCCGCGACGCCGGCCAGCTTGGTCGCGCCGGTGATACCGACGGCGGTGGTCGTGTTGTCGTTCAGCACCACTGAACCCGGGACCGCAACGCTCTGATAGGCGCCGAGGTGGTTGTTGTTCTGTGCCGAACCAGCCGTACCAGCCGTCACAGCGTAGGTTGCAGTGGCGTTGTTGGTCAGGGTCGAACCGGCAACGCTGCTGGTGACGGCAGCCGTCGTGCCGAGCAGGTTGGCAGCGCTCACACCGGCGTTGGCGCCGCTGGTCGCCGTCGACTTGGTGTAACCGACGGGGGTCTGGAGAGCCTGGTTCGCGATCGACTTCGCGGTATCGACCAGCTTCTGGAGCGAGGTGATGCCGGTGTTGGCAGCCTGCAGAACCTGCACGCCGTTGCCGATGCCGTCGAGGAGGTTGTTGATGTCGCTGGCGCGCGCATCGAGCGACGAAGCGGTGAAGAAGTTGGTCGGGTTGTCGAGAGCGGTGTTGACCTTCTTGCCGGTGGCAAGGCGGGTCTGCGTGGTCGCGAGAAGATCAGCGGTCGACTGGAGCGACAGCAGGTTCTGACGTACCGACGACGAGAGAACGATGTCAGACATGGAACTACCTTTCTGGTGTGACGCAACGTGTACAAGCGTGCCGCCGATTTCGATCGACGAGCCGATGCACCTTGGAACCAACAATCTAAAAAGGTGTGAACCGGATTTGCTCAACTGTCCGGAAAACCGCGGTGTGCGGGCCGCCCGCAAAACGCGACGGCGTTGATTTGACAGGGGTATTTCTTAAACCCCATCGCTGTAGGGTCGCCTGGCCGTTTACCTCGCGTTAACCATAAAGCGAAAGGATCGCGTCAGTTGCCGGTATGACTGCAACCGGCCCGCACGGGAGAACCGCCATGGCTTTGAAGGTTGAACTCAAGCCGCACGAGAAGATCATTGTCGGTTCGTGCGTCATTACAAATACCGATCAGCGCGCGAAGTTCCTGATCGAAGGAGAGAGGCTGCCCATCTTGCGAGAGAAAGACATCCTGACGCCGGACACGGCGGACACGCCGGCCAAGCTGATCTATCTGGCGGTCCAGCTCATGTACATCTCGCACGATCCGCAGGAGCACCATGCGGTGTACTTCGACGTGATGCGCGATTTTCTGACCGCGGTGCCCAGCGCCGCCGGCATGATCGAGGAAATCAATAACCACATCTTAAGCGGCGACTACTATAGAGCGCTGAAGGAATCGAAGAAGCTGATCGCTTACGAAAAGCAGCTTCTGGACAGCGCCAGAGGCGAGCAGGCTGGAGCGCGCGAAGCCGGACTTAGCACTGCCGCTTGATACCACGCAGATTGAAATGCGAACGGGCTCCCAGAAGGGAGCCTTTTCGTTTGCGCTCAGGGAAAGAGTTGCGAAACGCTAGGGCGACGGCAAGAATTTCAGCAGGCTTAGCTGATAGAGCGATGCCGTGGTCTGATACGACGCCTGCAGACTGGTTTGAAGGGCCATGATCTTGGTGGCGACTTCGTTGTCGTTGATGCCCTCGATCGAATCCAGCATCGACTGTGCGATCGCTCCCGTCTGGGTCTGCCGGTCTTTCGCTGTTCCGATCGCAGCCTGGGCACCCGCGAAATCAGCCTGAATGTCCTGAATCGATTGCGTCCCCGGATGCACCGCCAGATTATCGACGATGCGCGAGTTGAGCGCGGTGAGCTGCCCGTTTGCATTCGGATTGCTGGCGTCGGTCGTGACCGCGGCATAGACCGCGATACTCTTCAACTGCGCGACAAACGCATACTCGTTGGCGCGCGCGCCATATTGCACGCTGATCGCCTGATCGACCCCGGCCACTGCTGTTCCGCGGGCAGGATCGGCGCCGTCTTCTCCCGTGTACCACGAAACCGTATTGGCCGAGGTGCCGTTCACGAGTTGTGTGGCAGTGTTGAACGGAGGACCGTCGACGCGCTGCGGCGGCGACGAACTGAAGAAATTGTCGGAGGCAGTAACGGCCGAGGCGGCGACCAGCGCCGTATTGGCCAGCGTACCGACCGCCGTGTTGAGAGCGGCGTTGAGATTCGTTGCTGTCGCGGTTGAATCCGCGCCAATGAGAAAACTTCCGGCGGGAGGCGGCGTTGTCGTCGTTGCCGTGAGTTCGATGGTTTCCGATGTTCCGTCCGGAAGGCTGAATGTGAATCGGACCTTGTCGCCATTGTTCGGATTGGTCGCGCCAAGGGCGACGGACATTTCCGAAGGCGCGCCGGGAGGTGCCGCCGGAGGCGCGGGACCGGTCACGGTCGAACCCGTCAGCGTCGAGGTAATGGCGCTGAGCTTGAAACCGAACGGAGATCCAGCGACGTCTTCACCGATCGTGACCGATGTCGGCGTGGGCGATGTAATCACCAGTCGGCCAAGGCTGCTTGTGCCATCGGCCTGGCCGCGTTCATCGATGATCTGATTCAGCCCGGCCTGCGTGCCGGTACCGTTCAGGATGACATCGGCCGGCTGCGTCGCGGGCGTGTCGGTCGCGCGGCCGGAAAACATATAGCGGCCGCCGACCGACGTATTCAGAAGCGAGATCACCTGCGTGAACGACGCCATCGCGGTTTTCTGCCCGGCGGTTTTCCCGGCGCTGTCGAGCGTCAGCGTGGCACCGGCGGCCGCGCCCTTGACCTGGCTGCCGGCGTCGCTGATGCCTTGCAGCGACAGGTTCGCGACATTGAGCCGCGTGTTGATGACCGTTCCGGTATTGGTGTTGGCGGCAATGGCGAAAATTTGCGCCCGTAGATTGGTTGCCGTGCCCGAGTCGACACCAAGGCCGGCATAGGTGGTCGACTTCTTTCCCGAAGCGAGCTGTTCCGTCAGGGAGTCGAGTTGACTCTTGATGTTGAGAATTGACGAACCGAGATATGATGTCCGGCCGCTAACGCCATCGATGGCCATGAACCCCTCACATAATCTGCATCAATGACTGAAACATCGAATTGATGGTGGACATCACGCGGGCATTGGCCGCGTAGGCATTCTGCAGCGCCAGCAGACTCGCCATTTCCGTGTCGATGTCCACGCCCGAGCTCGCGTCCATCTTTTTCTGCAACGTGTTGAGCACGACGTCCTGACCATCCGAAAGCTGCTGTGCCGCACTCGCCGAGTTCGCCTGCAAGCTGGTGAATTGCTGGGTGAAGCCGAGCAGCGTTCCCTTGTACGGTGTCGCGTTCGAACCGACGCCCGTCGTGGCCGAATAGCTGTAGGTGCCCGACGTCAGTTGCGACAGAATGAAATCCGAGCGCGTGGTGTCGCCGGCGGGCGTCGTGGGGCTCGTGCTGTAAACGATCAGACGCGACGAGTCCGCCAGCAGCCCGGCATTGACCTTAATGCGCCCCGCCAGTCCGGTTTGCTGCGAACCCGCGTCCGTGATCGCTCCGGTATAAAGATTACCGCCATCGGTGAACAAGGCGAGCTGCGGGCCACCACCGGTCAGCGACGATGCTGTCTTGGTGACCGACGCTGCGTTGACATCCGACAAACCACCGGCGCCGTCGTCCAGCACGCGCAGGGTCGATCCCGACGGATTCGAGAACTGAATGCTCGCGCCGCCGAGCGCCGCGTTGAGCTGCGACACAACCGACGACATGCCGCCCGAGAAGTCGACGCCGATGACCTTGTCGTTCGGATCGACCGTCGTGGAGTCCTTCAGCGGCAGCACGCTTGGATCATCGACACGGACGATCGAAATGCTCTGCTGGGTACCGGTGACAGTGTCGGTATAGGTGAGATGAACGACATTGCCGGTCTGAAGACCGGACAGATCGAGATCGAATCCGGCTGGTGTGCCGGGCGGCGGCGCCGGCGTGGCTGGCGGATACGGCACGCCGCCGGTCGTCGTATCAGACAATGCGCTTGCCATTGCCGACGCCAGCTGATCAACCTGTTCCTGCGCCTGCACCAGCGTCTTGTCGCGCAATTCGAGGTAGGCCGCGATAGCTCCGGAGCGGATCGCGCCGCTGGCCACGAGATCGATGCTTCCACCGTTCGGATAGGAAATGGAGATCGTCCCAAGCGTGCTTTTCGCCGGATCGGCATTCCATTTCGAATCCGGCGTGACCGTGCCCTGTGTGTCGAAGGACAACAGGGCGGCATCGGCACCGCCAACGAGTTGCACACCCGAGGTCGTATAAACGGAAAGCTGATTGCCATCGCCAGTGACGACACGCACGTCCATCAGTTGCGACAGTTGCGTGATGTACTGATCGCGCTGATCCAGCAACGCGGCCGTCGACGCATCCTGGCCCGGGTAACTCTGCAATTGCCGGTTGATCTTCGCGATCTGGGTCAATGCGCTGTTGGCCGTCGATACGGCGTTCGATATTCCGGTTTCGGCGCTGTTGCGCAGACCCTGAATTCCCTGCGAAGTATAATTGAGTTGCGACGCCAGCGTTTGCGCTGCATTGAGTACACCGGTGCGCGCCGACTGGGAGTCCGGGCTCGTGGAGAGAGCCTGCAGCGCGGTGGTGAGCGAATTGAATGCAGATTCGATCGTCGCCGACGAATTCGGATCGCCGTAGATGCTTTGCAGATTGTTGAGGAAATTCGCCCGCACGCTTGCGTAAGACGCGCCGGAGGTTTCCGTCCGCAACTGGCTCTGAATATAGGCATCCAGGACGCGATTGACGCCGATGGTTTCGACGCCCGCGCCGGCACCGGCTGCGGTCTGGACCTGACTGACGGTCTTGCGGATGTAGCCCGGCGTTTCCGCATTCGCGACGTTGGACGACACCAGCGACAGCGCCGCCTGGTTCGCCCGCAATCCGGACATCGCGGTTGAAAGAGCTTGGCTCAGACCCATGACATACTGTCCATCTCAGGATCGCGCGATGACACGCCGATTATCGCAGCACGTTAAGCAGATCCTGCGCCATCTGGTTTGCAGTCGTGATGACCTTGGTGTTCGCCGAATAGGCCTGCTGCGTGACGATCAGCTTGGTGAACTCGTCCGCGATATCGCTGTTGGAGCCCTCGAGCGCAGAGCCGGTGATGGAACCGCCCTTGCCGTAGACGGCCGCGCCGGACTGATCGGTCTCCTCGAACGCGCCGCCGTCAATGCGCTTGAGGAAGTTCGCGCCGTTGAACGTCGCCAGCACGATCTGCGCGAGATCGATGTTGCGACCGTTGGAATAGTTGCCGACCACGCGGCCGTTGTCGCCGATAGAAACCGTCTGCAGCGAACCCGCCGGGAAGCCGTCCTGGTGAATGTCGTTGACCTGCGCGTTGCCGTTGGCGTCGGCAAACGATGTCAAGCCGCTCACACCGAAGTTCACGGTGACATTGTTCAGCGTGATGCCGCTGATCGTCGGATTGTTGAGAATGACCGAAGCCACCGCCGGCGTGAGCTGACCGTTCGCGCTGAAGGTGAAGTCGGTGCCGATGTTCTGCCACGCCGTCATCGTACCCGTCGCATTCGGATCGACCTGGTAGAACATATTCCATTTGTCGACGTGACCGGGACCGAGCGTCGAACTGTCCATCTTCGCCCAGCGGAACTGGATGCTCACCGGCGAACCGGAAATGTCATAACCGGTCGTGGCGCCGCCGCCGATCGATTGGGAAATGAATGTCGCAGCGTCGGAGCCGATCACCGTGCCGGAACCTGGCAGGCCACCACCCAGCCGGTTCACCGCCACCGGACCCGAGAAGCCGAGAGCCGCAAAGGCGGTCGCATTGCTCGAGCTGACAGCCAGATTGCTCGTGAGACCTGTGTGAAGAACAACGGATCCGTTGTTGACGGTCGAGGACAGCGAGGCGTTACCGCTCAATCCATCGATCTTGTCCAGGAGCTGATCGACGGTGCTGCCGACCGGGATATGAGTCGCGTCGTCCTGGTTCGGCGGAACGCTCGTCGCGTCGGTGAACGTGATGGTGAAGCCGTTCACCGTGATGGTGTCGTTGACAACGAAACCTGCCGCCAGCGAGTTGACGTTGGTGCCGCCCACCAACGTGGTCGAGCCATTGATCTTGGTCGGCGTGGTCAGGGCGCTATTGACCGACGAGCCACTGGTTGCGTTGTCGAGGTAAGGCAGCGGCGGCGTGCCGACGGTGCTGGGGTTCACGCTGAAGTCGCCGACGTTGATCAGTTCCGAACCCGGAACGGAGGTGTCGTGCTTCGAGGTCAGCGGATACGAGGCCAGATTCGCGCGATAGGTCACGACAGTGGTCGGCTGGGCCGGCAGGAAGTCGCTACCGAATTTCAGAACCTGCGGGTTGCTGCCGGTGACGTTGCCGGTCGAGGGATCGATCGGAAGGCCTTCGAGATAGTAACCGGCGCCGTTCACGAGGTAGCCGTTCTTGTCGAGCGTGAAGTCGCCGCGGCGGGTGAAGTTGTCCACGCCGTTGAAGATCGGATTGTTGTCGGTGAAGCTGCCGGGCTTCTGCACCACAAAGAAGCCGTCGCCGCTGATGGCCATGTAGGTGGCAACGGCCGCCTTCTGGACGTCGCCCTGCACCGTGTTGGTCTCGCGCGACGCGGTCGCCACGCTGCCGGCGAGCTGATTCGTGTTGCCGGTCTCGGGAATGAGATCGAGGAAGCTCGTGTCGATGCGCTTGAACGCCGTCGTCTGCGAGTTCGCGATGTTACCGGAGATGTTTTCCAGCGCGTAGGACTGAGCACGAAGGCCCGCGACGGACGTGGTGAGAGCGCCAAAGAGACCCATTACATTTTCTCCAACTTCGATCCGGGCGGCCCGCCCGTGTCCATCGTCATGGCCGTGTTCGAAGGAAGAGATCGCAAGCCCTATGCCAATAAATTATTCTAACAAAATCAATACATTAACAAAAATGCCCCGGTGGAATAACCGGGGCACAATTGCCTAGCGGGCAAGAATTGCCGCTCGTTCAGGTCGTGGAACCGTCCGCGGGTTTGAACGAGAGGGCGAGCCCGTTCATGCAGTAGCGCAGCCCCGTTGGCTTCGGGCCGTCGTCGAACACATGGCCGAGATGACCGCCGCAACGGCGGCAAAGCGTCTCGGTCCGCACCATCATAAAAGTGGTGTCCTTCTTCTCGAGAATGGAGTTCGGAAGCGCCTGATAGAAACTCGGCCAGCCGGTGCCGCTCTCGAATTTCGTATCCGACGAGAACAGCGGCAAATCGCAGCCTGCGCAAGTGAAGGTTCCCTTGCGCTTCTCCTTGTTCAGCGGGCTGGAAAACGGGCGCTCGGTGCCCGCTTCGCGCAGCACATTATACTGGGCGGGCGAGAGCTGTTTCTTCCACTCCTCCGGCGTCTTCTCGATCTCGAACTTTTCCGCTCCCGATCTCTCGGCGGCATTGGCACCGCCACCCATCCCGAGCCAGCGGAAGGCCGAGAATGCGGCGAGGGACGTTGCGGATGCAAGCAGAATGCGGCGATCGATCATGGTCAAAGCTCCGTGCAGATCGGGAAACAGGCTGTCCATCACGATCTACGGTCCAGTCCGCGAAACGTTACAGCAAGGTTGTGGCCCACGGCTCACTTTCCCGCGAGGCCACGAACTTCCCGGCCATAGCAGCCCCCGATGTTCCAATAACCCCGCCGCCGGCGCGTTATTCAAGCACCGCCAGCCGAACCGCCGCTGCCTTCGCGAGGCGGCATGGCACTGCGACGCCCCACTGCCCTGGCCTGCGCCTCGGCCATGCGCGCCGCGCGAGCCCGCTCCCGCGCCTGCTCGCGTCCTCGGGCGCGCTCGCGAAAACGCGACAAGGCTCCCGCCGCTGCGGAATGTCCGCGCGACCACACGCCGAACACCTGCCCGGCCATGCGCCCTGCCGCGCCACCGGCCCAGACCAGTTCGAACGGAGAGAACAACCGCCAGCGGTCGTCGCCTTGCTGAATCGCCCGCGCCACAAGCTGGCCGCCCATCGCAGTCGTATTCAGCCCCTGACGTCCGAAACCGCTGAGAACCCAGAGACCGGGTTGCAGTTCGCCGATCTGCGGCATGCCATGCACCGTCTGCCCGAACATGCCGCTCCATGCGTCGGCGATCTTGACCGGGCCAAGTTTCGGGAAAATCGATGCGATGCGGCTCTGAATACGTTTCGCATAACGCCGCGGATCGCCCTGCCATGTGGTCTCGTGGCTCGACCACAACAGCCGGTCGCCATCGACAATGCGGAAATGATCGATGTCGTGGGTATCGGCCACCGCCCCCCGAAAGGTGATCGCGCCGGCAAGACGCTCGCCGAGCGGTTCGGTCAAGGCAACGTAGCGCCAGGTCGGCAGCAGCGTCGCCGTGAGACGCCGGCCGGGCGCACCGAGATGCGCATTGCCCGCGAATACGATGTGGGAGCAGCGCAGCTTCGCCGACGGCGTTGCAACGCGCTTGCGGATGCCGGCCGGATCGATGCTGACGACCGGCGTGTCTTCGAAAATCCGTACCCCGGCGTCTTCCGCCAGTTCAGCGAGGCGGTGCACATATCGCCGCCCGTCGATCTGAAAGGCTTTCGGAAAATGGATCGCATGGAAATAACGATCCGTTTTCAGCGTTTCGCGCACACGATCGATCTGCCAGCCTTCCACTTCGGTACCGAAATCTTCTCCAAGAGTTTGCAACCGGCTGATGAGCTCATCGCCGGCGTCGACTTTGGAGACTTCCAACGCCCCCTCGCTCATGACAGCGCCGGGCGTACCACTCGCAGTCGCGCGAACGTAGTCGGCGCCTTCCTGCGCGAGCGACCAGAGCGCGCGGGCATCGTCGAAGCCGACACGTTCGATCAGATCCGAAACCGCAACGCCGTAACCGGGCATGACGGTTCCGAGATTATGGCCCGATGCATTCCAGCCGATGTTGCGGCCTTCGAGCAGCGCGACGCTTGCGCCCATCAGGGCGGCCTCCCGCGCCATTGTCAGGCCGGCGAGCCCTCCCCCGACGACACAGATATCCACATCCAGATCGAACGTCAGTCGTTCGCGGATGGACACGTCTGTCGAAGAATTCTGCGGAGAACCGTCCATACCACCTTCCCGGAAATAGCCTGCCCCAAACATCCATTTTATGGGTGTAACAGCGCTCAGGTCTGCCACTTTATTCCCCATGCGCTTGTACACTATTTCGGCTCATGCCCTAATGTGGCGGTTGACAAGTCCGCAACATTTTCTCGGCACGATCATCTGCGGACTTGCCAACCAAACCACATTAGAATCGTAATTTTCTAGTGTCCTTTTGAATCCGAAGTTCGCTACGGAACGCGCTGCAAATCGAGGCGAACTTCGGGTTCAGGACACTAGTGTGCGAAGTTCGAACGCCCACTGAAACGAGATCGCGATATGCGCCGACTGATCCTGCTGCGCCATGCCAAGACCGAGCGGGACGCCCCGTCGGGAAAGGATCAGGACCGCCGCCTCGACGAACGCGGCAAGCAGGACGGCGCGGACATCGGCCGATGGCTGGCGCTAAATGACTATCGTCCCGACCTCGCGCTGGTCTCGTCCGCGGTGCGCGCGCAGGAAACCTGGGAACTGCTGCGCGCCGCCCTGCCCTCCACACGAGCGAAGCATGTGGCGGAATTGTACGGAGCCGATACATCCGAATTGCTGCGCGTGATTCACGGCGCGACGAGCGCGGACCCGCAGCGCCTTTTGATCGTCGCGCACAACCCCGGGCTGCACGAACTGGCGCTCGGCCTGATCTCCGGCGGCGATCCGGCAGGCCGGCGGGCGCTGGATTCCAACCTGCCGACAGCGGGCGTCGCGGTGATCGATTTCGCAACCGACGAGTGGGATGAGGTCCGCTTCCGCAGCGGACGGCTGGAGCGGTTCGTCAGCCCGAAACTGCTGAGAGAGGAATCCGGCGGCGAGTAGCCGCAGAACGGCCGACGCATCGCGCAATCGCCTTGCATCTTGCCATCGGGGAATTCATCGTGGGTCATCCTAGTGGAGTGGATTTGACATTCGCCACCCAGCCAACAGCGGATGCGAATGTTAGAATTGGACCACTAGCTTCTGAGCGGAGAGACCGATGTTTCAGTCCATCCTCGTGCCCATCGACCTTGCCGACACCGATCTCGCCAAACCCGCTATCGAGACTGCTGCGTCGCTCTCAAAATCCTCCGGCGGCACGGTGCGGCTGATCAACGTGATGCCGATCACGCCGGTGATGCTGGCGGAATATGTCCCGCCGGATTTCGAGATCCAGCAGCGGCAATCGTCGGAAGATGCGCTCGCCATCGTGGCGCGCGAGTCAGGCATCGAGAGCCGGCGCATTTCGATCACCGTGCGGCAGGGCGGCATTTATCACGAGGTCCTGGAGGAAGCCGCCGACATCGGCGCCGACCTGATCGTGATGACCTCGCACCGGCCCTCGATGCAAAGCTATTTTCTCGGCTCCAACGCGGGCCACGTGGTTCGCTATGCGAAATGTTCGGTCCTGGTGGTTCGGCACTAGGATTTGATTTAGCGACTATCGCCGCGCGACAAAGATCACAAAGTGGTTGTGGCCCTCCTGCTGGCTTCTCCCCGACATCGCCTTGGGATACGCTGACGCGCCGCCGGAGGGTGATCCCCATCATCGGGCGGTAAGGTTTGGCCGGGCCGGCCAACGAAGCCCGGCCGAGCTGACCCATCGCCCACGACAGCATCCGTTACGGCAAAACGTCCTCGGGCAGCGCGTCGAACGTATAGCTGCGCGGCCTGTTGCGGCGCATGAAGCCGCCGATCTGCCAGATAAACAGCGCGGCGAAGCCGACGAGAAACAGCGCGCCGGCGAATTCACCCGTGAGCAGCGCCCGGATCAGCAAACCCAGCATGGCGATGGCAACAATCGCGATGACCACCATCGCCGCCAGATAGATGTTCGGATTGATCCCGACGACCAGCACGGCCCGGCTTTTTATGTCAGCAAGACGCCGGTGCAACTCCATGACAAATGCGCGGTAACCGTTATCCTGCGGCGACATCAGCGCCACCGTATGCCACGTCGTCGAATAGAGCGTGACGCGCTCGCCGCGCGTGTCCTCGATATCGGTCCGGAATCGCCGTGACTGCATCGACACCGGACGATACGACAGGCGAATGGCCGCGATCTTCTCCAGTGGCCAAACGCCCTTCTTTCCCCTTGCCTGCCACGACAGGCCATCATCTGTGAGATCGAACTGCGATGCACCGCCGACGAGAGACGGCTTGAAGATATACTGGGTGCCGTCGCTAGCGGCCACTGAGCCGATTGCCTCTCCTCGCAGTCCGGTCTTGAATATTTGCGAGAGCATGGAAATCCTCGATCGATCGCGAGCAGCTGTCCATCCTTGCTTGCGCGTCAGATGGCAGGCGTTCTACAAGTCATAGCAGCACAACGCGTTCAGACGAAATATCCGATGGCAAAGCCGGCCTATTTCTCGCGTCATATCGTTCTCGCCGGATCGATCCTGTTCGGCGTGCTGCTCGCGCTTGGCATTCACATCATTATCCAGCGCTTCGATCTCAATCTTGCCGATTTATGGAAATCGGACGCGCCGGGCCTGATCCCCGCGCGCGCGGCGCTGGCGTGGTGGCTGATCGGGGGAGTGGCGTTTCTGGCGGGCTTCATCGCCGCGTCGCTGATGCACGGTGCAGTGTCCGGGCAGATTCCGTTGCGGCTGCGGCAATTCCTGATCACGGTCGGCATCATCATGCTGATGGCCGCCGGACAGGCAGCCTCTGCACCCAGCCAGATCCCGACGCTGTCCGGCGTTCTGGCCGCCGTGGTGGCGTTGTGCCTCGGAGCGGTGATGTCATTTTGCGGCGCGCAATTTGCGCTGCGCCGCGTCTGAAAAAATGCCGCGGGCCTAAAGCGACGCGGCGTTATGCCCCATTTATCCCGCATGGAGCCGCAGCCGTAGATTTGCGGCGGTCGCGACCGTTGCGATCCACTCGCATCAACGCCAATGACCGTCTTGCCTTGAGGCATATTCATTTGTTCCTCGTTCATGAAAGAAAACCCTGAACGGAGGGAACAGAGCGGCCGCCCGCACTTTGAAACACCGTCCTCATTTCCCATATTAATGATGACGCTCACGAGGGACAGCGGTCCCGTGTGAAGCGCATATGACATCTGCGCCACGCGATTTTCTTGTGCTGCGTCAAGTCTCCGCGCTGCATAACGGCCTATTTTCCAAAGCAGGGATTTCGCGTATGAGTACCGTCGCAGCCGCTTGCTCACTGTCGCCTCAATCGGCTTTTATAGAATTCGCGCCCTGCCGGGAGGACGAATGCAGCACTTGTTGAGCACGCTGGGGCGTGTCTTTAGAGAAAAAATCGGCTGGAAAAAGGTCGGAATCGCCGCCAGCCTTTTGATCGTTTCCATCGCGATCATGCATCTGTTCCGCACCCTGAAGGGTGTGGATACAGCCATGGTTTTGACTGCGCTTGCGGAGAAGTCCCAAGGCCAGATCGTGATGGCGGCCCTGTGCGTGCTGTGCGCGTTCTTCACCCTCACCTTCTATGACCTGTTCGCGCTGCGCACCATCGGCAAGATGCATGTGCCCTACCGCATTGCGGCGCTCTCGAGCTTCACCAGCTACACGGTCGGACACAACATCGGCGCGACGGTTTTCACCGGCGGCGCGATCCGCTTCCGCATCTACTCGGACTGGGGCTTGACCGCGATCGATGTCGCGAAGATCTGCTTCATCTCGGGCCTGACCTTCTGGCTCGGCAACACCTTCGTGCTCGGCATCGGCATGATCTGGCATCCCGCCGCCGCCGCCTCCATCGATCTGCTGCCGGAGAGCATCAACCAATTGATCGGTTTGGGACTGCTCGCCGGCATTGCCGTCTATCTCACATGGATCGCGACAGGCCGGGGCCGCCGGCAACTCGGCAAAGACGGCTGGAAAGTCGCGCTCCCGTCCGCGCCGCTCACCCTTTTGCAGATCCTGATCGGCGTCGTCGATCTCGGCTTCTGCGCGCTGGCGATGTATCTGCTCGCGCCCTCGCATCCCGATCTTGATTTCGTCACACTGTCCGTCGTCTTCATTCTCGCGACGCTGCTCGGCTTCGCCAGCCATGCGCCGGGCAGTCTCGGCGTGTTCGACGCGGCCATGCTGATCGGGCTGCCGATGCTCGGCAAGGAAGATCTGCTGGCGTCCTTGCTGGTGTTCCGCATTCTCTACTTCCTGATCCCGTTCGCGACCTCGATTACGATCCTGGGCGTCCGGGAATTGTGGCTCAGCGTGATCCAGCCGTGGCAACAAAGCCGGAAACTCCGGCCCGCACCCGCTGTCGCGCAATCGTCGCCTCAGCAAGTAAAGACCAAGCAGGCAGCGGAATAGTCGCCGCACAAAGATGTGGCTTGTAGGGGTTGCGGGGGCGCTCTAGGCTTCGAAGGCACCCCACATTTTGGCCTCATCCGTCGGCTTCAAAACCAGCATGATCCATTCGCGCGTTATTCGCCTTTCGCTCAGGGCTTGCCTCTTGATCGCGGCGCTCGGCGGTGCGATGGCTGCTCCCGCCACGGCGCAAACTCCGCTGGTCCCCTCCGCATCGCCGGCCGCAGAGCCCGTGCAACCGGTGCCCGGCGTGGGGATGCAGATTTCGTGGGAAGTCCGCAACCGCTTCCGCCTGTTCCGCGAGGAGCGCGACTTTCTGCTCCATGTGGAATCGCTTCGGGGCCGCAATATCCTTGAAGCCGAACAGACGCTGGCAACCCAGAGCGATGGGCGCGGCTGGGCGCGCAACACGGTTGGGCGGCTCTGTATCGATGCATCAGGGCGCGTCAGCGAACCCTGCACCCGCGACAACGTCAAGGAAAGCTATCTCACCCCGCTCGATCATCCGGTGACGGTGCGTCTCACCGGCGCGGTGCCGGTGGGCGCGACCTGCGCCTGGACGTTCAGTGACGGCGACCCGCCGCGGCAATCGACGGTCGATTGCGCCGAACCGATCAATCTGCGCGTCCGCTACGGCCGCCCCACCCCTGTCACCGTCGATGTGTCGAGCGGCCCCGACGCGCCGCAGCGCGTCACCACCGAGATCGCCGTGCGCGACATCTTCATTGCGGGCCTCGGCGATTCGATTGCATCGGGCGAAGGTAATCCGGATCGCGCCGTGACACTGAGCGATGAGGGCTTCTGTTTCCGCTCCTATCTCGGCGGCCCCACCGGTATGTATTTCCGTCCCGGCCGCGCCGGCTTCAAGGGCGCGCGCGCCTGCGACACGTCGGACGGCACCAGCCTGCAGAACTGGCAGCGCGCCGGCGCGCAGTGGCTCAATCCCGCGTGCCATCGCTCGCTCTACAGCTACCAGACCCGCATGGCGATCACGCTGGCGGTGCAGAATCCGCAGATCGCGGTAACCTATCTGCCGCTGGCCTGCACCGGCGCGACCATCGCCGAAGGCATGCTCGGCTCGCAGCGCGCCCGCGAATGCGTCGTCGGCCGCAACGGGTTCACCTGTCAGGGCACGGTGAATGCGCAGGTCGCGGAATTGCGCGAAGCGCTCAACGCCGCTTCGCAACGCCAGCCGGGCCGGCAGCTCGACCTCGTGCTGCTCTCCGTCGGCGCCAACGACGTGGATTTTTCAGGACTCGTCGCCGACGTCATCGTCGAACGGCAGACCGAGCGCGCGCTGTCGCGGCGCACCGGGGTGATCAGTTCCGTGGACGAGGCGCGTTCCATTTTACAGACCGATCTGCCGCGCGGATTCGGCAAGCTGCGTCAGGCGCTGAAGCCGTTCGTCGGCGGCGACCTGTCGCGCGTGCTATACGTGTCCTACGCAAACCCGTCGCTGCTGAACGGCGCGCCCTGCCCCGGCGGCCGCGCGGGCTTCGACATTCATCCGGCGTTCAACGCCGATCCGCAGCGGCTCGCCGAGGTGACGGAGTTCGTGCAGAGCGAGTTTCTGCCCGCGCTCAAGAAGCTGGCGCTGTGCAGCGGCGGCGTGTTGTGCGGCGACAACAGCCGCGACCGCATGACCTTCGTCGACCAGCATCAGGCGCAGTTTGGCAATCACGGCTTCTGCGCGCGCGCGGAGAGCGATCCGCCGTTCGACCGCGAATGTTTCTCGGCCACCGGCGAGAGCTTTGTCAGCGACATCGTCAACGCGGCGAACAATCCGCTTGTCTGCGGTGCAGGCGCCAGCGACTTCAGAGCCTATTCGCCCCGCGCGCGCTGGATCCGCGACGCCAATGACAGCTACTTCACAGCGATGACCTATCCGCAGGCGCAAAAAGCGCCGACCAACCAGCCGGGCGACATTCACGACGCCACATGGGGCGTGCTGTCGGCTGTCTATGGCGGCGCGATTCATCCAAC